>NZ_JADPRX010000011.1:0-95970 GCF_017347125.1 Sporosarcina sp. E16_3
AAGTCAAAGCCGGACAAATGCTTGTTTGTTTCTTTATAGTGGTTTTGTGCGGTCTCAAGATAAAGATTGTAGACATACCGGCAAACGCCGATTGTTTGATTGGCTTTTTGTTGTTGGGAAGTGGTGAGAAGAACTTCAGTTTTATATGCCTTTTTCAAAACAAGCATCCCCTTTTATGTTCTTTCAATGACAGTTCCAACTCCATCAACAATCTTTACCCTATTTAACACACAGTTAACCGTTGAAAAACTTCTGAGCTAATAGATCTTTGAATATACTTTTATACAATTTTCAGTACTCTTGATAACAGTAGTCAGCTCCTTTATCAGCATGTTCAAATAGGATGGGGTCGAAATCGCCGTAAATTTTCTTTTCAGCAATTTCGACCTTCCCTCTTGATCACATTCGGTAATTTTCAGTAATTAAAATAAGAAATAACGTTGTGCCATCGGGAGAACGCTAACCGGTTCACACGTAGCAAGTACGCCGTCAATTTTCACCTCATATGTTTCAGGATTGACGTCAATTTCTGGTGTCTCACTGTTATGTTTCATATCTGCTTTGCCAATGTTACGACAATTTTTAACAGTACCAATCATTTTCTTAAGGCCCAGTTTTTCAGGAAGGCCTTCTTCTACTGCAATTTTCGGAAGGAATGTCATTGCCGCGTGTTGAGGTGCTTGACCGTGAAAACCGTACATACGGCGTCCCATCATCGGTTGCGGCGTCGGGATAGACGCGTTTGGATCGCCAGTCATTGCGTAGACAGCAATTCCACCTTTAATAACGACTTCAGCTTTCACGCCGAAAAATGCAGGTTCCCAAAGGATAATATCCGCTAGTTTCCCTTCTTCAAGTGAACCAACTTCATGGCTGATTCCGTGTGCAATCGCCGGGTTAATATTTAATTTTGAAATGTAACGTTTTACACGGAAGTTATCGTTGTCTTTTCCTTCATCTTGGGGAAGTGGGCCGCGTTGCATCTTCATTTTATTTGCCGTTTGGAACGTACGCATTGTCACTTCACCAACACGCCCCATCGCTTGTGAATCGGATGACATTATACTTAGAATTCCTAGATCCTGCATAATATCTTCGGCCGCAATTGTTTCAGGACGGATACGTGAATCTGCGAACGCCACGTCTTCAGGTACATCGTGTTTCAAATGGTGACATACCATAAGCATGTCCAAATGTTCGTCAATTGTATTTGTTGTAAATGGTTTTGTCGGATTCGTCGATGCAGGCAAGATATTTGGATATGCAGCCAATTTCAGTTGGTCTGGCGCATGTCCGCCGCCCGCTCCTTCTGTATGGAAAATATGGATGACACGACCATCAATCGCCTCAATTGTATTTTCAACAAAACCTGCTTCATTGAGCGTATCGGAGTGAAGTGCGACTTGGATATCGAATTCATCTGCAACGATAAGACTCTGATTCAGAGCATCTGGAGTAGCACCCCAGTCTTCGTGTATTTTCATACCGATTGCACCCGCACGGACTTGTTCAATAATTGGTTCCGTCGTAGATGCGCTCCCTTTTCCAAGTAACCCAACGTTGATTGGTAAGTCTTCAACCGCTTGTAACATACGGTGAAGATGCCACTCGCCAGCCGTCAAACTCGTCGCTTTTGAACCCGCGGCCGGACCTGTTCCACCACCGATGAATGTAGTCGTACCAGCGTTAAGTGCAGTTTCAACTTGCTGTGGACTAATGAAGTGAATATGCGTGTCGACAGCACCTGCTGTTGCGATGAGTCCTTCACCTGCATAGACTTCCGTTCCTACACCGATAATCATATCCTGATCTACACCATCCATGGTAAGCGGATTTCCTGCTTTTCCGACTCCTATAATACGGCCATCTTTAATACCAATATCTGCTTTTACAATACCTGTATGGTCAATAATCATAACGTTTGTGATAACCGTATCGAGAACACCTTCTTCACGAATGTTTTTACCGTTTTGGCCCATCGACACACGAAGCGATTTTCCTCCGCCGAAAACACCTTCATCACCATATGATGTATAGTCTTTTTCAATTTCAATCCAAAGATCGGTATCAGCAAGACGTACTTTATCGCCTACTGTCGGACCAAACATTTTCGCATATTGTTCATGTGTTACTTTCATTTATCCTCAGCTCCTTTAAAACCGGCTTCAGCTGCTTTATCCATAATTTCGTCCTTATGGTGCGTCGAACCTTCCGTCAAATTATTCAGCCCGAACACATGACGTTTTCCACCGAATTCAACCAATTCGACTTCCTTCTCTTCGCCTGGTTCAAAGCGTACAGCCGTGCCAGATGGGATATTCAAATGCATGCCAACTGCCTGTTCACGGTCGAATTCAAGATATTTATTAACTTCGATAAAATGGAAATGAGATCCAACTTGTATCGGACGGTCACCAGTATTTGCAACACGTACTGTTTTCACCGGGCGTCCAGCATTTATTTCAATCATGCCTTCAGCTGTTCTAATTTCTCCTGGAATCATTGTTAAAGCCTCCTATTATTGAATTGGACGGTGGACCGTCACAAGTTTTGTTCCATCTGGGAATGTACATTCTATCTGCACGTCACTGATCATATCGCCGACGCCTTCCATTACATCCTCAACCGTAAGCACTTGTTTTCCTTCGCTCATCAGTTGCGCAACAGTCTTGCCATCACGCGCCCCTTCCATAATATAGTGACAAATTAGTGCAATAGATTCCGGATAATTTAACTTAACTCCGCGTTCTTTACGTTTAATTGCTAGTTCTCCTGCAACGTGCAATAGCAACTTTTCCTGTTCAACCGGTGATAATTTCAATACAAAGCACCTCTTTTTTTAGTTAATAAAAAAACCAAACCTCGTACGATTCAGAAAATTAATTGAATTAGCGTTCTCATTACTTTTTTTGACTTAGTTTGCATGAATATGCCATTTCGGACTACTGTCCAGTGGATTGGTGCCCGACTAGATCGAGCTTTTGCGGAATGTGTCGAAGAATGTCGATGACTAAACAATTATAATGCGTTATGGATTATTTTACAACTTAACGACTTAAAATAGGCATAGGTAAATGGAATTACTTTTTCACAACTCTAACATAAGTTTTACTTTTAACTATCAAAAAAACACTTGTATCTTCAATTTCATCGTTTTCTGCGCTCTCATATATGTTACCCAAAAGTATTGTCGCTCAAACACAAAATGCCGCCTAGATTCAGCGGCATATCTCCAAATGATTAGTTTGCGTAAATCGCTTTCATACCTCGTTTCACTCCACGCCAGGTAATATCGTTAGTGTCTTGTTATCCGCATCGAGCTTTGCGCCGACGCCAAGTGGTATAGCAAAGTGTGGCTGACAATGACCAATTTGGAATCCTTTCACCACTGGCACCCCAAGATTACCCATGTAGTGGTCGAATACTTCGTCTATCGTGAGTGTTTCTTTTCGTTTTTTCGGTTCCGCATCCGAGTAGTTACCGATAACAATTCCTGCTGCCTCTTTCAGCTTACCAGCCATGCGCAATTGATTGAGAAGACCATCGACTCTGTATGGTTCTTCACCTACATCTTCTATAAAGAGAAGCTTCCCCTTCGTGTCCACTTCGAACTTGGTACCAATTCCACTAGCAAGTAGCGACAGATTCCCACCAACAAGTTCACCTTGCGCAACACCAGCTGTGATCGTTTCAAGTGGTGAAATGGCTTCTGTGTAATGAAGTTCCATTGGCTCAAATAACTGTTGGAACATTTTAGCGGACAATTCATGGAATGTGTCTTTCCCAACACATGATGCTAGCATCGGGCCATGGAACGTGACAAGATTGGAATACAGGCCCATCGCCGTATGCAGGTACGTGATATCACTGAAACCCCAAAAGACCTTCGGATTCTCTTTCATAAGCTGCAAATCGATTTTATCCGTAAAACGAGCCGAACCGTATCCTCCGCCTGCGCAGATGATTCCTTTAATCGTAGGATCTGCAAACATATCATGTAAGTCTTGAAGTCGTTCATCGTCCGTTCCCGCGAGATAACCATGGACGTTCTTAACATGCTTTCCAAACTTCCATTTCAATCCTAGCTGTTCAAGAAACGCAAGTGAGCGCTCTAAGTTCTCTTGATTCGGCGGGCTTGAAGGTGCGATGATACCAATTGTGTCCCCTTGTTGGAGGCGTTGTGGCCTTATTTTCATATAAATAACTTCCTTTCATTAAGAAGCTGATACGCCTATTTTTAATATTCTTAATAAGTTTATCATATTCCGCTATTCAATCATGCTTTCTCGTTCATAGATGTATTTATAGGATTCTTACGGCACTTCTTAACAATTAAAAAAGCTTGCAGAAGAAAAATGACTCTTTTCCTCTACAAGCTTCTACTATAAATCTTAACTTACTTTTTCGCAGACATAGGCTTATCTTGTGTTACTGCGATATCACTTAAATAAACACCTGTTCCATCACCAATTGCATAGTTTTGTACACGGTTGTTAACTGGTACCAATACCGAACGATACAATGTTGGGAATACAGGAACTTCATCTGTCATCAGTTGTTGCCACTCGTTGTATATTTCTTTACGCTTCTCAACGTCGAATGCTTCTTCAGAGATACCTTCAGCTAACAGGCGCTCATTGTCTGCATTTTCCCAACGAGCGAAGTTGTATAATACGTTTTTAGCGTATAATCCACTAGGATCAACGTCGATACCTACACCCCAAGCAGCTGCATAAATATCAATGTCGGGATTGTCATTTCCTTTTTGTCCAACGCCTTCATAAAAAGTATTAAACTCTTGTAAGCGACCATCTAATAGTTCTACTTTCAAGCCAACAGCTTCCCATGCTTGAATATAGTATTGTGCCAAAGGTTCAGCGATGTCATCGCCGGACATAGCAGCATAATTGATAACCAATGGTTTTCCTTCTTTGTCTTCACGGATACCATCACCATCAACGTCTTTAAATCCAGCTTCTTCAAGCAACTGTTTTGCTACTTCAGGGTCATAAGGTGTACCAGGATTTGTTGCATCATGATATTCCGGGTGTGATGGTGGAATCAATGTTGTTGCAGACCAACGTAGGCCATGATAGAACTTCTCACCTACCGTATTATTATCAACCGCATGCCACATAGCTTTACGCAAATTGACATCTGCCATCTTCGCATTTGGATTTGGTTTTACTACTTTCTTTTCGCTATCCCAAGTTCCAAGTTTAAAGCCAACATACGAATATGCACGATCTACAGCACCTAAGAATTCAACGTTTGACATATTAGCGTTATCTGGGAACTGATTTACTGGGAAAGCACTTACTGTGTCCACGTCACCTTTTTCAAGTGATTGAACAACGACGTTTGGATTGATTACTTTTAAAGTAACTGTGTCCAGCTTTGGTGCCCCGCGCCAGTAATCTTCGTTTTTAGTGTACGTTACTGACTCACCAGGTACGATTGTGTCAACTTTAAATGGACCAAAACCAATTGGTTTCTGACGTACTTCTGGAGAAGATGAGATATCTTTAACAGGCATATCGCCAAAGATATGCTTAGCAAGTGGGTATGTCCAGATTCCACCTGTGATAAGTGATGGTGTTGCTTCAAGATAAGTGATTTTCAATACTTTATCACTTACTACTTCAATACCAGAAATTGATTTTGATTTACCTGCTTGGAAATCTTCCATACCTACAATGTTAAGAACATCTCCAGCACGCGGACCATCATAGTCAGCATGGCCAAGGACTTCATGTGCAAATAACCAGTCTTCAGCTGTAACTGGCGTACCGTCGTGCCAGTTTACATTGTCACGAATCGTGAACGTGAATGTTCTTCCATCTTCAGATGCTTCATATGTTGCAGCACCGTCATTTGTATAGACAAAACTTGAATCCCATGTCAACAAGCCTTCGTCGAACCAACTAAGAACATCAGCATCAGGCGCGCCTGAATAGAAGTTAAAGTTCAACGTTCCTTCAAAAGCAGTATCTGAAACAAGTCCATATGTGAATGAACCTCCTTCGATTGCTTCACCTTCATTAGTTTTAATATTACTAAAGTCATCGATCGAATAAAGGCCGTCATCTACGACTTCCTCTTCCTTGACCTCTTCTTTCTTGTCCTCTTCTTTCTTAGTTCCAGTATCTGCTGGTTTCGCTTCTTCCGCCTTATTACAAGCCGCTAACGCAAGTACTAGAACAAGCATCAATGCGAATAAAGCTTTACTTACACTTTTCTTTCCTACCATATAAATCTCTCCCCCTTCTTATCCTCTTCTTTGTCTTGCATCAGTCGCACGTTTTAACGCTTGACCGACATTATTTATACTCAACATCAGCACTAGTATTAGTAGTGATGCAGGTAACCAGATCCACCATCGATACTCCAAAGTTTGTGGGTTTCTTGCATAACTGACAAGTGTCCCGAGGCTTGGCGTACTTTCTGGAAAACCAAAGCCTAAAAAGGATAGCCCAGATTCCAAACCAATGTTTGCAGCTAAGCTCAATGTCATCGAAACGATAATGATTGAACTTAAATTCGGTAACACCTGTGTAAACATTATTTTTATATTCGGTGAGCCCAGCGTTTTTGAAGCTTGCACATAATCTAGTTCTCTTTCTTGCAACGCTTTCGATCGGATTAATCGTGCTTTTCCCATCCATAAAAAAGCCGTCATGATTAAGGAGAATGTCAAAATGGTATATTTAGGTGAAACTGATACAAACACAATGACAATCATCAGGAATGGTAAAATCATGAAAAAGTCAACAATCCGCATGACTATATTATCAATCTTTCCGCCATAATAGCCCGAAATCAAGCCAACCGTAATTCCAATGACACCCGTCATTACTGTTACAAGAATCCCAATTGAAAGTGAATTCCGCGTCCCGATAATCAGTTGTCCAAAAACATCTCGTCCACCATAATCTGTACCTAACCAAAATTCTTTAGACGGGGCTTTGTGGATAGAAAACAAGTCCACTGTCACAATTTCTTTCTGATCTAAAAACAGGGAAACACCGTATACAAATACCATAATGAGTGTAAGAAAAACTAATGATATAAAAGCTAGTTTATCTCGAACAAGTTCACGCCAGATAATAATCCAGCCGGATGGACTTCTGTCAGCATCCTGCGTACTGTCGGGTAAATGGACATTTTTCATTTCCAACCTTAACCACCTCAAAGTCTATCGAGTTCTTATTTTATACGAATACGTGGGTCAACAATACTTAATATAATATCTGAAATCAATGCACCTAAGATCGAAGCAATCCCAAATATTAGAACAACTGATGTCACCACACTAAAATCACGTAGTGAAATCGATTCTATAAACAACTGACCCATTCCTGGGTACCCAAAGATGTTTTCAATAAAAATGGTTCCTCCGATTAATCCCGTAATTTCATAACCGAAAAATGCGGCAATCGGCAACAATGAATTCCTTAAAATATGGCGGTTGTAGACCCTTGACTCAGATGCACCTTTCGCCCGTGCTGTCACTACAAATTCCTTCTGTTTTGTATCAATAATCTCACTTCGCAAATACTGAACGGTCGAAACCGTTGCGATAAGGGCCATTGATAATGAAGGGAGCAACAAATGATTTATTTTACTGAGTACATATTCGAACGAACCTGGACTTAGCCCTGGCGTTACACTACCACTGGTAGGGAACCAACCAAAATGAAAACCAAAGATCCAAAGCATAACAAGAGCAAAGATAAATAATGGAGCCGCGAACCCTACGTACGTGTAACCTGTTATTAATCGGTCAGCCCATGAATCGTTATACCGTCCACTTGTAATGCCTAGGGGAATCGCGATTAAATAAGTCAAGATTAACGTAACTAGTGACAGCCAAAACGTATTAACTAGTCGTTGAGAAATTAATTCGGTGACCGGCATCTTAAAGCGGAAGGATTGTCCAAAATCGCCCTGAGCCACCCCTTTAATCCAATCCATGTATTGAATATGCCAAGGATTATCCAAGCCTAGTTTCTTTCTCATTGCCTCTATCGTAGCTGGATCAATACTCGGATCGATCAAACCACTTAACGCATCACCAGGCATCATTTTTGCCATGATAAATATTAAAAGACTTAGTAATGCAATTTGCGGAATCATTATTCCAATTCGACGTACAGTGAATTTCCACATACCATTCACCCTTTCCCAGGCAAAGCCACTAAATGTGTGTCCGATACAGGCTGTAATTTATAGGCCAAGCCCAAGTCATCGAAATAATCGCTGTATGACTGCTCATACTCTACTTTTACTGCTTGCCGGAATTGTACCTGTTGTTCACGTTTTCTAGGGTCAATATCAGGAATTGCAGCAACCAACCGTTTTGAATAAATATGCTGTGGATTTTTAAAGATATCTTCCGGAGTTCCTTCCTCAACATAACGCCCTTTATACATAATCCCAATTCGATCACACATATGCTTGATAATTCCAAGATCATGGCTGATAAAGAGATAAGTAAGACCCAACTCTTTTTGAATCTCCTGCATAAAATTCAAGACCTGTGCTTGAACGGAAACATCAAGTGCTGAAACAGGTTCATCAGCAATAATCAACTTCGGTTTTAAAGCAATTGCCCTAGCAATCCCAATCCGTTGTCGTTGTCCACCTGAAAATTCGTGCGGGTATTTATGTATACTTTCTGGGCTTAAACCGACGAGCTCTAATAGTTCCCCGACCCGCTTCTTTTCTTCGCTCCTTGAAAGGTTTTCGTAATTACGAAGTGGCTCAGATACAATATCAAGCACTCGTTTTTTGGGATTCAACGTGGAATAGGGATCTTGAAAGATCATCTGTATATCCCTGCGTGCACCCATTTTCGAGCGGCGCAAATCTGTAATGTCCTGTCCGTCAAAAATAACTTTTCCTGCAGCTATTTTGTTTAAACCAATAATTGCGCGTCCAGTTGTTGTTTTTCCGGATCCAGATTCACCAACAAGCCCATATGTCTTCCCTTTTTCAATCGAAAACGAGACACCATCCACTGCTCTTACATGGTCAACAGTCCTACCAAATACGCCGCCTTGAATTGGAAAATGGACTTTTAAATCTTCTACTTCAAGAAACGCCATGGTATTGATCCTCCTTGCTTTTTTCAGGGAAGCTAAACTGTTGGTAGCAGGTACAACGTACGAAGTGACCAGGATTTACTTCATGCAATACTGGGTTTTTTTCATGCGCTGACTCATCGATCCAAGGTATTCTTGGACTGAATCGACAGCCTTCACGCAGCAAATTCTGCAAGGACGGTACAATCCCTTCAATAACATGAAGTTCAGATTGCACTTCATTTGAATTCGGAACTGAGTTCAGCAACGACCTCGTATAAGGATGCAAGGGGTTTTCGAATAATGTATAGACATCCGCTATCTCAACAATTTGACCTGCGTACATGACAGCAACACGATCTGCCATTTCAGCAACAACTGCCAGGTCATGGGTAATCAAAATAATCCCCGCGTGAATCTCTTCTTTGAGCTTTTTTATTAAATCGAGTATTTGAGATTGAATGGTCACATCCAGAGCAGTCGTTGGCTCGTCAGCAATCAATAGCTCCGGTTCATTGGCAATCGCCATCGCAATCACTACCCGCTGCCTCATCCCACCTGATAATTCATGGGGAAATTGATCGTGAGTAAATGCTGGATCGACAATTCCAACCTTATTCAGCAAATCAATGACTCTCTCTTTCCGTTCCTTTTTCGGTAACTTACTGTTATGGATATAAATAATCTCATCAATTTGATCGCCAATAGTCATTAATGGATTCAATGCGGAAAGCGAGTCTTGAAAAATCATCCCCATTTTATTCCCACGCAATTCATTTAGCTTAGGTGTAGAGATATTTGCTATATTCTGACCCTTGAAGTAAATATCCCCCTCCACTTTAGCTTGACTATGCAGACCCATTATCGAAAAAGCAAATGCACTCTTCCCGCAACCCGATTCGCCTACTATGGCTAGCAGTTCATTTTTTTCAACAGTCAATGATACATCATCGACTGCGGCATAGTAGTTGTCTTTTATTCGAAACGATGTGCGGAGATTTTTAATTTCCAATACCGGGTTCCCCAAGAAAATTTCCTCCTTACAATACTTAAACTCCCAAACTATTAATAGTAAATTTTCTGATATTGATTCACTTGCACCAATATACTATACAAATTTATGGATGACAACACTATTTTTACAAGATATGAAATACATAAAATACTTTCGATGTGACAATTAGGTTACATTTAGGTTACAAACGTTGATTTGAAAGCATTTCCTTAACCGAAATACTTTTAACTTTTCAAGAATAATATTTTTATATTTTATTTATAAAACGCAAAAAAGATTCCATTTCCGATTTGGAATGAAATCTTTTTAATGTATTTAACAGGGTATTTACATCCTACTCATTTTAAGCGCTATCGGCTCCTTTACAAGATACACGGAGTTAAAATCACGTTTCTGAATCCAACTGTTCCCGTGACGCAAAAGCCTATCTAAACTGAATGGAAATTAAGCGAATCACAATCAATTATTGGATGAATTTGCTGAGGTAGACGCAACCATCGCAGCAATCGTTGCAGCCATCACCGCTTGTTGCGCTTGTATAATTAATTCCACAGACGTTGCAAGACTAACACTTGCTGCTTCTGCACTTTCAGTCAATTTATGCATAATATACCCAATCGCAATAGACAACGCCATTTCACGATTCCATTTAAAAGGTTTGGATTCCTCCAATGAATGCGTCAGTTCGACAATATTCTGCAATTCCGTATCGTCTATTCCAAATACGGTAAGAAATCCGATCATCGGGTAATGCACAGGCCGTACTTTCGTATTACGTTTAAAATGAGTTAGTACTTCGGCAGCCCTGGTTACGAGATTCGGGTCAAACTTGATTTGTATGTAAGTCATTACTTGTGACAGCCATTGTAGTTCATTTCCCGAACGGAATCCCTCAGTCCGGAGTGCGTCGTAATACGCACGCATCGACTTGGCGTGCTCAATTGGATCGGCGCCTCTTTTCCCCAGCAATACTGCATATGCGTAATCATCGTCAGACGTCAGGAAAAAATGCTGCTTCTTAATCGCATCATACAGCTTTTTGGCTTGGCGTGCTTCATTTTCATAGAGCTCTGTATCATTCGTCAGCAGAAGCGCAGCCAAATACGAATGGATTGTATTACGGAAGCCTATCCCCTTGAGGACTTGTTGCTTCGCGAATAAACGATTCACTTCTTTGTCAATATCCGCTCCGGGCTGATCTAAAAATGCAGCCATCATCGGAAGTAGATTGCCGCGTAACGGCGAAAGCCAACTTGATTTACTTTTCAGTGCATCCATTACTCGGCTCAGACTTTGCGCGTCAAATTCTCTTTCAGATGTGACATAATACGATGTAATTGTCAGCACGACGTTTTTATCCACCGTCCAACCTGCCAACGATTTCACTTTTTCATATGTCGTTTCGACTTCCTGTCTAATCACATTCGCATCCATTGAACACATCTCCTTTTATATATGTACGCTTGTCCGCAAGAAAGGTTTCATAAAACTTGGCAAAACCTTTACTGCTTGCTATGCTTTTTGAAATATCTATAGAATCGAGTGATCCACATGACCGAATTTGAAACAATTCTCAATACCCATTCATTCCAATCTAAAAAGACGCTAAAAGAGCAACTTAGCTCACTTGGCGTTAAATCGGGCGATCATCTCATTGTCCATGCATCCCTCAAATCGATGGGGTGGATTGCAGGTGGTGAACAAGCCGTCGTCGAAGCGCTTATGGATTCGGTGACACCAAACGGCACTATCATCATGCCTGCACAGTCCGGTGACAATTCGGAACCGTCTTACTGGATGCTTCCACCTGTTCCAGAAGAGTGGCATGAACCTATACGTCAATCTATTCCCGCTTACGACCCGAACTTAACCCATCTGCGTGGAATGGGGAAAATTGCTGAATGCTTTCACCGCCACCCCGAAACAATTCGAAGTCCTCACCCCGCCCATTCGTTTATGGCATGGGGGCTACACGCAGATGACTGGATGAGAGAACACCCGCTTGAGGATTCATTCGGACCCAATTCCCCACTCGGAAAAATGGTGAATGCGGATGTGAAAATCATTATGATTGGCGTCAGTTATGAGTCGTGCACAGCCCTTCATTTATCCGAATACCTGGCTCCTGAATGTACAGTTTCCCCACAAGGAGCAGCCGTCATGCAAAACGGTGAACGAATTTGGGCAACTTTTGATATGGCTGATGTCGATTCTGATATTTTTCCCGAATTGGGTACCGCATTCGAGGAAATGAACCCCGGCGTTGCTCTCGACGGCAAGTTAGGGCAAGCCCTTTGCAAAATTGTTCCGATGAAACCATTGATCGATTTTGGGACTGTATGGGTAACCGAAAAAAGGATGTCGGAAGTAGTAGCTGAGTAAAAGCAGAAGCTGGACGACCCTATCCTTGAACTATACGACATAACGACCAAACTGTATAAGAAACGCCCCTCCTCGCGCACTATTTCATGCAAGGAAGGGCGTTTTTTTAACAAGTCTGTTGATTAACCATTTATTTGCATAAAATACTTGTGAGTAGGGCATGGAAAGATCCATTTTCACTGGAGTATTTCCGGCTCGCTTTCGGCTAACTATTCATGACAGATTTACTGAGGGGGCCCAGTGTGGCTAGAAGTGACTTCGTCACTTCTAGCCACACTCTTCTCTGTAATCCTGTTGTGAATAGTTGCCTGTCGCGTTCCTACACTATTCAAATGAAAAATGCAGTTGTTTTGGAAGAAAAGAGTAGATGACTTTCTATAGAGATTGTAAGTGCCCGAAGATACAATTTCGGGCACTCTTGCATGCTGTACAATGTGTTCCTTGCTTACTTTTAGCAAAGAATATGCATCTAATCATGTTACGCCTACTAGAAAGTGACACTTCTTTATTAGTAAAAAAAAACCCTATAGAAAGTTTCAGCCGCCAAAATTGCATCTTTGGCGGCTTTTCTCCAGGTAAGAAGCATGCAATTCTTTCGTCCCAAAAAGCTCTATATGCACTTCGTGTACGTATGCATTTGGAGTGCGGCGGATGAAGGACCACCATACGATTACCGAGAAAGATGCGTAGGGATGCGACTTTGTCGCATCCCTACGCATCCAGACATCCCGGTAATCGTATAGAAGTCGTTCAATTCCAAAGCAATCAAAATACAACTATACACGTAGCACCCAATGTGTGATCAAGTTACTTTCTGGTTAATCAACAGACGTGTTTTTTAGCTATATATTTCTTTCTTCGACATTTTTACTAACGCCTCGATCGCTGTTAAATCATTTCTATGAAAAGCAGCAACAATCGCACTGCCTACAATGACCCCGTCTGCAAGCGCACCAATTGATTGGACCTGTTCAGGTGTTGAAATACCAAACCCAGCTAATACAGGGACTGGACTCACCGCTTTCAACTGCTCCAAATGGGCAGCAAGATCATCGCCAAATCCATCACGCACTCCTGTAATACCATTTACCGTTACCGCGTACACAAAACCTTCAGCTGCCGCTGTTATTTTCTTAATCCGTTCTGGTGGGCTCGTTAGCGAAACTAGTGGAATGAGTGCAATCTCGGATTTTTCAAGGGAATTCTGCAATAGCCCACTTTCTTCGTGTGGCAAGTCAGGCACAATAAGTCCGCTGATTCCGCTGTCCTGACAATCCTTCGCAAATTGATCAATGCCATAGCTTAAAATCGGATTCAAATAAGTCATTATTACAAGCGGAGCGGTGACTTCATCCTTAAATAGAGTGAGTTCCTTCAACACCTTACGAAGTGTTACGCCTTTAGCAAGTGCTCGTTCTCCCGCCTCTTCTATCACCGGGCCGTCTGCAACCGGATCTGAAAAAGGAATGCCCAGTTCGATTGCCGTCACGCCTGTTTGTTGGAGAAATAAAATATTTTCCTTTATTGTTTCTAGCCCGCCGTCACCCGCCATTATATAGGGCACAAACGCTTTATCACCCCGGGCTACACAATCCGTAATCGCGTTAGTTAAGTCTTGCTTAGTCATTCAAGCCACCTCCTAAAGCATCGCGGACCGTTTGGACATCTTTATCGCCACGTCCAGAAAGGCAAATAACGAGAATTTCTTCCTCACCCATCGTACCTGCCAGTTCGACTGCATAGTGAACCGCATGTGCACTTTCAAGTGCGGGGATGATTCCTTCTACTCTCGCCAATAACTGCAATCCTTCCAATGCACCTGCATCCGTAACAGATGTGTACGCTACACGTCCAATATCATGTAAATGGCAATGTTCCGGACCGACGGCGGGATAATCAAGACCCGCTGAAATGGAGTGCGCTTCCTGGATAAATCCATCATCATCTTGTAACACATACATATACGCCCCGTGCAGAACACCTTCTTTGCCATCCGTAATTGCAGCCGCATGAAGTCCTGTTTCAATACCGCTACCCGCCGCCTCAACGCCATACAATGCAACGTCTTCATCTTCAATAAATGGGTGGAACATACCGATTGCATTGCTCCCTCCTCCGATGCACGCAACAATTGCATCTGGCAGACGCCCTTCTTTCTCCACAATTTGTCGTCTCGTTTCCACACCGATAACACGTTGGAAATCACGGACAATTCTCGGGAACGGATGCGGACCAAGGGCTGAACCTAATATGTAATGCGTGTCTTCCACATTCGCGACCCAGTAGCGAAGCGCCTCATTGACGGCATCCTTCAGTGTGCCTGATCCTTTATCAACCGAAACGACTTTTGCTCCGAGTAACTCCATGCGGAAAACATTTAATTCTTGCCTACGAATATCTTCTTTCCCCATGTAAATAACGCATTCAAGATTAAATAAGGCGCATACCGTTGCCGTTGCTACTCCATGCTGACCCGCTCCGGTTTCCGCAACAATTTTCTTTTTACCCATTCGCATCGCTAGAAGTGCCTGCCCAACCGTATTATTGATTTTATGTGCGCCCGTATGGTTTAAATCTTCCCGTTTGAGATAAATCTTCGCACCGCCCGCTTCTTTTGTCAGTCTTTCCGCAAAGTACAGCGGCGTCTCGCGTCCGACAAAATCCTTTAAGTAATAACTTACTTTGTCTGTGAAAGCCGGATCGGCAATCGCGTCATCATAAGCAGCCTCTAGTTCGATAAGTGCTGTCATTAATGTTTCAGGGACAAACTGTCCACCAAACCTTCCATATCGCCCTGCCTGTGTAGTTTGAGTTGCATCCAATTCTTGTACCATCGCTTACCTCTCCTCATCTTTGACTGCTTTTATGAAAGCGCGAATCAAATTCTCATCTTTTCTTCCCATACTTTCTACTCCGCTTGAAACGTCAACCATATATGGATGTACCGTCCTGATTGCTTGTGCAACATTATCCGCGTTCAGTCCGCCCGCCAGAATGATTTTTTCCGATTGTACACCAACGTCTTTCATTAGTTGCCAATCGAAGGTCATTCCGCTACCACCTTTAAAGTCCGTTCCAGGTGTATCGAACAAAAAGTAGTCTGTTTCATAGTGTGCGGATCGCTTTGCATCTTCATCACTGTAAACTGATAACACTTTAATGGAAGGAAGTCCGACTTTTTTGATGAAATCTGAACTTTCATCACCATGAAATTGAACAAAGTCTAGCGGTACTTCACGGTAAGTTTGCTCAATTTCATCTCGTGATGCATCTACAAATACTCCGATTTTCAGCACGCCAGGTGGAATTTCCTTTGCTAACTCTTGTGCTTCGGTAATTGTCACTTGCCGCCTGCTAGGAGCAAAGACAAAGCCGATTGCATCCACTCCAGCATCGACTGCTGTTTTCACGTGTTGTGGTTCCTTTAATCCACAAATTTTCACCTTCGTCATCGGATTACTCTAGCTAACGAGACTTGAAGTGAATGGATGGCTGCAGAAACTGCACCGCTTCGCATCAATGATTCGCCCACAAGAACTGCACTCGCACCAGCACCCGCTACGAATAACGCATCTTCCGATTCCCAGATACCACTTTCGCTGATGAGGACACGTTCTTGATCAAACGGAAACAGGGCTGCAATCTCTTCGGTTCTCTTTAAATCCACTTTAAATGTGCGGAGATCACGATTATTTACACCTATCAGTTTTGCATCGATAGCAATCGCACGTTTCAGCTCCAATCCGTCATGTACTTCCACAAGCACTTCCATTCCAGATGCCAATGCATAGGCATGGAGATTGCTTAGTTCGTCATCAGTAAGAGCGGCAACAATCAGTAGAATGACAGATGCACCAGCAATTTTTGCACGGTCAATTTGTACAGGATGGATGATAAAGTCCTTGCACAGCAACGGAATCGGAACATTATCTGCGACAGCCGCTAAGTCTTCGAAAGAGCCCTTGAAAAAATGACTATCCGTCAATACTGAAATGCACGCTGCGCCTGCGTTGTAGTAAGAAATCGCTTGTGCGACAGGATCAGCACCTTCGGCGATAAGTCCTTTCGAGGGAGATGCACGCTTCATTTCTGCAATGACTTGCAAGTGTTCTGTTTTATATAACTTGTTGAATAAAGACGGACGCGACGGACGAACTTCTTGTAACACATCCTGCTCTGCCAACATGCCCAGCACTTCACGCCGTTTCTTGTGTAATATCTCGTCTAGAATCGTCATCTTGCCACCGCCTTTACACCGATTTTCGCACTGAATGCTACGACTGCATCTAGCTTTTGCATCGCCTTGCCAGATAATATACTGTCTGTCGCCCGTTTGACGCCTTCTTGGATCGTCCCTGCTTGCCCATTCGCAAATAATCCAATGCCTGCGTTAAAAACGACTGTATCGAAATGAGGACCGCGTCGTCCATTGAAAATCGCTCGAATGGTTGCTGCATTTTCCTTCGCGTCGCCTCCACGTATAGCAGAAATCGGTGCAGAGGTAAGTCCCACGTCATCCGCTGTCAGTGAAAACGGGATCAAATCGCCTTTATCAAGAAGCACAAATGCATTTTGTCCCGCAAGTGACGCTTCATCCATTCCCCCCGCTCCCGATACGACAATTGCCCGTTCTCTGCCAAGCATGCGCAAGACGGATGCATATTCCATCGTGAAGTCCGGCCTGTTAATGCCTGTGAACTGTGTTTTCAAAGGTATTGGATTTGTCAGAGGTCCCACGAGATTGAAGATGGTTGGCTTGCCAATTTGCTGTCGGATAGCACCAATTCGCTTCATTTTCGGATGAACGTTTGGTGCATATAAGAAGGTGATCCCTTCCTGCTTAAGAAGTTCAATTGTTTCATCTAAGCTGAAATCCGTATGAATGCCGAGTTCTTCCAATACATCGGAGCTTCCCGCGGCACTCGAAATTTTTCGATTGCCATGCTTAGCGATAGAAGCGCCAGCGCCCGCCAAAACGAATGCGGATGCCGTACTAATGTTGAACGTATTTGAGCCGTCTCCGCCCGTTCCGCAGTTATCCATAAATGTTTCCCGTGGTACATTTACTCGAAGCGCGAACGATTTCATAACCGAAGCAAGTGCTCCAACCTCGTGTGCCGTTTCCCCTTTTCGTGACAATGCAACAAGAAAGTCGGCTACGTCCTGCGATTCCGTTTGTTCAGTAAACATCAGCTTAGAAGCTTCCACCATTTCTTCATACATCAAATGCTCGCCCATCTCTACTCTTCTGACAAAACTTCTCATCTCAATCTCTCCTCTGCTCTGCTAGGCTCTTTCTCACAATCAATTCATTATCCATTTAGTTCACGACTTCCAATAAGGACTTGGCTTTATTGGCTGTTTCCATAAATTCCGCTGTTGGATCTGACGCTTGCACAATTCCTGCTCCTGCCTGCACATACGCTTTACCGCCTTTCACAACCATCGTGCGAATTGTCAACGCAAAATCCATATTGCCGTTGAAACCGATATAACCAATTGCCCCGCCGTAAATACCTCGGTCCATTTTCTCCAATTCATCAATCAATTCCATTGCACGTTTTTTCGGTGTACCTGTTACCGTACCCGCTGGAAGGCATGCCGTTAACGCGTCCAATGAATGTAGTACTGGCGACAATGTTCCCTCTGCTTCCGATACAATATGCATCACATGCTGGTAACGGACGACCTCCATATAACTTGTGACATGCACCGAACCTGGAAGGCATACTTTCTGCAGATCATTCCGTCCAAGCTCAACTAACATATCGTGTTCCGCAAGTTCTTTTGGGTCCGCCAGCAACTCTTTTTCAAGTGCCAGATCTTCTGCTTTATCTACACCACGTCTGCGTGTTCCTGCAATTGGGTTCGTCATTACTTTGCCATTCGATACACTTACGATACTTTCTGGAGACGTCCCTAAAACGACGTGATCATCGAATTCCATATAATACATATAAGGTGAAGGATTACGCTTTCTTAGCTTTCGGTATAATGAAAATGGATCGCCGTTAAAGTCCGCCACCAAACGTCTAGACAGTACGACTTGCTCAACTTCCCCTTGCTCGATATACCCTTTTGCAACGCGTACCAACTCTTCAAATTGTTGTTGTGTGACAGAACTGCTATAATCCGAAAGTGCAAAGGCTGCCTCTTCTTTTTCCGGTCCCGATAACATACTTTCCGCTAGTGCATCCAAGTCAGGAGCACTTTGTTCCGGATTAATTTCCGTATGCAGCAACGTCACTTCATTCAACACATGGTCAAAAACAATAATGGTTTCGTAAATATTGAAATTAACATCCGGGAATCCCATATCGTCATGGCAACGCGTCACACTGTCAGAACCTGCCCCATATCCCACGTAGCCGACTGCTCCACCCGTGAATGGAAAATCGATATCATCCGTAATTCGTGGCATCAATCGTTTCAACAGCACAAACAAATTGCCCTCATGTACATATTTCTTGCCCGTGGCATAAACATGTTCTTCAAGCTTTCCATCGCGTCCGCTGTACGATTTCAATGGATCCATCCCAAGGAAAGAGTAGCGCCCAGATCCCTCGCGCTTCGAAGAACTTTCTAGTAAAAACTTTCTTTTTCCCTGCATTTTTCTGAAAATCAATATTGGCGTTAATGAATCTCCATTTAACTTCTTCATTGTCGTCCGTAAACTCGTCTGTTCTTTACTCATCTATGCTCAGCTCTCCTCTTTTTTGGGTATAAAAAAAGTCCCCTGCAAAAGGACATAAAAGTCCAATTGCAGAGGACGGAATTTTCCGCGTTGCCACCTCTAATTGAAGCATTGCTGCTTCCACTTAGCGTGCCCATAGGACACATCCCGTAACGTGGGATCTCACGTCCTACTTGAAAAACGATTCAAGTAGACTCTCATAAGTCCATTCACACCGGTCGCGAATCAGTTTTCACCACCCACTGACTCTCTACAATCGCGCTCCTGTGCTACTATTCTTATTCATCAATTTCTCAGCTATGCTCTTCTCAACTCGTCTGTCGTGGGCGACACCGCTCTCGGTATCTTCTGCCCGTCTCTTAAAAAATGTTATTCCCATCGTATTACAAGGTAAGCTAGTTGTCAATCTTTTCTGTTTCATTCATACCAGACTTGAAATGGAGGCCGTCTTCTTTTGCTTGATTGCAATTTTCGGGTTTTAATTGCGACTCGACGTTTTTAATGTCATCTTCGCACTTCTAATACCAACTCCATCGTTCTAATGTCAACTCCATGTTTTTGAACATTTTCCACAGACGCGCTACAATAGAAGAAAGAACTTTCTTAGATAGGATGACATACATGAGAATCAATAAATATTTAAGTGAAGCGGGGATTGTTTCCCGGCGCGGTGCGGATAAATGGATAGAAGATGGACGCATTACAATTAACGGGCAACTTGCCGAACTCGGCAGTAAAGTTAAAGATGGAGACGAAGTCCATGCTGACGGAAAATTAGTGAAGACAGAAGAGCAACTCGTCTATCTTATGCTCAACAAACCCGTTGGTATTACAAGCACGACAGAACGCCATATTAAAGGAAATGTCGTCGACTTCGTAAACCATCCTCTACGTGTTTTCCATATCGGCCGGCTCGACAAAGATTCAGATGGGCTTCTTCTTCTGACAAATGACGGCGATATCGTCAATGAAATCTTGCGTGAAGAAAATGGCCACGAAAAAGAATATATCGTCACTGTCGATCAACCAATCACGAAGGAATTTATCAGACAAATGGAGTCCGGCGTACCGATTTTAGATACGGTGACGAAACCATGCAAAGTAAAACAAATTGGACCACGTACATTCAACATGACATTGACGCAGGGATTGAACCGCCAAATTCGTCGCATGTGTTCCGCGCTTGGTTACAACGTTCGTAAGTTGCAGCGGACGCGCATTATGAACATCCATCTCGGTAATTTGCCTAACGGACAATGGCGTGACTTAACTGAAGAAGAACTGTCGGAAATGTTCAAGATGCTGAATTATGAGCCGAAACGTTAATGAACAAAAGCGAAAGCGACTGTTCAGCCCCGACAAGCGCTGAAAGGCCTGTATGAAAAGGCGTCCCTTGCCTTTTCATACAGGACAGAAGCGACTCAAGGGGCTAGGAGCTGGAGTCTAAACGTAAAATCTCTAAGTTACAACTAATCCGTAGTACGAGATTTTATAATTTCCTAGACAAGTAAAAAAGCTGTTCCTTACCCGGACTTCACGGTAGGGAACAGCTTTTATTTTTGATAATTTGCTAACGTGATAGCAATTGTGTCCAGTACTTCAACAGTTTTGTCGCTTAAGTAATTGTTAACCATGATAGAAAATATTAGCAACTCGCCATCTTTCGTTGTGACATATCCCGACAACGCAGTAACCCCGTTCAATGCTCCTGTCTTTGCTTGGACATTACCCGCTGCCGCAGTTCCTTTCATGCGATAGCGCAATGTACCCCCAATTAATCGATCTTCATTCCCTGCTACGGGAAGCGCATTAAGAAATGTAGGATACCAAGACTTTGTTTGTGCTACGTAAAGCAATTTTGTCACTTCATTCGCTGTGACGAGGTTTTTATGCGACATACCAGATCCGTCTCGAAGTAACATATTTTTTGTATCCATTTCCATATCTGCAAGCGCACTTTCCATGACGGCCAGTCCTTTATCCCAGCTGCCTTCGCCGCCAATCGCACGCCCCATCTCTTTGACAAGCACTTCAGCATGTCCGTTATTGCTTAGTTTCATAAAGGGGATGAATAGCTCTTTTAACGGCATCGATTGTTTTGATGTTACTAAAGTGGCTCCTTTAGGAACTTTTTTGCTTCCAACTTTCGGTGTTGTAGAAAATGCAACGCCTTGTTGTTCAACGGCTTTCTTAAATATACTTGCCGTGTAGTTCGTAGGTTCCCAAACAGAGACCCACGTGCGTGTCTTTTTTGCGCCAGTTGGTATCGTCCCGGTAACAATAATGGTATTCGAACCGTGCTGTCGTTCAGCAGCAATACTTTTCTTACCTTTATTAGAAACAGTTTGCGTCTTGTTGACGATTGTCATAAACGTATTTGCTGGCGCCATTTCAACTTTCCCTGCTTGTCCTGATTTAGTAGCTGGAGTCACCTCGACAATCACCGTTCCCGCATCATAGTCATCATTCGGAGACAGGGTTAGTGCCGATATTTGGGAACCAGTATAGTAAAGTTCATCAGACCAATTCAAGTCTTGAGAAAGCCTAATGTTGTCATACCAAGTGTCATCGCCGTATATATTTCCAGCGACAAATTTGACTCCCATCCCTTTTAATTCGGAGGCAAATGCTTGTAAATCATTTTTTGTCAGCGTCGGATCGCCTCTGCCTCTTAAATAGAGATTGCCATGAAGCACGCCGTTTTCAATCCGCCCATCCATGAACATTTCTGTTTTGAATGTATAGTCTTCTCCTAGTGTTTCAAGTGCTGCTGCGCCTGTGAGCATTTTCATTACGGATGCAGGGTGAACCCGCGTATCGCCAAGGTTGGAATAAACCATTTCACCGGTCGATGCGTTCCGAATGCTAATTCCAGTCGTCGCACCTTTTAGCCTTGGATCATTCAAGACTTTGTCGATTTCAGGCAGTGAATTAGAGTCAATAAGACGTGTTTCAGGTTCATCAATCTTAGTGACAGGCACTATGACCTCGTCCGGCGTGACCTCGTTGCTATCTTTTTGTTTCATTCCAATCGACAGGATCACGATTGTTATTATCACTGTAAGCGCAATTAGTAACTTTTTAAGACGCCTCTTTTTCAACCCACTATCTCCTCCCCGCCGTTTATTTCACAATCGTTTCTACTCTTTTTCGCAATTACGGTAGTGTTCACCTGTTATATAGACTTGTCCTTCAGGCTTGCGATATTAAATGGCGCAACCGTATTTTTGGTAATCCATTTGCAAACATCACTACTATCTTACCGCCGCCAGCCAAAATATATTCGTACTCTTTTTACGATAATGAAGATAATGAACTTTGATCATTGAGTTCACGTATATCAAAAAGGAGTTTCTTCACTCATAGTGAGTAAAGTAACTCCTTTCATTTACTTTGTGAAAGCCAAATTACATTTGGGTCCTTTGCAAAATTAGCAACGTTGTATAAAAACAATACTTCAGAGATGTTTTGTTCATTCAAATACATGAGGACGTCGGAATGATAATACCTTAGATCTAGTACATGTATTTCCTCAAAGTGGTTCGTTAAAAAGGGGATAAATGCATGCGCATAGGAATCTTTGACAACCGCCAGCTTACGGCCATTTCTGACTCCTGTTTCAATTTTCACAAGCGCATGATTGCCATCCAAAAACAACGAATACTTGTCCTTCTTATTAAGATAATCCCATTCATATAATGACTCAGATTTTCGCCCATCTTCATAGGTCACTGTATGAGATGTCTCAAACTTAGGTAAATAAACGTCAATCTTGTCCGGTTCAACACCAATCGTATTCGTTTTAGAATGAAGTGTTCCATAAAAGTTTTCCGCTACCGTTTCAATATTAAAGTCATCTTCTTTATACGGTTTTATTCCCAATATTTCCGCTGACTCTTTGTAAGCTAGATATGCACCCCGCATCGTCCAATGGTGATCTGTTTTAAAATAGATGTGTTCATTACTTTGCGATTTGAGCGCATCATATACATCAATTACTTCCATTTCAGAAGCCAATACTTCTTTCGCAGTTTCAAACGCATCTCTTTCGCTGGATGTTTGAGCGAAAAGGGGCAGTTTATCCTCATAAAGTGCAATCGAAGTTGGGGCAAGTAATACATACGACTGAATACCGTTTGCATTTGCCGCAAACCTTTTCATATATTCCATGTTTTTATCAAACTGAACGCCGGGTTTTTCAAATGGTTCAATAAGGAATCCATCTTTTCCGAAGAACACTCCGTTATTTTCTTGTTTCAATGAAGCCCATTCTGACATTGCCTTCAGCTTCACCCAACCATCTTTCCACACAAACTGATCAGACATATAAGTATCAAAACGCGCCGTTAACTTTCCAGAATAAAAATTAGACAGTGTCCATTCAGGCATTTGAGCTAAAGGACGGTTTTCCCTTTCAGAAAAAGCACGATCGCTAGCCAACACATTGAACAACCCTATCCCATAAATGAATAACAAAAATGCACCTACAAAAAACTTTTTATGAATAGACAATGTGTGACCTCCTAGAAGCGAAAATAAAGAAATGGGTTATATGAATCATCGGCTAAGTAAGCGGTCGACAAGACAAGAATAAGTAAACAACATACAGGAATTAAAATTTCGTCAATCACTTTGTGCCTCCGTGTCATTTTATTCCTCAATACTTTCCAAATTGGAACCGAACCAAGAAATGCTAACAAAAAGAGGATAGCATTTGTATACGCATCGTACATAAACCGTTCGTTCACCAATACTTGCCCTGAAAATCCAAACATGATTTTCAAGTAGGTCAAGCTCATAGAAAGGTCTTCAAAAACGAATAGTACCCAACTAATCATGACAATTACAAACGCATAGATATGTTGAAAAATCGGATGCATTTTTTCAAGAAACACTAGTAACCCTGCTTTTTCAATTGCAATCAATACACCGAAGTAAAGTCCCCAAGCCACGAAGTTCCAAGCAGCACCATGCCATAATCCCGTCAGACCCCAAACGATGAATAAGTTGAGATAGAGCCTGTATTTACCCTTTCTACTCCCGCCTAGTGGGATATACACATAGTCTCGGAACCAAGCGCCTAGTGTCATATGCCATCTTCGCCAAAACTCCGAAACATTGCGGGAAACAAACGGATAATTGAAGTTTTGCGGAAAATTAAAGCCAAACATTTTCCCAAGTCCAATTGCCATGTCGGAATATCCGCTAAAATCGAAATAGAGTTGTAACCCGAACGCCGCAATCCCCATCCATGCCGACAGAACAGATAATTCGGCAGGACTTTGTTGCTGAATTTCACTCCATAAAAATCCGATGTTATTGGCAAGCAACACCTTCTTACCAAGGCCGATAAGAAAGATTTTCACACCTTCTGAGAATTGGTTGAGTGTGACACGCCTGTTTTTTAGTTCATGTTCAATAATTTCGTATCGTACGATGGGTCCCGCAATGAGCTGTGGAAATAAACAAACATATAGCGCAAGCGTCAGCGGATTTCGTTGTGCTTTCACGTGTCCACGATACACATCAATTGCATACGACATCGTTTGAAATGTGTAAAATGATAAGCCAATCGGTAACGGGAGGTCCAATGCATTTATATTCATGTCAAATAGATTATTGACGTTTTCAATAAGGAAATCTGCATACTTGAAAAAAGACAACAAACTTAAATTAGTAATAATAGATGAAAGCAACCCAATTTTCGCTTTTAGCGGCGCAGTTAACCTGTACTTTTGAATAAATAACCCATGAAAATAATCTGTAATAGCCGAAAAGATCATTAGAAATATATAAATAGGTTCTCCCCACGCATAAAAAATGAGACTAACGATAAGGAGTATGCCATTTTTCATCTGTCTTGAACCGCAAAAATAAAGAAGTAACGCAGTTGGTAAAAAGAAAAACAGAAATAATAAGCTACTGAATACCACGCGATCACCCCTTCATTTTTACTATGTAGAAAGGCGCTTATTCAGCGCCCTTTAAATCACTTTATTTTTTCATCAAAAATCTTTTCTATTGCATCTACATTTTCATACGTAGCATATAGAACATAATTCCCCTTCGTTTTTAATACATTGTTTTTCACTTTTTCATATTGATCAGGAAGATACCTTTCCCATGTTTGTATTTGTGCATCTAATTCTTTTTGTAAGAAAGCTTTCAATGATTCTGTGTCCTTCTCATTCTTCGCTTTCAAGACAATTATTTCATCCGAATTGGTATTAAACATAGCGCCGAACATCAAACCTTCTGCTAGTAACTCTGTATCAAGATCTGTTCTCTCCAAAAACATTTGCGTCATAGGATCGTCGGTTTTAGCATTTACTAAATTCGTCTCCATATAACTTTGAAGAATTGTCTCATCAGACTGTCCCTCGTCGAATCCAGCATCTTTTATATCTTGTACAACTTGTCCCTTAATACTGTCCATTATGTCTTTAACGGAAATTTCAGCCGTAGCCACTTCATCCTTTTTACCGTCATTCGATCCTGAACAGCCCACCATTGTAAAGATAGCCATTGCACATATAAAAATTCCAAGCACTTTTTTCATAAAGAATTCCTCCCAAACTTTTCAACTAGCCGTTACTTTGGCTGCTAACTAAGTTGACGGATGATCTCCCGTTTCGTTACATCCATTTTTAGGAACTTAATTATAAAGTTAAAAGTTCAATTAGAAGAGAATTCCGCCCATTACTATGGAGTTAACAAAGAATTGTTCCACATGAAACATTGTCACTGCTCTGGCCAGTAGTTCAAGGACGACAAAAAAGACTGATATTTTAAATTTAGCGTTTTCAATAGTAAAGGGCTTACCCATTATTTCGCCTTATATTTTACAGTTCAATAAGTTCCTACAAACAGCTAAGTAACGTTTTTTTCCAAATAAAAAGCATCACTCCATAAAAGAATGATGCTTTCCAAAGCAAATAGGCGAGCTTTATGGAATTTAATTTGTTCTTGTAAATTTACAGCTAGATGGACCAATGAAACTGCCAACAACAGCACTACTCTGTGCACTAATAGGAAATTCCAACACGAAATCCTATGTTGTCGCCTTGCAATAGTTCACCATAAGCAAAAGAAGCTGTGTCACCAACGGCTATTTGTTTGCCGTCCTCTGGTAACAAGTTGCGCTCGGTTCTATAGTTACCCACTGCAACACCGTCCGGCAAATAAGTAGGACATACAATTGTCCAATCAAGCCCTGATTGACGAAGCATGTCATACACTTTATGGTGCTCCTCTGCCGCAAAAGTCAGCCGGCGATTTGTATCTCCTGCTTCATAACGTAACTTTTGAGGATCAATCTTACTTTGCAAGATGCCAGCGGTTCCAATCGTGACTATGCGATTAATCCCTTCATCTTTCATTGCTTTTATCATATGTGGAACCGCTTCAGTCAATGTTGTCGTCTTGTCAGTACCGAGTGCACTGAACACAACATCCATCCCAGCAATGGCAAGCGTAACCGTATCAGCATCACGGACATCCCCTTGGATAACAGTTAACCTGCCACGTGGTGCCAACTTCTCTATTGACCGGACGAGCACCGTCACTTCATGCCCTTCTGCTAGCGCTCGTTTAAGGACTTCCCCGCCCACGCGGCCAGTTGCTCCAAACAGTGCAATTTTCATTGTAACCAACTCCATTCTTTCATCTTCTTTTACTGTAACACTTTTCTATCCTGCATTAACAGGCAGTAAGGCCCCCACTTCAAGTCCTTAAAGACACGAAAAAAATAAGTGGGGGATAAAGCCCCCCTCTGATTGAAGATTAACTTTTTTAGTCGCCCCTCGTTTGTGATCGGTCTCCTTGATTTATAACCAGCCCATCACTTCGTCCCAATAAAAAAAGGGCTGCTCCTGTGAGACAACCCTTCCTGCTAGTCATTAATAAATCAACTCTTCAACATGCTCGCGCATCGTGCCGTTCTTCGCTAAATTCGTATGCCAAGAGAATGCTTTTTCCAAAACATGTGGCGTTTGCCCGCCTCTTTCAAGCGCCTCTTCGTAATATGCACGAAGTTGCTCGCGGTACATCGGGTGTGCGCAACGTTCAATAATGAGTTCAACACGTTCCCTTGGAGCAAGTCCGCGTAAATCTGCATAGCCTTGCTCTGTCACAATGATGTCAACATCATGCTCTGTATGGTCAACATGCGAAACGAACGGGACGATACTTGAAATATTGCCGCCTTTTGCCACTGACTTCGTAACGAAAATAGCAAGACGTGCATTGCGGGCAAAGTCGCCTGAGCCACCGATGCCGTTCATCATTTTCGTACCAGAAACATGCGTCGAATTGACGTTGCCGTAGATATCGAGTTCAAGCGAGGTATTGATGGATATCAGGCCGAGACGACGGATAATTTCCGGATGATTCGAAATCTCCTGCGGACGCATGATAAGCTTATCTCGATACTTTTCAAAGTTATTAAAGACGTGATCCATCTTCTCTTCAGATAATGTAATTGAAGCACAAGAAGCAAAACGAACCTTTCCAGCATCGATCAAATCGAACACAGAGTCCTGTAGTACTTCAGAATATATTTCTAAATCCTTAAACTCTGAATTGATCATTCCGTGAAGAACTGCATTCGCTACCGATCCAATCCCTGACTGTAGCGGTGCTAAATTTTTAGTTAACCGACCCGCTTGAATCTCAGTACGAAGGAACGTTAATAAATGCTCTGCCATAATTTCCGTTTCTTGATCCGGCGCTACAATCGTAGATGGAGAATCCAGTTGATTCGTGAAAACGATTCCTTTCACCTTTGTCATGTCAATTGGAATGCCAATCGTGCCAATCCGGTCATCTACTTTCATTAACTGGATTGGCGACCTTTCACCCTGTTTGCCTGGATCGTATAAATCATGCAGCCCTTCCAATTGCATAGACTGCGCCATATTAATTTCAATAATGATTGCTTTTGCATGCTGTGCGAACGTCAATGAGTTGCCGACAGAGGTCGTTGGAATCATCATTCCGTCCTCCGTGATTGAAACCGCTTCCAAAATCGCGAAGTCAATTGGCTCGACGACTTCCGCACGAATAAGTTCTGCTGTATGCGACAAATGGTGATCCACAAATAAAAGTTCACCGTCATTAATCATTTTCCGCATTGTCGGATCGGCTTGGAATGGTAATCTTTTATTTATAATATTAGCTTCAGCAAACAGGCGATCGATATCAGACCCTAACGATGCGCCCGTAAATACATTCACTTTGAACGTTTCCGTTTCCGCGCGTTTCACCAATGCTAGCGGAACGGCCTTCGCGTCACCCGCACGTGTAAATCCACTTAACCCTAGTGTCATACCGTCTTCAATCCAAGACGCCGCCTCTTCTGGTGAGACAACGACGTCTCTCAATTGAACGTTTTTAATCCGATCCATATGACTTCCCATCCCTAAACGCCCCAATTCATAACTTTTAGTTAATTTTAACTTAAGCACTTACATGAATGAGAAATTAGGTGCTGGACAAGGAATTAATGGGTAAAGCACGCATATACTCGGTTGAAGCAGCATAATTAAAAACCTAAGAGTTTACGAAAGTAACTTGAATACGATTGGCTGACTGGAATTCTTGTTCCATTGTCCATTTCCAAAACAAAAGTCGAGTGCGTATCAGGATAAATCCCCTTGACGTGATGAACATTGACAATATAAGAACGATGGCATCTTACAAACGACTCGCGCGGCAACAAATATTCAAATTCCTGTAACGTGTTTTTATGAGTCCCAGAAAACCCTTCTGCCACTACATACGTTTTTCGATCTTTCACTTCGACATATTTTACGCCCGTGAACGGGACAGGAATCCATCCATCATGCGTCTTAACGGTAACGACAGATTTTCCGTCTGTATATGCTGGATAAATTGCAGTTACACAGCCCTCCAATACATCACCATCATAAAATGGAACAGCCATCCCATGATAAGCGACACCGAACACATCACGGTTGATGAACTCCGACATTTTTTGTTTCTGGGAAATTGCCTTCTGCGCAATAGTCCCTTCCTTCACGGGGTCGCCCGGTCTAATTTTTAAATCAACCCGCTTGCTGGGACGATAATAAAGGTACTCTTCTGTATTTGACACAGCTATAGAAATTTCATCCGAAAATACTTCACCAATAACATCCAATAGTGCACCGAGACTTAAGTTCTCCATTTTTTGACCCCTTTTGCTCATTTCACAATTTAATCCTATGTTGTACATTCTATTATACTAGATACTGACTTTATACAAAAAAAATGATAACCGCCTTTGAAGCCAATGTACATCGAGTTTAACGCGATTTGTTGTATAATTAATTGTACAACTTCCTACATCTTGATTATACTAAATACTATCATAGACTAAAAATTGTGATAATAGTGACCTAAATAATGAGGGGGAAAAAGCATGCATGTTAGAGACCTACTTTTAGAGCGACTTGATGTTGCTACAGTAAATACCAATCAAACCGTGAGAGAAGTGCTGGATCAAATCAAAATGAGTGGATATAGATGTATTCCCGTTGTTGACAATGAAGACTTCTATAAAGGGATGATTTATAAAGTTCATTTGATTGAATATCTGTACGAAGACAATGGAGATGAGAATTCTAAAATCGACCATTTGCTGAAGCATCAAGATACATTCATAACAGAACGTTCATCTTTTTTAAGTGCACTCATCGAAATCAAGTCACTACCTTTTTTAAGCGTTGTAGAAAGCGGGAAACTCGTTGGGATATTAACGCATAATAAAGTTGAAAGTGTGTTGGAAGATGCCTTCGGATTAAAAACAGGGGGAATCAATCTTACAATTTCTTCAACTGAAGCTAAAGGTATGATTGAAAAACTGACGAAAACGTTACGCGGTGAAAACATTGAAGGTATGTTCACGCTCGATAATGGTTCCGTTCTCGCTCGAAGAGTAGTCATTACACTTGAAAGCGGCAAGACGGATGCAGAAATCGAAAAACTAACCGAAAAACTTGAAAAAGGCGGTTTCAGGATTCTGCAAGTAGATAAAATCGAAAAAGCTGATTGAGAGATAAAGTTAATCTTCAATCAGTGGGGGTTCTACTGCCCGTTAATGTGGGATAAACCGAAAAGCGTTGCACACATTGTAGAATGTGTGCAACGCTTTTCGGTTTTATCATGTCATCGTTGTTTTCACATCAGGTTCAGGCACCCGCGAGAGAATAATGATCCCGATAATGAACAGAATAACCAGGCTGAATACCCCGTACGCGGAGCTTCCTGTCAGTTGTGCAGTCACCCCTACTAGTAAAGGTCCCATGACCGAGGCAAATTTACCAAAAATATTATAGAAGCCGAAAAACTCATTCGACTTTTCTTTTGGTACAAGCCTCGCAAAATACGAACGGCTTAGCGCTTGAATACCGCCTTGCGACGTCGCAACAAGCATCGCCAATACCCAGAAGTCCATCGTTGTTTTCATAAAAAACGCATAAATACAAACAATGATATAGACGCAAATTCCTACGTATAACATCTTTTTCCCCGTAAACTTCTGCGCCAATTTACCATAAAGAATCGCGAAAGGTGCCGCCACAACCTGTGTGACAAACAAAATAATAAGAAGGTTTGTTGCACTAATTCCTAAATCCGATCCGTAAGCCGTGGACATTGAAATAATTGTTCCAACTCCGTCTATATAAAAGAAATAAGCCAATAAAAATAAAAACACTGTCCTGTATTTACGGATTTCTTTAAATGTACCGCCAAGACGTCTAAAACTGCTTACTAGCATATTTGGTTCACGCTTAATGCCATGGATCTGGTGAACATTTTTGACCATCGGAATTGTGAACATGAACCACCAAATTGCTGTAATTACGAAGGCTATCCTACTAGCAGTAGACGTTGTGAGCGGAATAACTCCTCTATCAGCCAACAAAATGATAGCAATGCTGATGATGAACGGAATCGTGCTCCCGATATACCCAAGTCCAAAGCCCCGTGCAGATATCTTGTTCATCCGCTCTTCCGGCGTAACATCCACTAAGAATGCATCGTAAAATATATTCGCCCCATGAAAACCGACGGCGGTGATGGTGTAAATGATTAATAACCATAACCAGTTCCCGTTTGGCACGAATGCCAATGAAAGCGTCGCGGCTGTCCCCATAAGGAAAAAGAATTGAAAGAACTTCTTCTTTAATCCTTCATAGTCGGCAATCGTTCCTAAAAGAGGTCCAATCATCGCCAGTATGAATGTCGCAATAGCAACCGTATACCCCAGATAGGCAGTCGAATTCGACATACTCACGCCTGCATCCGTCGCAACCGCCTTGTAGTAAAGCGGGAATACCGCTGTCGTAATAATAATCGAATACGCAGAGTTCGCCCAATCATAGAAAATCCAGCTGTTCTCCTCTTTACTGTACTTCTTCACACCCTCATTCCCCCTTTCACTACATACGTACGGTATATTATAAGGAAAAATTAAAACCTAATTATTCTGCGATAAATACGTATGTGGACAACGGTTTAATCGCATGATTCTTTTGCGCTTCTTCCAACAACATCACTTCAGATTGGATAAGTGACTTAAGTTTTCCAGGCAAATCAACAAGATTATTAATCTCCTCTTTGTAATCAGCTAACGTCATAGCAATTTCCCATTTCGCATCTTGCAGTTGGGTCGAATGAATAGATTGTTCATTTGTAATTGTCCAGCCCACGTTTTCTACGGCACGTTTAACATCCGCTGGCGTAAACAGTGTACGCACATTCGAAAGACTACTTTCTTTGAAACACTCATACTGGGATTGAATAAGCACAGCCAGAAAATGTGGGTATTGCTCAATCATTTGAATTCTTGAATCCCACTCAGCAAAACATAATGTCTTGCCCCATTTTCTAACCTTCTTTACTATCCCCTCTAGTTCCTCAAATGATTTTAAGTACCAGGAACAATGTGAGAAAACAATATAGTCAAAACTATTTTCGGGAAAATCTATTTCCACTGCTAAAACGTCAACATTAAACTCCATTTCAAGCTGTTTTCCTAACTTCGACTGCTTTAAATAACGGGCGGAATCACCAACTGTTATCGGGGCACCGTAATCTGGAGACGCAATATCTATCCCGTGAACAAAGCCTTTTTCTCCGACGATATACGCTAACGCAGCCGTCGTATCGCCTTGACCACAACCGATTTCTAAAACATTACCTCCTTCTTTGATTCCCCAAAACTCAACAAGCTTAAGACGATGCTCCGTTTGAATTTGCTGAATGATGCCCATATCAACATTGGACGCCATACACTCTACAATAGTTGTAATCGCGTGGTCTTTCATATATGCACCTCGTTTTATGTGAACACTTAGGTGAACGACCTCCACCCAAATGTCTTTCTAAAGTTCTTTTCGCCAAAGTCTCCTAGTTCCCCTTTTTTACGCAAGCATCAGGTACCCAATTCTCTCCTCTTCTTACTATCTATACCATTTATTCGTCTATACTTTTTTTGTTTTTAATCTTGGAACCCTTCTTTTCTTAGCGTTTTAATTGATTCCCGCAAGATTTACAAACTCATTCACGGCACCTATATCTATGCTATAGTAAAAGAACAACTGAATAACGTGTAGAAATTAGGTTCTTTTTTACATTCGTATAAAAGCTTAAAAGGGAAGTTCGGTGGAAAACCGACGCTGTCCCGCAACTGTAAATGGGAGTGCTCTTTTCAAATCCACTGTTCGTTACGAATGGGAAGGGAAAAGAACGTGAAGATCATGAGCCAGGAGACCTGCCTATTTCAGTACACACCAATACCCTACGCGGATAGGAGGTGTTAAGTGCGGCTATGATCGAGCAATTACTTGTAAAAGCCGCCGTACGAAAGAACGTAATCAGAAAGAACCATAAGAGGACTCAATACCTCTTCTTTCACTATGCACTCAATAGTGTTCTTCTGTTTACGAACCATTCGTTACGGCAACAAGCGACCATACAAATTTACGCATACTAGCATCTTCCTAACGTTTTACTAGGAAGATGCTTTTTTATTTTCATAAAAGAAAGGGATTTTAGCCAATGAAACTTGGAACAAAAGAATATTATCTGGACGCATTCAAACACGTCTTAATGACAAACCTCATCATAAGCGAATCACAATCACTGTCTTCAACCCAGTCCTATTATGAAGAACAAATCGGAAAAACAACGACTATAAATGAAGAGGAAAAAAGCCTTTATTCACGTAATCTCCAAAAAGCATTCGATGAAATCAAACACGAAGTAATCGGTTCATCAGAAGATTAATCTAAAAGTAAACATCAAAAAAAGCGTGGCAGTCATGATAGACTTCCCACGCTTTTAATGTATTTACAGTTCCTGATAATTTCTTTGATGGTTTCCACCATCTTTTACATCCGCATGATACAAAGCTTTTAACGCGAAACTTTTCTCCAGGTCAAGCTCGCCCATTATCTGTTTCAGACGTTTTGAAAGCTCTGGATCGTTCTTCACAAGCTTCTCCATTTTCGTTCTTGAATATTTCATAATCTGATTCCTCCTTCACACTAAGTTTGTCTATACAGTATACCATCAATTTAGTGTCATTCGCCCAATTCAGATTTGCTATACTAAAGATAGTAGCAAGAAATGGACTGGAGCGACGACATGTATAAAACAATTGGCATACTTGCGCACGTAGATGCAGGAAAAACAACTTTTTCTGAACAACTGCTTTATCACACAAAAAGTATTAAACAAAGAGGCCGCGTGGACCATAAAGACACCTTTCTCGATAGCCATACAATCGAGAAAGAAAGAGGAATTACGGTTTTTGCAGACCAGGCATCCATTTCTTATAACGGATCCACCTACTACATTATCGACACACCTGGGCACGTCGACTTTTCTCCTGAGATGGAACGCGCCATTCAAGTGATGGACTATGCCATTATTATAATTAGCGCAAGCGACGGCGTGGAAGGTCACACAGAAACCGTCTGGCAGCTGCTCCGTAAACATCAAGTGCCTACGTTCTTTTTTATCAATAAAACAGATCGTGAAGGAACAGACATTGAAAGCGTACTCCATGAAATTCGCACCAATCTATCGGAAGATATCTGTGACCTTACATCCTCATTCAATGAAGGTATCATGCAAGAGGAACTCATTGAATTTATCGCAGAACGTGATGAAGAACTGCTGGAAACCTATATGGAATCAGGTTATGACAAGGACTTATGGCTTGCAACATTAAAGGAAATGATTAGCGACAATAAAGTCTTCCCCCTATCCAGTGGTTCTGCACTTAAGGATATCGGTGTCATGGCATTTTTCGAGAAACTCGATGTATTGACAGCAACTTCTTACGAGGATGACAGTGATTTTGCTGCACAGGTCTATAAAATCCGCCATGATGACAGTGGTAACAGGGTCACTTTCCTTAAATCATTAAACGGTACGCTAAGTGTCAGAGACGAAGTAAACTATGGTGATTATAAGGAGAAAGTGACACAGATACGCGTCTATAACGGTAATAAGTTCAAAGCAATCGACCATGTTCAGGCTGGTGAACTGTTCGCCGTTACTGGATTAACCCAAGCATCCATTGGTGACGGTGTTGGAGCACTAAAAGAAAAGGCCGCCTTTGACATGATTCCTACCCTTAAGTCGAAAGTGATTTTCGACGCTTCCATCCATGTCAAAGAAGTGCTTCGATGCTTTAACCTGCTCGATGCGGAAGATCCTTCTTTGCGCGTCTTCTGGGATGAACACTTTCAAGAAATTCATGTCCATGTTATGGGCGTCATCCAGCTTGAAGTACTCCAACAAATTGTTAACGAGCGTTTTTCGATTCAAGTTTCTTTCGGCGAACCTAAAATACTGTATAAGGAAACCATTGAAACGACCGTAACGGGTTATGGTCATTTTGAGCCCTTAAGGCATTACGCGGAAGTCCATCTTTTAATCGAACCAGCTGAAAGAAGTAGTGGCATACAGTTTAACAACGTTTGCCATGCAAACGATTTACTTATCGGTCATCAAAACGTAGTACGCAGCCATTTATTCGAACGCGAGCATCATGGTTTATTAACCGGCTCAGCCCTCACAGATGTCAAAGTAACGTTACTGACGGGACGAAGCCATAACGAGTACACGTCTGGCGGTGACTTTAGAGAGGCCACTTTCCGGGCATTACGACAAGGTCTAGAACAAGCCTCCAATACGTTGCTCGAACCCTATTACGATTTCAAAGTAAAAGTGGATTTGGATAATATGGGACGAGTGCTGTCAGACATTCAACAAGCACACGGCAGCTTTGAGCCACCAGAAACGATTGGTGAAAAAGTAATTGTAAAAGGGCGTGTTCCAGTCGCTACCTTTATGAATTACAGCGCCACCTTTGCTTCGTTCACACACGGCAAAGGGACGCTTAGCTTGTTATTTGGGGGCTATGACCGCTGTCACAACCAGGAGCAAGTCATTGAGGAAATTGGTTATAACAAAGAAGCGGACCCCGAATACTCGTCCACTTCTATTTTCTTGGCCAAAGGAAAAGGCTATTCAGTCCCCTGGAATGAAGCCTATAAGGCCATGCATTGTTTATAAGGGAAGACTACTTGTTGTTTTAGTCATACAATATATTACTTTCGGCATCTTTCGACAATTTTTAATAGAATGTGATTGACAATCCTTTCAAATGAATATACTATTACTAGTATTCTTAATTTAATAAAAAGCCTCTTATTAAGAGCGGCAGAGGGACTGGCCCTACGATGCCCGGCAACCATTCGCGTTTAATTTCTAAACACGAAAGGTGCCAAATCCAGCAAGGTACTTTTGTACTTTGAAAAATGAGAGAAACACTTGCAGCGTAAGTGTATTCAATCCTCTCTTTGATGAGAGGATTTTTTTATTCTCATTTGGTTGATACGTAAACAACATAGAAGGGAGAGAGTGATATTACACAGTCAGTCGTTAAAGGAGCACCTGGCCATTACAGAATCGGCGAAAAGGTACTAATGGATCTAGAAATTCTTTTATCGGAACTAGGCATTCAGAAGTTCCACATTGTAGCCGGGAAAAAGGCTTGGAGCGCTGTACATCCCTACTTGCCTGATGAGATTGTAAAAAGAGCAAGTGCTAATTTTACATTTATAGAAGGACATTGTACTTTACATACAGTTGAAGATATTGCTAGTCAATTATCTTTAAACGCAGCAGATGCCGTAATTGGTATCGGCGGTGGAACAGCTTTAGATATCGCTAAGGCTTCAGCTGTAAAAGCTGGAATTAAGTCAATCTTAATCCCAAGCATTGCTTCCACTTGTGCAGCATGGACTCCGCTTAGTGTGTTTTACGATGACAAGGGAACTTTTACACATTATACAGAATTCCCTTTAGCTAATACACTTGTGCTCATTGAACCTTCGATCATTGCCAAATCCCCTATTCACTATTTAAAAGCTGGTATTGGAGATACTTTGGCAAAATTTTACGAGGCAGATGCGTTAATCGAGTCATTTTATAAAAATGAGGAATTTCCAGTTTGGCTTAAAGTTTCACAATTCTCGGCAGCCATATGTAGGGATGTCCTACTAAAAGATAGTAAGGCTGCCCTAGAATCTGCTTCTACAGGCAATGTTTCCGATGAATTAGTCGGCGTTATTGAAGCTATCATCATGACTGGCGGAATGGTTGGAGGATTTGGTGGGAAAGCGGGACGAGTAGCAGGCGCCCACTCCATACATAACGGACTTACCGAAGCGAAGGAAGCAAAAAGCTTTCTACACGGGGAGCTCGTTGCATACGGGATACTAGTCCAATTGGCTTTAGAAGAAAAGGAAGATGAACTACTAAAACTAATGGGTTATTATCTTGAATGGGGATTGCCTATAAGTTTAACAAACTTAGCAATTGATCCAGAAGATCATGTTCTTCTAAAAAGAATTAGTAAAAAGGCTTTGCTGCCACAAGAGTCTATTCACTTTATGAATAAAAGAATTACTGAAGAAGGCTTGCTAACTGCAATGCAGAAAATTGAAAAGCTACATTATTCATAAGCACCAACAAAAAACAGAGATGGATAGGAGAATCGATATGAAAAAGTGGTTGTTAGCTAGTTTATTGGTTTTAGTAGTAGGGGCCCTTGCAGCTTGTGGCGGCAAGGATAAGTCAGAAGGTTTAGATTTACTAAGCGATGGTAAATTAGTTGTCGGCGTAACGGCAGGTCCTCACGAACAGATTGTTGAGAAAGTAAAAGAACTGGCAGAAAAAGATGGATTGACTATTGAACTAAAAGTATTCACTGATTATGTAATGCCAAACGTAGCTTTAGCTGAAAAAGAAATTGATATAAACAGTTTTCAAACTGAACCTTTCTTTGATCATATGGTAAAAGACCGTAATTTGGATCTTGTAAAAGTAGCAGACACAGTTACCTTCCCTATGGGTGTTTACTCATCTAAAGTAAAGGCTATCAGCGAACTAAAAAACGGTGCTAAAATCGGATTACCTAGTGATCCAACAAACAGTGGACGTGCACTTATGCTTTTTGAAAGCGCCGGTCTTATTACAATTAAAGACGGTGTTGGTCTAAATGCAACCGTAAATGATATTGATGAAAACAAGAATAATTATGCGTTTATTGAACTTGATTCCGCACAAATTGCTCGCCAACTAGATGAACTTGATGCTGCAGCTATTAATACTAACTTCGCAATAGAATCCGGTCTTTCTCCAACAAAAGATTCGATTTTTATCGAGCCAAAGGATTCTCCATTCGCGAACCTTATTGCCGTAAGAACTGAATCTAAGGATGAAGAAGTTGTTCAGCAGTTTATAGATTTATATCGTTCAGAAGAAGTAAAGAAATTCATCGAGGAAACATTTGATGGAGCCATTATTCCTTCCTGGTAACTATTTTTGCTAGCTAAACCGGATTCTTTATTTCAAAGTAAATAGCGACAAAGTAAGGAGAGGACGCTTGCATTTTTTATAATGCCTTTGCGCCTCTCTTTCTCGAAAGGAGCGAAAAATATGATTATATTAGAAAATGTTTCGAAAGTGTTTACGGTAAAATGCAAAGAGGTTAAAGCCGTCAACGATGCCAATATTCATGTGAAAAAAGGTGAGATTCATGGGGTCATCGGTTACAGTGGTGCTGGTAAAAGCACCTTAATCCGATGTGTGAACCTACTTGAACGGCCAACGAGCGGAAAGATAGTCATAAACGGTGAAGAAATAACCGCGCTCTCCCCTAATAAGTTAGGTGCTACACGCCAAAAAATAGGAATGATTTTTCAAGGCTTCAATTTGTTGAAAACAGCAACCGTTTACGACAACATTGCCATTCCGTTAAAACTTCTAGGGGTCAATAAAGAAGAAGTGAAAGTACGTGCGAATAAGTATTTAGCGATTGTTGGTTTACAAGATAAGCATCATCATTATCCTTCTCAATTGTCTGGTGGGCAAAAGCAGCGTGTCGCAATTGCAAGAGCGTTGGCGCAGGAGCCGGAAATATTGCTAAGCGATGAGGCGACAAGTGCACTTGATCCCGAGACAACGGATTCTATCCTTGACTTACTATTAAAAATAAATGAAGAGTTTGGCATCACAATTTTACTTATCACACATGAAATGAACGTGATACAAAAAATTTGTGATTACGTCTACGTACTCGAAGGTGGAAGTATCGTGGAACAAGGCACAACGATTGGGCTATTCACAAATCCATCTCACCAAACGACGAAAAAGTTTTTAAACACCATTTCCCAACGTAACTTGTCTGCAACTTTGATTTCGCAATTGAATTTGTCCGGTTCGGTTATCAGGCTAACCTTTACTGGTTTGGTTACAGGAAAACCGTTACTTGCAGAGGTAAGTCAAAAGTTTAATGTGAAGCCAAATATATTGGCTGCGAATATCATCGAACTAAAAAATGGCGTAATTGGAAATTTGGTCGTTCATATTATCGGTGAAAAAAGCGATGTCGAAAGTACTTTGTGTTTCTTACAAGAACAAGGTGTCGGCACAGAAGAATTGAGGGATGAAAATTGAGCGAGTTTATCGAGAAGTGGTTGCCCCAATTCCAACAAGCGACTGTTGAAACCTTTCAAATGGTCGGAATATCACTTTTGTTTTCTATCATTATCGGAATTCCTTTAGGGATTTTATTGGTGCTTTCGAGACCCGGACAAGCACTGGATAATAAATGGTTAAACCATCTATTAAATTTAGTCGTTAACATTGTCAGATCCGTTCCATTTATTATTTTATTATTTTTCATCTTGCCTTTCACGAAACTAATTGTAGGCACGACAATTGGGGTAAAAGGCGTCATCGTCCCCCTCGTAATCTATACTTCTCCATACATTGCCCGTCTAATGGAAACGGCATTATTGGAAGTCGAAAATGGGGTAGTAGAAGCTTATACGGCGATGGGCATTAAAACAAGACACATCATTTGGAATGTAATGCTAAGAGAAGCCCGCCCTTCCATCATTTTGGGGTTAACAATTGCTACTGTTAGCTTAGTCGGTGCAACCGCAATGGCAGGTCTCGTCGGCGCCGGAGGTCTTGGTGATTTAGCTTATCGTTATGGCCATTTGAGATACGAAGTTGACGTAATGTACATAACCATCTTTATTCTTATCATTCTTGTTCAAAGTATCCAGTCGATTGGAAACAGGCTCGCTACACGTCTGAAAAAGGATTAATTCAAAGATTCAAGTGTTTTTTTATAAAAAGAAAACCAAATTCCTTACGAAGGGTATGAATGATCTTGACATCAACTAGAAATAACGACTTACTATTACAAAACATCAACCCTACCGAGTCTTTTCCGGTGTCATTCGAAGAACTGGAAGCAGCAGCAAAAGAAAAAATGTCTGCTGGCGCATTCGGCTATATCCAATCTGGGGCAAGTGGCGAAGAGACGCTTCGAAAAAACGTCTCCGCTTTTTCAAAGTTTTCCCTTGTCCCTCGATTTCTAAATGATGTTTCTACATTGGACACATCTGTAAATCTATTCGGTCGTACATACCCTTTTCCTTTGCTAATCGCTCCTGTCGGCATGCAATTAATCGCACATGAAGATGGCGACATCGCTACTGCAAAAGCAGCCGCAGAAATTGGGGTCCCCTTCATTCAAAGTACAGTATCTGGTTTTTCAATTGAAGAAATCGCAGAAGCTACTGGCGACAGTCCAAAATGGTTTCAGCTTTACTGGTCAAGCACTAACGATGAAATTGGTTACAACATGGTCAAAAGAGCTGAGGAAGCTGGTTTTGAGGCTATTGTTTTAACCGTTGACACAGTGATGCTTGGATGGCGAGAAGAAGACGTACGTAATCATTATTCTCCGTTAAAGCAAGGTTTTGGTAAAGCGAACTATGAAACTGATCCAGTATTTTTAGCCTCTATTCCAACTAACGATTTTGACGCCGTCATTCAAGGAATACTGGATAACGTTTACCACCCTACACTAAGTTGGGCGCAAGTCGCGGAGTTAAAGAAAAGAACGTCCTTGCCAATCCTCTTAAAAGGGATTTTACATCCGGAAGATGCAAAACTAGCTATCGAAAACGGTATTGATGGAATTATCGTTTCTAACCATGGGGGGCGTCAACTTGATGGGGTAATCGCTAGTATAGAGGCTCTACCGGCAATCGTAAAGGCGGTAGGTGGCAAAGTTCCTGTACTATTAGATAGTGGAGTCCGACGGGGCACAGATGTTGTCAAAGCACTTGCACTAGGTGCTGATGCAGTTTTAATCGGTAGACCTTTCGTCTACGGTCTAGCGGTAGGCGGACAAAAAGGCGTTGAAAAGGTATTGGAGAATATCCTTCAAGAAATGAAAGTTTCCATTTCACTATCGGGTGTTACTAATTTAAAAGACCTTCGCACTATAATTACTACTGATTAAGGTTTTTAGATAACAAAATACTACCCAATACTTCATCTATATGAGAATAGGTAAGCCACGTTCTGCCTGGAACGTGGCTTACCTTTTTTGTCAGATTAAGCTCCAAATCGGAATACCAAAAAAAGTTCGTTAGGATCTTTTTCATGCATACTAGATACTTTCACTCCGTTTATCAGTTCAAAGGGGGTACTCGTTTCGAGGTACTCGATATATTCACTCGTTGGATAGTAAAGGATAATATCTACAGGCCGCTTGTGCTGTTCAACTGACCGTAAAATGTTAGCAATAACCGTCATGAAAATCTGGATTGAAAACGGATTGAAGAAATAAAACCGGTTATCCTCCGTCTCCACTTCATATTCCTCTGCCAGACAACGTTCAAAACGGATGAACGCACTCGACCGTCTGACTTTTTGCATATAGCTTGCTTGGTTTTCAAGTGCCTCCTGATATAACTGCCCACTCATCTCAATCCCAGTAACTGAAACATTACAACGATTATGCACATAAAATGGAAGCCTGCCTTTGCCACATCCAAAATCGACTAATCTGTCGGTATTCTTTAATTCATATACCTGAAAAAATTCATCTAGTGCCTTATAAGGTGTCGCTTCATAGCGGTTATAATGAGAGGACTGATGCAGCCATTCCCGCATTCCAACGGTATTAATGCGTAGTAGTCGATCGCATTCTTTATCGTACATAGCCATACCTCCCCACTTGTTTATACCTATTGTATCTTAATAGCAGAATAAGACCCGAACATTTTAAAAACCGAGTCAAGTTTTTTCGAGTATGCATCTGGGAGACTTTATTTAGTCACTAATTTCACCGACATATCGTATCAATACAAATAGTTTCAATTTTCCACCTATTGTAGGATACTAGTATGGTATAATCCTCCGTATATCTAGTTTCCGTAAAATAAACTTAGAGTAGAAAGGGACGGATTGATTGGAAACAAAATCATTACAAACGTCTGTGACATTACTAGCCGGATTTCAGTGGCTATTCTTTATGTTTGCCAATACGGTGGTCATTCCCATTTCAATTGGCAGTGCTTTTCAGTTGGAATCAATTGAAATTGTATCTGCAATTCAACGCTCCTTCATATTCACGGGGATAGCCTGTCTGTCGCAAGGGCTTATCGGGCATCGTTTGGCATTAATGGAAGGTCAATCCGGACTATGGTGGGGCGTCATTTTAAGTTTAGCTGCTACTGCCAGTACGATGAATCTTGAACTGACTACGATTGGCGGTAGCATTGCAGTTGGGATAATAATTTCGGGCATTCTTGTCTCAGTTTTCGGCATTTTGGGTATGGGGGAAGTATTAAAGAAGTGGTTTACACCTGTCGTGATGTTTGTCTTTCTTCTATTACTGGCTAATCAGCTAATCACTATTTTTCTAAAAGGAATGATTGGCCTCAATGTAGATAATTCTATAGATGTAAAAGTCGCCTGTTTTTCATTTATTCTCGCCGCACTGACAATCCTTATCCATGTAAAAGGGAAAGGGATAATTAGCAGCTTGAATTTACTCATCGGAATGACCGTCGGGTGGATTGCCGCCACGCTACTGTTTCCCGTGGAAGTAACAGAGACAATTAAAGCGCCCCCTTTCATTACCTGGTTTCCTTGGGGGCAACCCGCCTTTGAGTGGGGCATTGTCATTACTGTCGTCATTACCGGATTATTAAACACCACCAATACAATTGCCACATTAAAAGGGGCAGAAGATATTTTTGAAAAGGAGACAACTCCTAAGCAGTACCGTGCTTCCTTCGCACTGACAGGACTGTTTTCGACATTTTCAGGTGTGCTTGGACTCGTACCTTATGCACCGTACGCTTCCTCATTAGGCTTATTACAGTCAACAGGTATTCGAGAAAGAGCTCCATTTTTCGTGGGATCCGCGCTATTCATCCTCTTGGGGATGATTCCACAATTAAGCGCCTTTTTCTCAACAATTCCACACAGCGTCGGCAATACAGTGCTATTCGTTGCCTACATACAGTTGTTCCGTACAGCAATTCGGAACATCGAAGGGTTAACTTTTGAGCCCAAAACCGTCTATCGTATCGCATTACCAGCTCTTCTTGGACTCGCAATAATGTCACTGCCAGCAACTGCTTTTACTACGATTCCACAACTTGTACGTCCAATTCTTTCGAATGGTATGCTCATGGGAATCCTGGTTGCACTCTTTATGGAGTTTTTGTATTATCTTGGATCTAGATTTCATCAAATAAACACATGACTTCTGTTTGATAGACAACTGGAAAAGGGATATCCTCCAATGGGATATCCTTTCTTTTTTATTCTTATATAGTTGAAGGATCTTTCGGGTATGTACAACTACTACTTTAAGGTACGTTTTAGGAATTCCCTGGTACGTTCTTGCGTTGGATTATTAAAGATTTGCTCAGGGCTTCCTTCTTCTGCAATTACCCCTTTGTCCATGAATACCACACGGTCCGAAACTTCCTTTGCAAATTCCATTTCATGTGTAACAACCAACATCGTCAGCCCCGTTCCAGCAAGTTCCTTCATTACCTTCAGAACCTCACCTACCATCTCAGGATCTAGTGCCGATGTAGGTTCATCAAATAACATGACATCAGGTTCCATAGAAAGCGCTCTAGCAATTGCCACACGTTGTTTTTGACCGCCTGATAATTGTCTTGATTTTGCGTTAACAAATTGGCCCATACCAACGACTTTCAAATACTTCATCGCTATTTTTTCAGCTTCTTCTTTTGAGCGCTTTAATACTTTCACTTGCCCAACAACGCAATTATTCAATACATCATGATTATTAAATAAGTTAAATTGCTGGAATACCATTCCTAACTTTGTTCGATACGCGTGGATATCATGTTTATTATCCAATATATTTTTCCCTTGATAGATAATTTGACCGCCACTTGGTTTTTCTAACAGATTAATACAACGTAGTAGAGTAGATTTTCCAGATCCAGAAGATCCAATAATGCAGACAACTTCTCCTTTAGATACTGAAAAGTCTATGTCCTTTAAGACTTCATGGTTTCCAAAGGATTTACTTAGATGTTGAATATCAATTACGTTTCCCATGTATGCTCCCCCTTCCTTTTAATGCTCTTTTGTATTTGCTCCAATCACTTGTGCTGGTTGACCTATCATACTGTAATTTTCTGGACCCTCTAATCTTCTTTCGAAATATCGTAGAATTAGTGTCACGGCATATGTCATGATGAAATACAAAATACACGCGATGAAAAATGGCTCAAAATATTTGAAGCTGATTCCTGCCACGGTTTTTGTTTGAAAGTATAGTTCTGTTACACCAATTACATTCAATACGGATGTATCTTTAATATTAATGATAAATTGATTTCCAGTTGCCGGTAAAATGTTACGAATCACTTGTGGTAATACAACGTTTAGCATCGTTTGGACATGATTCATACCAACCGCTTGTGCTGCTTCAAATTGTCCTTTTTCAACAGAAAGTACACCGCCTCGAACAATTTCAGCCATATAAGCCCCTGTGTTAATTGATACGATAAATATAGCTGCAGCTGTTCGGTCGATATCTATGCCAAAAGCTAAAGCAGAACCATAATAAATGACCATAGCTTGTACAATCATTGGCGTTCCACGGAAAAATTCTATGTACATAGTTAGAATTACGTTAACTATTTTTAAAAAGATCCTTTTTACCCGTCGTTCTGGCGCGGGTATCGTACGAATAACCCCTGCTACTAAACCAATAACTCCACCTAATATAGTACCAATTATGGAAATTAAGAGTGTCATTCCTGCTCCACGAAGGAACATCGGCCAGTTATTAATAATTAATGATAACATCCACTCAAAGCTCATACTTTTCCCCCTAGTTCATACATAAAACCGACTGCAAATAAATGCAGCCGGTACCACTTCACCCTTATTTAGCCGCTGGCTGATTTTTAATAGCGGCATCCATAATACTTTGACGTTCTTCCTCTGAAATATCTGCTAAGATATCATTAATCTTGTCTGTTAATTCACTGCCTTTTTTCAGTCCGGCTGCCACTGCCGTTTCTTCTTCATCCGCTTCAAACCCATCTGTAAACTCGACCATTGCAAACTTATCATTTGCTGAAGTAGCACTAATTCCTTCTGGACGTTCAGATACATATCCATCAATCACGCCTGATTCCAGGGCAACACGCATTGCAGGAAAGTTATCTGATGCGGGTTGTTTTTTCACGTCTTTAATTTGATCGATTACCCCATAGTGAGATGTATTTAACTGACCAGTTATTTTTGCTCCAGAGAAGTCTTGGATGGAAGTAGCCCCTTCATACGATCCACCTTTTTTGACAATCATTACAAAGTTTGACGTGTAATAGTTATTAGAGAAGTCAATGGTCTGTTTGCGCTCTTTTGTCGGTGACATCCCTGCAAAAATCGCATCGATTTTACCAGATACTAATGCGGGTACAAGACCATCCCACTCCGTTTTCACAACCACTAATTCCATCCCTAAGCCATCCGCAATCTTTTTCGCAATTTCAACATCGTAGCCACCTGCATATTCTGCATTGCCATCGATTTTCACACCACCATTGGCATCACCCATTTGCGTCCAATTAAATGGGGGATACCCAGCTTCCAAACCTACTGTAAGCGTTTCTTTTTCTTCCGATGAACCTTTGCTCCCGGAACTACTTGCCCCGCATCCCGCTAATAGCATAATTGCTGAAAAAGACAGTGCTAGTAGTAATGATAACTTTTTCTTCATGAACAAAATCCCCCTTTTTGTTTAGATTTCCAAGTATCTTTATATACTAAAAAGGCCAACCTGTACAAAAAAAGACCTGATATAATCTCAGATCACAATATGTATAGTTGCCCTAAATCCTCTTCCTTCCATAATGAGATAGCACACCTCAATAAACCGGAACGTTTATTGAGACAGTCCTACAGTTCTTAACTGCAGACCCAGTAAGTAATACAGAGAAATAGTACAAACTTCGGCGATATTTCCTTCTCCCTAGAATCGTAGCTTCTCAAGCTCCTCTAAGGACTGTTAAATAACGCGCCTCTACCTCACCTATAAAAAGTGAGGTTGTATTCAATTATGATACATACTCTACAAGAATATATTCTATCTGTCAACCGGTCTAACAAGTGGCTGACTTTGTTATATAACAGCCTAGTAATTTATTAATTGGCAATAAACAGAAGAACTAATTATTTTTGTTTTCTACGATTTCTACAAACTTTGTTGAAGCTCGTGATAGTGGTACACTTTTTAAAAAGCATACGCCTATACTTCTCTTAGGTATTTCTTCAATCAGTTGTACTTCATGCAATAATCCTTTAGTTAAGTACTCTTTGGAAAATTCTCTAGTCACACATGCTATCCCTAAATTTATTTTAGCAAACTCCAATAATAAATCATGTGAACCTAATTCAAATTCCGGTGAAATCTTTATACCTTTAGATATCATAAAATCCTCCACATACCTTCTGGAATTTGATTTTGATTCTAGAAAAATTAATGGCAGTTTTACTAATTCATGAAGGCTTAACGGTTTAGCTAAGATTTTCTTAAATCTCTCCCCGTAAACAAACGTATCCTGGATATCAATACACGGCCTTAGTTCTAATGTAGGATCATCAATCGGGAAGTTACAAACAGCAATATCCACCCCTCCTGATTTTAAAATCGTACAAAGTTCCAATGTTGTACCATTAACGATATTAAATTTGATATTCGGGTATCTATTATGAAAAGCTTCTAAATAGGGAAGTAAAAAGTACCTAGAAATGGTATCCCCTACGCCTATCTTTAATTCACCTGTCGTTAAATTCTTAAACTCTAAAATCTTTTCTTCTCCGACATGAATTAAATTAATGGCCGAATTAGCATACTCAAATAAAAGACTGCCTTCATTTGTTAAAGAAACTCCTTTAGGTGTTCTAATAAAAAGACGGGTATCTAATTCCCTTTCCAATTGCATGATTGCCTGACTAACGGCTGGTTGTGTCATATAAAGATCTTTTGCTGCCTTGGAAAAACTTTCACTTTTTCCTACCTTACAAAAAATTTTATATAAATCTAATTTACTCACCATATAACCACTCCTTATACCTACCATTCGTTATATTAATTTTACTTATACCACTAATACGTTGTATAGTACAGGTAGACAGTTAGATAATGTAAATATACTTTGTAATACTAAGGAGCGATTCCATTGGAAAGAATAGTTGGAACAGTTGCAAGGGGTCTCCGTTGCCCAATAATAAATCGTGGAGATAATATTGAGGATATTGTCGTAGAAAGTGTGTTAAAAGCTTCCGAAATTGAAGGCTTTGCATTTAATGATAAAGATATTGTTTCTATAACAGAATCCATTGTTGCTCGAGCTCAAGGTAATTATGCAACGATTGATCATATTGCTAAAGACGTTAGCTCAAAGTTTGGAGAAGAAACTGTTGGGGTAATATTCCCTATTTTAAGTCGTAATCGTTTTGCAATCTGCCTTCGCGGTATTGCAAAAGGCGTTAAAAAAGTGGTTTTAATGCTTAGCTATCCATCCGATGAAGTTGGAAATCACCTAGTGGATCTGGACATGCTTGACGAAAAAGGTATTAATCCTTGGACAGATGTTTTAACAGAAGAACAATTCCGCGGCCACTTTGGCTATAATAAACATACTTTTACTGGCGTTGACTATATTGATTACTACAAATCATTAGTTGAAGAATACGGCGTTGAATGTGAAGTTATATTCTCAAATAGTCCAAAAACCATTTTAGATTATACAAAACATGTTCTTACTTGTGATATACACACGAGATTTAGAACTAAAAAAATATTAAAAGAAAATGGTGGCATTAACATTTATAGCCTTGATGACATATTAGCTGAGTCTATTGATGGCAGTGGTTATAATGAAGATTATGGTTTGCTTGGATCAAACAAATCAACTGAAGACGATGTTAAACTTTTCCCACGTAATTGCCAACCTGTCGTGGATAACATACAGCATATGCTTAAAGAAAAGACTGGAAAAGATATCGAAGTCATGATTTACGGAGATGGAGCATTTAAAGACCCTGTCGGGAAGATATGGGAGCTAGCAGATCCGGTCGTATCACCAGCTTACACACCGGGACTTGACGGTACACCTAATGAAATAAAGTTAAAATATCTTGCTGATAATAACTTTGCTGATTTAAGAGGCGATGAACTTAAACAAGCTATTTCACAATTCATTACCGATAAAGACGACGATCTTGTAGGGGCGATGGAAGCACAAGGTACTACACCTAGAAAACTTACCGACCTTATCGGCTCTCTTTCTGATTTAACATCAGGTAGCGGAGATAAAGGTACGCCTATCGTCTTTATACAAGGCTATTTCGATAACTTTACAAAGTAACAAACACTAAAAAAAGCTAGGCGCTGAGCCTAGCTTTTTTTCACATGTAAAACGTGGTGTTTATAGCTTTTTAACAAATTCCGTTTTTAACTTCATAGCCCCAATACCATCAATTTTACAATCAATGTCATGGTCTTCATCAATTAAACGTATCCCTTTTACTTTTGTTCCTTTTTTAACAACTAATGAACTTCCTTTTACTTTAAGATCTTTGATAACTGTTACAGAATCGCCATCGTTTAAAACATTTCCATTTGAATCTTTGTAAATCTTTTGCTCTTCAACATTCCCAGTTTCTGCTCCTAAAGACCACTCATGGGCACATTCCGGGCAAACGAAAAGGTCTCCATCTTCATATGTATATTCAGAACTACATTTCGGGCAGTTTGGTAAATTCGGCATAATTCATTTCCTCCATTCGTTATATGCTTATATCCTCTCATAGTCTTCTCGTATTGACAAACCTTCCTGAAGTCCTCTGCCAAACATTTTCTACATAAGTTGGAATAAAGATTCCCTTCAAGGCCGCTACGGCGCTAGGGGATGCCTCCGCTCAGTTTATATAGGTATTCATTTGTTCAATATCACGTATGTTGATTAACCAAAAGTAACTAGTGAATAACATGATCACCTACTGGGCGCTACGTGTATAGTTGTTTTGGAATCGCTTCGGATTGAATGACTTCTATAAGATTACCGAGATGTCTGGGCGTGTAGTGATGCGTCTTTGTCGCATCACTACGCAGTCTTTTCGGTAATCGTATGGTGGTCCTTCATCCGTCGCTCTTCTAAAACACAGATAAACGAAGTGCTGAAGCTTTTTGGGACGAAAGAATACCGGCTCCTTAGCTGGAGAAAAGCCGCCAAAGATGCAATTTTGGCGGCTGAAACTTTCTATATAGTTTTTTCTTTATTTATTAAAAAAGAATGACTTTCAAGTAGACATCACATAATTAGATGACTACTCTATGTTAAAAGTAAGCAAGAAACACATTGTACAACGTGCAAGAGTGCCCGAAATTGCATCTTCGGGCACTTACAATCCCTATAGAAAGTCATCTATTCCATTCTTTCAAACATAACTGCATTTTGCACTTGAACATTGTAGGTGCGCGACAGGCAACTATTCACAACAGGATGACTGAAAATATTGTGGTTAGAAGTGACGGAGTCACTTCTAACCACAACAATAGAACCCCTCAGTAAATCTGTCATGAATAGTTAGCCGTAAGCGGACCGATTATGCAAATAAATAATTAATAAACAGACATGGTTCAATATATATAATTAGAAATTCACTTCTTTTCCAAAACCGCGAAGTAATTTCCTTCATTATCCGCAAAGTTAAACACTCTGCCGGAAGGCATTGTTACCAGTTCTCCAACTGTAATCTGTTTTTCCTTAAAGTCTTTGTATAATTCATCAAGCTTATCTGAGAAAAGCAGTAACGATGGTGTTTGAAGATTTAATTCCGGCTGCATTTTTGCAATAAGTTCCTTATTGTGAAGGATGAAAGCTGTTTCCGCGTCCTTTGACGGCGCAATTTCAATCCATTTCATTCCTTGCCCATTATCTTCTTCTGAAATGACGCTAAATCCTACTTTTTCTGTCCAAAATGTTACTGCCTCATCTTGGTTATTGACATACAGCATAATTTGGCCGATTTTAGTAATCATAGTGTTCTCTCCCTATCTGTAGTTTGTTTTGTGTACTTACGACACGGTTCTCCGTGTCCGTCTAACTATAGGTCTTGAAAAAAAACCCTTAATCCAAAGACAGATCAAAGGTTCTATAGTATAGTTTATCACCATTGTTTCTACATCCAAAAAATCAGCTTTGGTCCGGCAAGTTTTCGCTTAGACCAAGCGTCTGCGCTGTTGAAGCATGCATTTCGTGCAAAAGCTCTGGGTTTTCCATTAGTGACATGCCATACGAGGGAACCATTTCTTTAAGCTTTGGTTCCCACTCTTCGATATGTTGTGGGAAGCATTTTTTGATTACCTCAAACATAACATGCACCGCAGTAGAAGCACCTGGAGAAGCACCGAGCAATGCTGCAATCGAGCCATCTGCTGAAGTAATCACTTCCGTACCAAATTGAAGTGTTCCTTTACCGCCCGCCTCAGTATCTTTGATGACTTGTACACGTTGGCCCGCTACTACAAAATCCCACTCTTCAATTTTTGCGTTCGGAATAAACTCTTGTAACTCTTTCATTCGCTGTTCTTTGGATAACATAAGTTGTTGGATAAGATACTTTGTTAATGACATTTCTTTTGCACCCGCCGCTAACATCGTCAAGACATTATTAGGCTTTACAGAGGTTACCAAATCCAACATTGAACCCGTTTTTAAGAACTTTGGCGAAAATCCGGCAAATGGTCCAAATAGCAACGATTTTTTATTGTCGATAAATCTTGTGTCAAGATGCGGAACAGACATTGGCGGAGCACCAACCTGCGCTTTTCCATATACTTTTGCGTGATGCTGCGCTATAACATCTGGATTATTACACACCATGAAGATTCCGCTTACAGGGAATCCACCAATATGTTTTCCTTCAGGTATGCCGGTTTTTTGCAATAAATGCAAACTTCCGCCACCGCCACCGATGAAAACGAATTTTGCAGTATGGCGTTCGATGCTACCGCTATCGACATTTTTCACTTTCAATTCCCATGCGCCGTCGTTCGTACGTTTAATAGCATCAACACTACGTTTGTAATTAATATCAACATCTTTAGTCTGTAAGTGGTCAAATAACATGCGCGTTAAAGCACCGAAGTTGACGTCCGTTCCAGTGTCGATTTTTGTCGCTGCTATCGCTTCATTCGATGGACGACCTTGCATAATAAGCGGAATCCATTCCATCAGTTTTTCCGGGGCGTCGGAAAACTCCATTCCTTTGAACAATGGGTTATTTGACATTGCTTCAAAACGTTTCTTTAAAAACGCTACATTTTGTTCCCCTTGTACCATGCTCATATGAGGTAACGGCATGATAAAGTCCTCTGGGTTATTGATCAGTCCATTTTTTACAAGATAAGTCCAAAACTGCATTGAAAGCTGAAACTGTTCATTAATTTTTATGGCTTTGCTTATATCTACAGATCCGTCTGGCTTTTCACTGGTGTAGTTCAGTTCACATAGTGCTGCATGCCCTGTTCCCGCATTATTCCATTCGTTAGAGCTTTCCTCCCCGGCATTTGCGAGCTTCTCAAAGACTTTAATATTCCATTCTGGTACTAATTCTTTTAGCATTGTCCCCAAAGTCGCACTCATAACTCCGGCACCAATTAAGATAACGTCTGTTTTAGTTTCTTGGTTGCTCATTTTTACCATCCTTATACCTCATATTCGCAGAAAGGATGTATGCGCTCCTGCTTGGACTTGATGGCAAGCTAAAGAGTGACCCAGTCACATACCTTTTCTGTCTCAATTATAACAATCCTATAGTGTATTACAATTACTTATGGGTCGGAATAACTTCTATTATATAGTAGTTATAGTTTATTTAAAAGTTGGTAAGAAACAAGTGGTCCCCAGGAATACTTAAAACCCATGGCCTTAACCCAGCTTCTTACAATGATAAAGGCTTTGATTTGCCGTTACTAGTGAGTCGTACCCCTCTAATTTTCGCCTTCACTTATGGTACGGTCCTCCGCGACTAATCTAAAGCAGACCTTTATTCATCTTTTTATAATTAAATTTAACCAAAAAGGTAGTCCCTTCCAATCCCGTTTGAATCTCTATCTTCGCATTATGGCGTGCAGCAATAGCATAACAAATGCCTAATCCCAAGCCAGTACCATTATCTTTGGTCGTGTAGAATGGAGTACCCAATTTCTCTACTATTTCAGGCCTGATGCCTTCTCCTTGATCCCGCACTGCAAGAACCACATAATTTTCATTTTCCTTGTAGGTGCTGATGGATAGAACTTTGCCCGTGCCCATCGCTTCTAAGCCATTACGGTATAGATTTATTATTAATTGCCGTATCTCATTGCGATTTAAAAGTAATTCTGGAATGTCTTTAGTATCAACTTGAATAAACTTATTTTGATTAAGTGTATCAATCTTTATTAAGGGAATAATACCATGAATAATTAAATTCAAATCTAACATCTCTAAATCGGATGTCTTTGTATTACCCATTGACAGAAATTCAGTAATAATAGAATTGGCACGGTCAAGTTCTTCAATCATTAAATTAAAGTAACCATTATATTTATCCAATTCATCCTCTTCTTTTAATAACTGCAAGAACCCCCGTGCCGTTGTCATTGGATTTCTTATCTCATGGCTAATACCTGCTGCCATTTGCCCTATTAAATCTAAGCTGGATAACCTTTTCAATTCCTCTTCATATTTCTTTTTTTCAGTAATGTTTTTTAAGAGACAACAGATTCCCTCATCATATGGGTAAGCGACTACTTCGAACCAATAATTATTATAGGCCGAGAGGAATTCAAATTGTACTGTTACTCGATCTGACATTGCACGATGAAGTTTTTTATACATGACTGTATCTAGGTTCTTCGGGAAGACATCCCAAATATTCTTACCTAATACATCTTCTGCTGTTTTGTTTTGTGGTAAATATTGATGTTTATTTAAATATATAAATTCCCATTCTTTATTCAAAGCATAGAATCCATCCGTAATACTTTCAATTACACTCGTAACTTTTTCATTAGCAGCAGCTAATTCGCTTGTTCGCTCTTCCACCATGTTTTCAAGTTGGTCCATATATAACAAGTTAGAAAATATAGGAGCTGTAGCATCAACTATGGATTGTGCCAGTTGAATTTGGGACTTATGATAATTGTCAGCTTTCCCCTCTACATTAACAACTGCTATTATTCCTAATACTTCTCCCATTGAAACTAACGGAATCATAAGTAAATCCTTACTATCTACATTCGGGATGGAACTTATATGTTTTGTTTTAATAACCTCTTGTATCATGGTTTCATAGTTTTGATCAATTCCTATGCTTTTAAGGTTCGCAACCCAACCTGCTTGTGTCCACTCATAGTCTTTACTAAAAATTGTTGTTTTTTCTAAGGGATCTAGTAGGTGGGCAGCAATACTCTTACTATCTAAAACTTTTCCTAAGTAAAAAAAGCATATATCAAGACTTTCCACTATAGAGACACACATCGACAAATCACGTGTCACATTAAGTAATAACTGCTTTTCGGAAATAAGATCTTCTTTTTGTGTTAAATTATTGGCATTTTGAATTGCCACTGCTGCCATATTCACATAAGCTTGAACACTTTGAATTTCTGACTCTGTTAAGTTCATTGGCGTCCCATAATCGAATAAAAAAACTAGACCAAATAACTCATGCCCAAATGCGATAGGCAGAACTAATAAGGATTTTATTTTGAAAGCTTTGACTGGTCTCGGGTCCGGCCTATTATCCTTTGAGGTATCAGGGATGTAGATGGTTTTTTGGGTTTCAATCACTTCTCTGGCCAGTAAGTCTATTTCAAGATCAATTACCTGCGTATCAAGTGTTATACCATTTATGACTTCTGGTTTTCCTGCAAACCCCCTGAATGTTCCATCCTTTTGGGGTAAATAAATACCAACAGAGTCACATTGAACAATCTCTTCGGATATCGCCTTTGTTACACGCTGTAATACTTCACGAAGTTCTAACTTTGTATTTATTATTTTAGTTATGTTCGCAAGCCTAGAATATCTCGTCTGTTCACTTAACATCCATACGGTCCCCAATCATAGGCATTTTAAATTTCAGCTGAAGTTCTTGAGGTTCAAACATCACAATCATTAAAAAGAATTAAAATTTCTATTACAAAAACCTCATTTACTTATGGTACGGTTCATTCTTCATTATCCTGAAAGCCCTATATACCTGCTCCAGTAATATCAGCTTCATCATCTGATGTGGAAATGTCATTTTCGAAAAGGACAGTAATTCATCTGCCCGTTTTATTACGCTGTCATGCAATCCTAGCGATCCACCGATAACAAACGCTATCTTACTACGTCCGTAGGTCATCAACGACTCTAAGTCCGCAGCTAGCTCTTCTGACGTCTTCATCTTTCCTTCAATCGCAAGCGCAATCACATACGTATCCGACCCTATTTTAGCCAAAATTCGTTCCGCTTCTTTTTTCTTCACAATTTCCATATCAGCATTGCTTAATGATTCAGGTGCTTTCTCATCTACTACTTCGACTACGTTAACTTTTGCATACGCGCCTAATCGTTTAGAGAATTCCTCAATGCCCATTTTTAAATACTTCTCTTTTAATTTACCTACTGTCACAATTGTAATATTCACAAGTTGTCCACCCTTTTTAATTTATTACAAACAAAACTTATACACATATCCACACCTGTTATCTACATCTTGTGTCTTGCTATTCTTTCACCACAACATATATCGCAAGCTCTTCGCAGTAGCTGCACTTTGTGGATAACTTTTCTTCTTTCGGTACAACTTCCATAATTGGAAACTTTCCTTGCTCCGCTACAAAAACGTCTAGAGCATGGTTTATATGAGTTTCGCAGCTATTAATATTCATTTCTATCCCAACTTTCAGCTTTTTATATTGCACAAAGTTATTCACAAATTTTTAGATTTATCCACAAACAGCGAATATAATAAAAAAACGGGCGTAATAGCTAGCTGTTAGCTATTATACCCGTTGTGGATAAGTTTTTCATAGGAATCTGTGTATAATTTTTATTATCAGAACGAGTTACCGTCCTTTAACACCATTTCAATTTCGAGCAATCGACCATCGCGATACACTTTCATTTGCATCGTGTCGCCTACTTCCTTCGAAGTATACAGGTGTTTACGCAAGCTGACCATATCTTCAATTTTTTCGCCGTCCATCTCAACGATAACATCATACTGCTTCACGCCAGCAAGTTCAGCAGGCGAATTGATCATAACCTCATTGATAATAACCCCATCCGTTACATTCGCCGGTAATTTTAGCATTTCCCTTTGTTGCTGCGCAGGTATGCTTCGAAGATCGAGTAATGTTACGCCCATTGTTGGACGGTTTACTTTTCCTTGCATTTCAAGTTGATCGATAATCGGTGTTGCAAGATTGACGGGAATGGCCAGTCCGATTCCTTCAACTGTTGCTTCCGATATTTTCATGGAATTGATGCCAATAAGTTGGCCCGCAAGGTTAATCAATGCGCCTCCCGAGTTACCTGGGTTGATAGCGGCGTCGGTTTGTAGGACGTCTGCAAACCAATCTACTGTGCCATTTTCATCGAAATCAATTGGAATCGAACGATCTTTTCCAGATACAACACCGACGGTTACCGAACCCGAAAAACCTAGACCAAGCGGGTTTCCAATCGCAATGACCGTTTCACCGCGTTTCAAAGCATCTGAATCCCCAAACTCAATAACTGTTTTAACAAGTTTAGCGTCAATTTCAATGACGGCTAAGTCAGTCCACATATCGCTGCCTATGATTTTTCCTGCTGTCTTTGAACCATCATCGAAAGTAATTTCAAGTTCTTGCGCACCTTCCACAACGTGGTGATTCGTGACGACGTAGGCTTTGTCATCTTGCTTCTTATAAATGACACCGGAACCAGAACCCGTTTCCCTAGTCGTTTCTATGGGCGACCAAGGATCACTAACCGTTTTTAAGTTCGTTACGCCGACAACTGAATCTACCACTTTTTCAACGATGTCTGTTACATCGCTAGTCACATCGAGGGATACACTATTTGTTGGCATAATGTCGGCCTTTTGCTCTGCGCTATTCGTCTGCAGTTGTTCCTTTGTAGTACTTTCACCTTGCATGATGAACCAAACGAGAAGTGCACCAATTCCAACACCAATAAACCCTGATAAGAAACCACCTCTTCTTTTCGGAGACTTTTGACTATTGCGCGATGTACTTTCAAGTACTGGAGCAGAAGGCTGTGGTCCTCCATTCACTTGATTGTTATTGTGTTCGTCCATACACCTCTCCCTTTCTACTGATGATGTCATTGTAGTTAACATTACCCTATTTCAGCCATTTCAAAAATTAAAAGCGCAAGCGCCTGTTACAAATGAATGTAGCCTAAGTCCTGTAGGCCAGCGGCAATGTCTGCAGACCCACGTCCTATGAGCCTCCGAGCCTCTAGGCGCTGGAGTTTGGACAAGAAATCTCCCTGTAGCAGCTTATCCACAGTACGTGATTTTATAATTTCCTAGACAAATAAAAAACCTTACACTAGTAAGGTTTTTATACAATCCCTTGAAGGTAAGGCAAGAGACATTACTCTATACTGTGACAAGTTCGGTCGGCTGATCTGCATCCGTATCATAAAGATGAACAAATTCACCTGTCCTGATACCACATGTCTCAAGCGTCTGTGTAACACTCATCCTTGCAAGGTCTTTCATATTATTATCTTTACTTAAATGTGATAAATAGATTCTCGTATCTTTTTGATCAACAACTTCGCTCATGGCAACCGCAGCATCTTCATTGGATACATGTCCTACATCACTAAGAATTCGTCGTTTCACGGACCAAGGATAGCGCCCTACCTGCAACATACTGACGTCATGATTGCTTTCAAAGACAAAAGCATCTGCACCGCGGATGAACCCTTTCATCCTATCACTCACATAACCCGTATCTGTAATGACCGCAAGTTTCCGGCCATTCTCATGGAATACATAAAACATCGGATCGACTGAATCATGTGAAACTGCAAATGACTGAACATCGAGTGAGCCAAATGATTTTACCGTTTCCATATCAAATTGAAAGCGCTGATCGAGGGGAATATTGCCGACAAGACCATCCATTGCCTGCCATGTTTTTTCATTCGCGTAAATTGGCGTACCGTATTTCCGTGCAACAACGCCAATCCCTTTTATATGGTCACTATGTTCGTGTGTTACAAAAATACCGTCAACCTTTTTCATAGAACGATCAATGCCAGCCATTAAGCTGTCCATCTTCTTCGCACTAAATCCCGCATCCACGAGAAAAGTATATTCATCGTTCTCTATAAATACCGCATTGCCGCTACTGCCGCTTGCGAGTACACTAAAACGCATTACAAAAACCCCTTATTCATTATCTTCTTCTGGCGACTCATGCTGGAATTCTATAATCATACCTTCAATTGCATTGATGAAGTAATCTTCTATTACTCCATCCTTTAATTCTACACGCACATGCCATGTCGGAGCAAACACTTGGGTTTCCGATACTTGAACATGTGTCGAATAACCGAGCTTCATATACTTTACTTTGGAACCTTGTTTCAAGTACCCACGTGAGTACAAATTACCGATTGCCTCTATAGGAGAAAGAAGATCTTTTTTACGATTAAATGTGCCGGACTCTTCCAGCATACTTTGCTCGTAGTTTGTTACTTCTCCCTTGTCATTCCAATGCAATGTCAGCATCGCATTACGACTGAAATAAATGGGATTGTCCTTCACTTTCTGAAAAAGTAATGCTTGCTGCGTCTCTTCATTCACGTCCCATAGTTCGTACTCAGCACCGTTTAATACGTACTTTGAAAGAACTTCCGTAAAATCAAAATCGCCTTTCTCATTCAGCACACTGACTGGATCATTCAATTCTGATTGAAGATATGTTTCGTCCGAAATCTCGACTATTTGATTTTCAAGTTTATCTATCTTCTCGTCTGTAAATATCATAGATCTTGCGGACATATAAAACGGATCATTTTTATAGGGTGGCAGTTCATCATACGTAATATTATCCATCTTCAGCAATTCTTCCATTGGTGTTTTCCCCATTACCTGGACATTTTGTGCATCTGTAAGTTTGTTCAAATAAAGCCAGTAGAGGAAAACGTTTACTATTGAAAAGACAATAATGAATATTGTTTTCGACTTATTCCAATCCAATCAATTCACCCCCTAAACCTTCAGGTGAAAAGCGGCTCCAATTGCCATTTATCAAATAAAACCACGCCGGTTCCATGATGAACAATCCTGGCTTATATTTCATAAAGTAACCCGGAGTAATTTCCTCGACAGCATCCAAGTCCAACATATCCGATTTCCTAAGCCTTTCAGCAATATCAGTGCCTGGTGGAAGAAGTTCAACTTCTGTTTTTGCTGGATATTGAGAATTAAGTCTATAGTAAGGCCTGGCATAACTATATATCCGATTTTTCCCCCACTTTTGCAGAATTTCAGCAGAAGAGCTGGAATCTGTATAGACGGGTAATCCATGCAAAAATAGCCGGAATCGTACAAATCGTGTCTTCGCGTCCATGTACGTAAATCTAAATTCGTCTGTCCATCCGCCATGTTCATTAACGAAGCTGATTGTATCTAAAAGTAACTCTGAGGAATTTGCAAGCTCTCGGCTATCTGCACTCGGTGAAACATATTTAAATGTTTTCTTCTCCGAATAAACATTCATCAATGCATGATCGTCGGCAAGTTCTTCATGATGAACTCCCACTTGGCTGTTCCGTACTGCATTTGCATCACTGAACAATGCATCACGAAATTTATTAATGGATACTTCATCCTCCAGAAACGTGTATTTAATCGTTTCCACAGGCTCTGCTGAGACTACGAGATAGGATGAACTATTAGGTTTAACTTCTTTGAACTCTTGAAACTCTCGACCCTTTGTTAATATTGAGTTATAGAGACTTTGATAATCCTCCGCCTTTACTCTTGCACTATAAAGCTTCTTGTTTACTTTGCTCACAAAGTAAACAGTCATTGCATTATTGTCTGAATTCCACTCAACCACAATCTGGTTAAATGAAATTTCGGGCGTTGGTTCTTCAATCGTCAAAACGCTGTCATAGACAGACAAAGGGATTTCACTTTGAAAGAATACTGTAAATCGGTTAGGCTTCCGAAGCAATGTGCTTATATCCTCTGCTGTAAAATTTTCATCCACCACGGTAATGTCCGCTATTTTCCAGTCCGTTATCTTATCCATAATACGGTCAATTTTATCTGAATCAGTCGTTCCTTTTAAAGCATCTTCAAAGTTAAATACCACTTTATATGGTTTTATAATTTCATCAATTTTCTTTTTATCGCCTATAGAAATATCTACGGGCGGGAACTGCTCAATGGTTTCATAACGTGGTGAATACGTCCAAATAGAAAATGTAAGTATGATGCTGAGCGCCACAAGTAAGAAAAGTACAATCGATTTGACAGTTTCAACATATTTCAACCCCATTCACCGTCCTCCTGAAGTTCAAACGGCAACGTAAAGAATATTGTCGTCCCTTTTCCTTCTTCACTTTCCGCCCATATTTCTCCGCCGTGCGCCACAATCATTTCACGGGCAATTGCAAGACCCAGTCCTGTACCACCCATCGCACGGGACCTTGCACGGTCTGCTCGATAAAATCTGTCAAAAATCCGTTTAACATTTGCCTGTGGTATTCCCATACCATCATCCGAAATCATTACTTTAATAAAGTCTTCGGACATTGTAATGCCAAAACGGATATCTCCGCCATCCGGTGAATATTTTAATGCATTTGAAATAATATTATCTAGCACCTGAGTCATCTTATCCGTATCGATTTCAACGAACAGTTCGGTGGTAGAAAGAAGACGTATAAACTGGACTTCCTGAGACTTCGAAAACTCAAATCGATCAATGATTGATTTGAAAAAGTAATTGAATTCAACCCATTCCTTATTCAAATCATAATCTCTACTGTCCATGCGTGATAGCTTCAACAAATCGTTAACAAGTCGAATCATCCGCTCAGTTTCAGTCTGCGTTACGTGAAGGAAGGATGGTGCAATCTCCTCATTCTTCCACGCTCCGTCAGCAAGGGCCTCCAAGTAACTGCGCATCGTTGTCAGTGGCGTACGCAATTCATGCGATACATTGGATACAAATTCACGTCTTTCCATATCGATTTTCTCTTGTTCCGTATTGTCGTGTAAGACAACAATAAGGCCATTCACAAAACCAGTTTCTCTTTGTGTAACAGAAAAATTCGCTCGTAAAATATAAGGCTGATCTTCCGTGCTAAAATCGAGTGCAATAGACTCTTTGACTTGGATTAAATCTTCAAATGCATATTCCTGCTCAAGTCCGAGAATGCTAGAAATCGGTCGGTTTAACACCAAATCCCGTGTCATTCTTAGCATCAGAAGAGCAGAGTCATTAATAAGGCTGACGCGACCTTTGCGATCAGTTGCAATAACACCATCAGTCATGTTCTCCAATACGGAAGCCAATTTCCGCCGTTCACTTTCAGTTGATGACTGAGATTCTTGCAATTGGTTCGTTAAATGGTTGAAGGCGATTGCAAGTTGCCCCATTTCGTCATTCCCATAGACACGAACTTTTCGCGAGAAATTCCCTTTCGCCATTGCTTGAGCTTGGCGTCTCATATCAGATATTGGTCTTGTCATCGTCTGTGCGATTAATATTCCAAGAATAATTGTAATAGACAATGATACAGCTACCCCACCGGCTAATATACGATTTACTTCATCGATTTGTTTAAACACTTTTTCAATATTTGCCTCGAGATAAAGTATGCCTATCACTTCATTATTATCATCAACTATCGGCGTTGCACGAACCAATATTCGGTTTCTTGTTTTTCGGTCCAGATTGATAATGTCATATTGAGCATTCGACGCATTTGATTTTCTCACAATGTCGTCCGCCGAACGCTGTCCGACCATGGATGTATTATTTATGGCCGATGTTGCAAGAATAATATTCCCAGCATTTATAACCCGGACTTCATTGATATCTTCCGATTTAAAACTCGAAAGGACGGCCCGAAGACTCATTTCAAGTGTCATCGGGTCGTCCGCGGCTCGTTTTTTCATCATTTCTTCACGCACACTGAATTCAACCAAACTCATTCTATCAGCAATTGATGTCGTGAAATTTGTTTTCAGGGTCTGTTCGAGCTCGCGCGCAAAATAAAGCCCGATTATTTCCATTGCAATTAGAATCAGCATCACATAGATTAAGACAAATTTAACGTGGATAGATCGAAAAAAACCAACTTTTCGCATGACTTTTACTCCTGTTCCGGATCACGTAAGTAATAACCAACGCCACGTCTTGTCACAATCCACGTAGGATTACTTGGTGCATCTTCGATCTTTTCACGCAAACGACGGATTGTCACATCTACAGTTCGTACATCACCAAAGTAATCATAACCCCATACTGTTTGTAAGAGGTGCTCTCGCGTCATCACTTGTCCAATATGCTTCGAAAGATAGTGAAGAAGTTCAAACTCCCTATGTGTCAGTTCAATCTTTTGATCTCTTTTTAGAACAAGGTAAGCATCTGGCTGAATAATCAGGTTGCCGACTGTAATGTCATTTGTAGCACCTTCTTGTTCTTCCTCAACTGATTTCATATGACGGCGTAAATTTGCTTTGACACGCGCAATAAGCTCACGTGTTCCAAATGGTTTTGTGACGTAATCATCCGCCCCAAGTTCCAAGCCAAGTACTTTGTCGATTTCCGAGTCTTTCGCTGTTAGCATTATAATCGGAAAGTCATATTTCTTTCGAATTTCTCGGCATACCTCCATACCATCGCGCTTCGGAAGCATAATATCAAGAAGTACTAGATCTGGCTTAACTTCCTCTACCTTTTCAAGCGCTTCGTCTCCATCGTATGCACAAAAAACAGTGAAACCTTCTTTTTTTAGATTAAATTCAAGTATATCGGCAATTGGTTTTTCGTCATCGACAATTAAAATTACTTTGTTTTGCATTTTCTATTCCCCCATCTCGCCCTGTTGGCGCCTCTGTCAGTGTCCTTTTACTCTATCATTCTTCCCGACGATTCGCACCTTTCTGCTTTCAAGTCTAGGCAGGATAAATAGAACCTATTTCTTTATCTCTACAGCTCTCACTATTTCCCGGGCAATATTCCTCGAATCGTGTCGAAAAGATACAAAAGGGACGATACAACATGTGTATCGTCCCTGGTTATCAATTTATCTTAGCACGCTCATAGGGTTTATATTAGTACCATTCTTGAATACTTCAAAATGAAGATGGACGCCCGTAGAACGACCCGTCGACCCCATGACACCAATCTTCGTTCCCTGTGGTACAGTTTGTCCAACGCTAACCTCAATCGATGAGAGATGTGCATACAAGGTTTCATAGCCATTGTTATGTGTGATAACAACCCGATTGCCATATGTGCTATGCCTTCCCGTAGTTGTAACAACCCCATTATCTGCTGCTACAATCCCATATGAAGATGGACGTGCGATATCAATACCTTGATGCGTCCTGCCCCAGCGAGTACCCATTTGACTAGATACATATCCTCCAGATGCAGGCCAAATGAATGTACCTGATCCTCTTGAAGGCATCACTTTCGTTCCGACAATCGTCACCTTGTCTACTGCTTCAGCAATAATACTTTCATCAGAAACAGACCTACCTATCGTCTGACCGTTTCGTTTACGAATAAGTTCCGTAACAATTTTTTCCCCGTCAGAACCTTTCTTAGTCACTTTCTTTTCGCCTTTGTACAAGGAACTATCTTCTTCAGTTAGAGTTGCGTATTTAATTGCTTCTTTTGTTTTCGTTTCGTAATGGACTTCCACTTCTACATACGGCTCAATTGCTGTAACGTTAAGCTCGTCGCCTAACTTAAGAAGCTTATCTACTGTAAAGCCCGGATTTAGTTCTAACAATTTAGACGTTGCCATATTGTGATCAGCAGCAATTGATCCAAGGACATCACCTGAACGTACTACATACTTCTTCTCTTCAAGCGTCCCCTTATTAAGAAGGACCATGGCCTCTTTTGTACTTCTCACCTCTTCTGGAGATACTTTCCCCGGTACCGCCTGCATCTCACCGCTTATTAAGATGTTTACGATACGCGTTTCATCTTCTTTCAAAGCGGGTATTGATTCAGTAGTAGCGGTGCGGGCTTCGAATTCATTAAGCTTCTTTTCAGAAACGGATTGTAATTTCAACTCGCGAATCACTTCGTTATATGTGTTCATGTCATCGACGTAGAATGCCAGTTCTCCGTCGATTGAAACGCCTATTGCTTCCGCTTCTACGGACAGCGTGCCTTGAAGTTTTTCTAGGACGATGTCATCGTCCGTTTCTGCTGTGAATACCCGCTCTGGAATCACTGACAAATCTGTTCCTATTGTAAGCGGAAGATTCTTAAATTCGGAAGCCACCTTTTGTAGCTCTTCTTCTTTCAATTCTTCCAGCTTTTCTTGATCAGCTATAACACCGACATACTCCCCTTTTGAATAGACATGGAATATAGTCAAGAGGCTATTATTCTCCTCTTCATTCGCAAAAACTGAATTTATCCCAAGTCCCGCTAACATTACTGTCATAACAAGGACTTTTTGAGTCTTTTTGAAAGGACGAATAAGTTTTGGTAATGCTTTTTTTGTCTCGCCCTGTTTATTTCTATTGAAAAACATATATGAAACTCCCTCCATATTTCAATCAGAAGACTGATATAGATCATTTATAGTGTGCAAATTTTTCATGCCTCTCTAATTTAACATATCCAATGCCATTCTTGTAGTTTTCTAGGTCTTTGTAATGAGAATGTAGAATAGCATCCATTTATTAACTACTAGTTATAAAATGATCGTGTGTTTATCAACAAAAAAAGACGTCTTGTATACCGGGAATCCCAGGTATCATAAGACGTCTTTCTCTATTTGATGTGATTATCCCGGATTAACGGGCAGTAAGACCCCTACTTCAAGTCTTTAAAGAAACGCAAAGAATAAGTAGGGGTTAACCGCCCGTGCAAGCCCGAACATTTAGGGCAAACAGGATGTTGATTTACTTTATTAATAGTCCGGCGATTCGTGCTGACTCCAGTCTATATTGACAAATTTATTGTATTCCTTTGCAAAGGCAAGAGTTACCGTACCCGTTGGACCATTCCGTTGTTTAGCTATAATAATTTCAATCATATTCTGATTTTCTGTTTCTTTATCATAATAGTCTTCACGGTAGAGGAACGAAACGATATCCGCATCTTGCTCAATACTCCCTGATTCCCGGAGATCGGACATCATCGGACGCTTATCCTGGCGTTGCTCAACGCCACGGGATAGCTGAGACAATGCAACTACTGGTACTTTCAATTCCCTTGCGAGTGATTTCAGCGACCGTGAAATTTCTGAAACCTCCTGCTGGCGGTTTTCACCAGGCTTACTCCCACTCCCTGCAATTAACTGCATATAGTCAATCATTATCATGCCCAGTCCGTGTTCCTGTTGCAAACGACGGCATTTTGAACGAATGTCATTGACACGGATACCTGGCGAGTCATCGATGAAAATACCAGCATTTGATAGGCTGCCCATTGCCATCGTAAGTTTACGCCAGTCTTCCGGCTCGAGGGCACCTGTCCGAAGTACCTGTGCATCAATATTGCCTTCCGCACAGAGCATCCGCATAACAAGCTGTTCTGCCCCCATCTCCAGACTGAAGATAGCGACGTTTTCATCGGTTTTCGTCGCGACGTTTTGTGCTACGTTTAATGCAAATGCCGTTTTACCTACAGATGGACGTGCAGCCACAATAATTAAGTCGTTGCGCTGAAAACCGGCTGTGATTTTATCTAAATCCCGGAAACCTGTTGGGATACCTGTAACGTCACCTTTTTTCGTATGAAGAAGTTCAATACTATCATATGTTTCAACGAGGACGTCTTTAATATGACGAAAGTCCCCGGCGTTTTTCCGGTTGGATACTTCCATCATTTTCTTTTCTGCTTCGGCTAAGAGGGCTTCTACTTCATCCTCCCGCGCATAGCCGTCTTCAACAATTGAAGTAGCCACACGGATAAGACGTCGTAGAAGTGCTTTCTCTTCGACGATACGTGCATAATGCACAATGTTTGCCGCTGTTGGAACCGAGTTGGCAATTTCCATCAAATACGAAATACCGCCGACATCTTCTAGTTCTTTTTTGGCAGATAGTTCTTCCGTGACCGTGACAACGTCAATTGCCTGACCTTTGTCACTCAGAATTATCATCGTTTGGAAGATTTTTTCATGCGCCATCCTGTAGAAATCTTCTGGCATAAGAAGTTCTGCCGCTGTAATGAGCGCTTGCGGTTCGAGGAAAATTGCTCCTATAACCGCCTGCTCCGCTTCATTATTATGTGGTGGGACGCGATCAATCATCTGATTCATCTACCCAATCTCTCCTTATCCTTCTTCTACTACATGCACTTTAAGTGTAGCTGTCACGTCCGGGTGAATCCTGATTGGAACATTCGTGAAGCCAAGTGCGCGAATAGCATCCGGCAATTCCATTTTACGACGGTCTACTTTAATACCCTCAGTTTTATTTAATGCTTCAGCAATTTGTTTTGTTGTAATTGAACCAAATAGCCTTCCGCCTTCGCCTGATTTAGCTTTCATTTCAACCGTAATTTTGTCAATTTGTTCTTTTAGCACTTTTGCTTCTGCCAATTCTTCAGCAGCATCTTTTGCAACCCGATTTTTTTGGCCTTCAAGTCTGCTGATATTACCTGGTGTTGCTTCAACCGCCAAATTGTTTTTCAGTAGGAAGTTTTGTGCATACCCTACAGATACTTCTTTCACATCACCTTTTGCCCCAATACTTTTTACGTCTTTCAATAAGATCACTTTCATTATGAATTTCCCCTTTCTACCTTTGTATTCAATATAGCCGTTAGCATTTCTACTGCTTCTTCCACCGATTCAACATCGAGTTGACATGCAGCGTTGGTCAAATGGCCACCGCCTCCAAGTTCCTCCATGATAAGCTGAACATTCAATTCACCAAGAGAACGGGCGCTTATTCCTATTTTACCATCTGCACGGCATGCAATGACAAATGAAGCCGCAACACCTTGCATTGTAAGAAGAATATCAGCCGTTTGAGCTATCAAAACTGCGCCATAAACAACTTGGTCCTGTCCTTTTGCAATGGCGATACCCGAGTCCAACAATTCAACGGTTTCAATCAATTTAGATCGCAGGACATAAGTAGCGATATCCTCTTTTAACAGTCGCTGAACTAGTATTGTATCTGCTCCATTGGTTCGTAAATACGATGCTGCTTCAAATGTCCTTGCCCCTGTGCGCAGTGTGAAGCTTTTCGTATCGACAATTATACCCGCGAGAAGGGCAGTCGATTCGAGCATCGTAAGTTTTTCTTGTTTCGGTTGGTATTCAATTAATTCGGTAACGAGCTCCGCAGTGGATGACGCGTATGGTTCCATGTAGACAAGCATCGTGTTCTTGATGAACTCTTCTCCACGTCGATGGTGATCGATGACGACAACCTTTTCTGCTTTATCGATGACTCGTTCATCAATGACCATACTCGGCTTATGCGTATCAACAACAATGATCAATGATTTCTCTGTAATCATCGAGAGCGCCTCATCGGGTGTGATGAATTGATTGAACAGATCCGTATCACGCCTAATTTCGTCCATAAGCCGTGTTACGCTTCCATCAAGTTCATTGAAATTGACGACTACATATCCCTCAACATTATTCTTGCGGGCCATTTTCCGAACACCAATTGCTGCACCGATTGCGTCCATGTCAGGCATTTTGTGACCCATGATAAATACTTTATCACTGCCTTGGATAAGATCTCGCAAAGCATGTGAGATGACTCTTGCACGAACACGGGTCCTTTTTTCAACGGGGTTCGTTTTCCCTCCGTAGAATTTCAACTTCCCGTCAGAACGCTTAATGGCCACTTGGTCACCACCACGTCCGAGCACAAGATCTAAACTCGACTGTGCCAGTTCACCCAACTCGATTAATGAAGTAGACCCCACACCCACACCAATACTGAGTGTCAGTGCCGTACTCTGCTTAGCAGTTGTTTCACGAATGTCATCTAAAATGGAGAACTTTGTTTTTTCCAAATCAGCCAATGTAGCTTCGTTAAATACAGCCAGAAAACGATCAGTCGCAATTCGTTTCACAAAGATCCCATTCGTTGTTCCCCAGCTATTTATAAGTGAGGTCACTAGGGAATTAAGCTGACTTCTTGTCTGATCATCCATCGCCTGAGATACTTCATCATAATTATCTACAAGAATAATACCGAGAACCGTGCGGTCTGCATAATAAAGAGTCTCCATCACTAGTTGCTCCGTAATATCAAATAAATAAATAAGTTTCTCTTCTGCTTTATAAAAGACCTTATACGACTGTTCTCCAATCGTCAAAACATTGTTCTCTACTTTTTCACTTTTTAAAATCGCATGAAATTGTCCAGATAGATCGAACAAATCATCGCCAATAAGTGTTTCCTGATGTGCAAATACTTTTGCTGCATACGGATTTGCCCACTCAACAATGTTTTTTTCATTTATGAGGATTATTCCAATCGGCAATTCAAGAAGTGCTTCTTCTCCGACTTTCTTCACCCTGTGCGACAACGTCTCAATATGTTTCTCTGTTTCGATATAAGTCTGTTCTTCCATTTTCCATGCAAATCCCATTGCAACCATAAATAAGACGGAGAAAAGAAGTCCGGCCCAAAACTGGAATAAGAGCAGGAGCACTGCCGCCATCATGCCCAGAATCGACAATACTGTCAACGGATACCGTATTGCCCTTTTTCTAAAAAACGACGTCATTGTTCCACCCCCTTATTTCGACTTGTCTTTTCTAAGCCAGGCACGTATATTCACTCCCGTATCAAGTATCCCAAGCATCGTTGTTATCGGGGCCAGCATTAATGCAAAAATCGTGGCAACAACTGTCGCTACTTTCGGTAACTTCATTTCATTTACATAGTAATGGATAAGTGAAACACCTTGCAATAGAAACAAGAATCTTAAAACGGTAGTCGCATTGACGGTAATCAGGTATAGATTTGTCCCCGGCTTCACATCTGCAAAGAGCGTAATAAGAAGTATTGCCCCGTACAAGATCACTGCAATCATTGGCAACTTCATTTCCCGGAATGGCGGAAATTTGGGTACTTCAAATCCCAGTCGCTTGGCAACTCCAAGGTTTAACGTGAGAAGAATGAAAGCTAACATGAAAATACTTATGATGAAGATAGATGGAATTGTATATTCGTACATCTGGAACGTTGTTGTAACTGCTTCATCATAGCCGTCGGGTAAGCCGCCGTAGTTAGCCATGAACGACTTCATCTGCTCTTTAGTATCTCCCATAATCGTCATTAACTCGTCAATCATATTAAATCCGAAGAAAAGGACAGCTCCAACATAAATACCCATCCCAGTAATAAGCAGGGTGAGCCCAGAAGCCATGAAGATATATAACTTTGATTTGCCCATCATAATGGTTTCCCCAATAATGAATCCGAGAACCCCGTAGACGAAAGCGAATGGCACCAGTAGAATGCCTCCGATTAGTAGTGACAACACGACGCCAGTCGCCAATGTAAGTAGTGACGAGGTCCGGTCGTATTTCAATCTGTACAAAATAATCGGTAACGGAATGAAGAACATAGTGACATTCCCGAGAAATGGCGTATATAACGATACTGCAAGCAAGATTGCAAATAACGCAATCATCATTGCCCCGTACGTAATTTTTCTTGCGTTATCTTGCATAATATATATTCCTCCGGTCTTTCGTTGGACGACTAATTCTATCCATACCTAAACTTAAAATCACTATGGATAGTTGCTTCAATTGTATCATGATTATTGTTTTTAAACCAAACCAAGAACATATGTACTTCTTTTGTTCGAATAAAAAGACCGCCCCCATACCGGTTGTGTCGGTCTGACGAGGCGGTCTATCTAAATAAAATTATCTTTCTTCCGAACTGAATGGAAGAAGTGCCATGATACGTGAGCGTTTGATTGCAAGTGTCAGTTTACGCTGATACTTCGCGCTTGTACCAGTTACCCGGCGAGGCAAGATTTTTCCACGCTCAGAAATAAATTTCTTAAGCATATCTGTATCTTTATAATCGATTTTAGTAATGTTGTTTGATGTGAAATAACAAACCTTACGGCGTCTCTTTCCTCCACGACGTGGTGCCATAGTTTTTCCCCTCCTTACTTAATTATCATTCGGCTTTCGATAAGCGGCGCATTGCGTTGTCAACTTCGCTCATTCACATCCTCACGTGCCAAAGCACGCTCCGGTGTTCACTCACTCGTTTCCTAGCACTGCTTGCTTCTCAAAACCCTCATAATGACGGGTTGATCATTAGAACGGCAGATCGTCGTCCGATACTTCTATCGGACCTCCACCTGTCGAGAATGGATCATCGTCAGTACGTGTGTAATTTTGCTGATTAGGCTGTTGATATTGCTGATTCGATTGTTGGTATTGTTGGTTTGACTGCTGATTCTGATAGCTCGGTTGCTCGCTTTGTTGAGAACCTTGGTAAGGTGCCCCACCGCCAGCTCCCGATCTATTTTCGCCAGATGCATTACGCGGTTCAAGAAACTGCGTGCTGTCTGCTACAACTTCTGTAGTATAAACACGCTTTCCATCTTGTCCTTCAAAGCTGCCCGTCTGAATACGGCCATCTACTCCGACAAGACTTCCCTTTTTCAAGAAGTTTGCAACGTTTTCAGCCTGTTTTCTCCAAGCAACACAACTAACGAAATCAGCTTCTCTTTCGCCCGAAGCGCTTTGAAAAGCTCGGTTTACTGCTAACGTAAAACGTGTCACAGCAATACCAGTTTGTGTATACTTGAGTTCAGGATCTTTTGTCAATCGCCCTACTAAAACAACTCGGTTAATCATTATAATTCAACCTCCCTCATCATTTTGTAAGTTTCACCTGTTCATTATTTATATATGGATTAGTCTTCAATACGAACAGTCATATGACGAATGATATCTTCGTTGATGTTCGCAAGACGTGTAAATTCATCGATTGCTTTAGTTTCTGAATTCAACTTAATTAGTTGATAGAAACCTTCACGTAGATCGTCGATTTCGTAAGCAAGACGACGCTTGCCCCACTCTTTCGACTCGATGTTTTCTGCACCATTAGAAAGAAGAACTTCGTCAAAACGTTCAATCAACGCTTTTTTCGCTTCATCTTCTACTGTTGGGCGGATAATGTACATAATTTCGTACTTTCTCATCTGTAGTCACCTCCTTATGGACTTGGGCCCTGCTGATGTCAGCGGGCAAGGAGTAAGTAAATATATTACTCACATCAGTATATATTAGCACAGTTTCATTCATCTTTCAACTATTTTCTTGTATACTTTTGAATAGGGGTGATTTTCATTGAATGGATTTCCTGTACCTGACAAAATAATTGCGATTGAATTACCAAAAGTGGCTAAGAATAGCCTAATAATAACTGCAAGTGCTTTCCTTTTATTATGGGTCCTTAAAATCATTATTGAAAGGGACTTTTCATTTTCACTCAACGTCTGGACAGTTGTTTTTTTCATTGTAGGCTATCTCCTACTAATCATTCTTCATGAATTATTTCATCTGCTTGGTTTCCGTGTATTTGGAGGCGTTTCGTGGAAAAAGATGATTGTTGGAGTCAATCTAAAAATGGGCATTGCCTATGCAACAACCGACCAACTTATGACAAATCATGCTATCCGGAAAGCCCTACTGCTTCCCTTTTGGATGACAGGAATTGTTCCAGCCTTCATTGGTCTTTATATTGGAAGTGGTTTGCTAGTGAGCCTGTCTGCTTTATTAATAGGCGGGGCAGCTGGTGACTTCGCTATGTATAAGGAGTTGAAAGAACTGCCCGACGATTGGGTTGTGAAAGATGACCCCGAATTGCCGAGGCTCTATGTCTATTCCCCTGAAAAGTTGAATGAGTTGGAGATTTAAAAAAGCGATTCCAGATTGTAACACAATCTGGAATCGCTTTTTTATTAAATTCGCCGCAGGCATAACTTAACCTACTGCGGACTTCTGCCGAATCAAGTTACACGTTAAAACGGAACAGCATAACGTCGCCGTCTTTAACAATATATTCCTTGCCTTCAAGACGAACTTTTCCTGCCTCTTTAGCAGCAGCCATTGATCCTGTTGCAACTAGGTCATCATACGCGACCGTTTCGGCACGGATGAAACCGCGTTCGAAGTCAGTATGAATGATTCCAGCACATTGTGGTGCTTTCATGCCTTTGCGGAATGTCCACGCACGAACTTCTTGTACGCCTGCCGTGAAGTATGTTGCAAAGCCAAGAAGCTTATAAGATGCTTTAATAAGTTGATCGAGACCTGATTCCTTGATACCCAACTCTTCAAGGAACATCGCCTTTTCATCATCTTCAAGTTCAGCCATTTCTTCTTCAATTTTTGCACAGACAACAATTACTTGCGCATTATCTTTTTCTGCAAACGCACGGACAGCTTTAACATTCTCATTATTGTCCGCATCTGCAACTTCATCTTCCGCAACGTTTGCTACATAGAGCATCGGTTTAATCGTCAGAAGGTTCATCCCTTTTGCAAGGATAAATTCCTCATCAGTAAACTCAACAGAACGTGCAGGTTTTTCGTTTTCGAATGCTTCTCTTAATTTAATCAAGATTGGCTCTTCTGCAATTGCCACTTTATCTTTCTGTTTTACCATTTTCGTAACACGTGCCAAGCGCTTTTCAACAGCTTCCATATCTGCAAGGATCAATTCAAGATTGATAATTTCAATGTCATCAATTGGATCGACTTTTCCAGCCACATGTGTAATATTTTCGTCTACGAAGCAACGGACAACTTGACAGATTGCATCCACTTCACGGATGTGCATAAGGAACTTGTTCCCAAGCCCTTCGCCTTTGCTTGCTCCTTCAACGATTCCAGCGATATCAGTAAATTCAAATGCAGTCGGTACTGTCTTTTTAGGTACTACTAGTTCTGTCAGTTTATCTAGTCTTTCATCAGGTACTTCAACGATTCCGATGTTCGGATCAATTGTACAGAACGGATAGTTTGCCGCCTCCGCCCCCGCTTTTGTAATCGCATTGAATAGTGTAGATTTACCTACGTTTGGTAGACCGACGATTCCAGCTGTTAATGCCATTCGTTCCACAACCTTTCATTTATATGTTCATTCATTCACTCATACATTCTATATGCAACTCTTCCATTATAAGGACAGCAGGCCTAGTTGTCCATCCGCTAGTGGAATGCAACCTAAGTTCACTGCATGCCCTACATCACGCAAACCAACATCATGAATGTTTTAATAAATTACATTTCTGCTTTAACAAGTACTTTTTTCATCTTCTTGGCAAATTCATTGCGTGGAATCATGACGCTGTGACTGCATCCTTCACACTTTATTCTAACATCCGCTCCCATTCGAATAATTTTCCAAGAGTTTGTCCCGCATGGATGTTGTTTTTTCATTTCTACAACGTCGTTCAATCCGAATAGTTTTTCCGTCACCTATATACACCTCACTTTTTGGGTTGGTACATGACCATTTTAGGATATGGTATTTCGATGTCGTTCATATCCAGAAAAATTTTCAAATCCCTGCGAAGATTTCTTGCAATTGCATACTGCATAACTGGCTGTGTTTCTGCCGTAATTCTCATGACGATTTCCGACGTACCCAGGTCTTGTATACCTACTATGGTAGGCTGGGATATCAGCGCTTCATACCCCTCCGATAAGCCAGCTAAAAAAGTCTCCAATAGTTTTTCTGTTTTAAGTATATCTGTTTCATATGCCAATCTAATATCCAGGATTGCTAATGAATTATTGACCGAGTAGTTAACAACCTCTGAAATATTTCCATTCGGGATTATATGTATCTCCCCGCCATATGCGCTTACTTTAGTCGTACGTAGACCAATTTCTTCGACTGTTCCAACTGCCGCATTGATTTGAACATAATCGCCGACTGAAAATTGATCTTCAAAAATGATGAAGAACCCACTAATGATGTCCTTCACAAGACTTTGGGCACCAAAACCGACTGCCAAGCCCAATACTCCAGCCCCCGCAAGTATTCCTGCAACATTGATTGTAAAAGCAGAAAGGATTGCCAATATTGCTGCAAAGTAGACAACATATGATAATGTGTTCTGAAGTAGCTTAACCAATGTTGTTTCACGGCGCTCCGTATGGCGCAAGGCGCCTTTCAGTTTCACCTTGAATGCGCGGCTAATAACACTTTTCCCTACTTTTACAACAATGATGGATAGCAGAATAATGAAGAAAACTTTAAGTCCCAACTTTCCAATATCAAACCAAGTTTCTGAACTAAATAGTATGTTACCTACTTCTTCAACTTCTTTTTTTATCTTATTAATGTCCTCATTTATGGTTTCTTCCACAATCCTCTTCCTTTCGTATAATAAATCACTTACAAGCGTAGACTGAGTTATAAAAAAGGAAATGGAGTTTTTTCATGCGATCTACTCTTTCTACACCATATGATTATCGCATTCACCATAAGGAAACGGGTGCCGTTTGGAAACTCAGTTCACTATTCCTCCAGCACATTCCATTTGAAACCCAAGACCTCATTTTTTTCTGTATCGGGACCGACCGATCTACCGGTGACTCGCTAGGACCGCTAACTGGTTCTTTCCTATCTGAGTCTTCCCTGTTCCCATTCACTGTAATCGGTACATTGGAAAGTCCATTACATGCTTTAAATCTGCAACAACGTATAGATGAAACCAAACTCACTAATCCCTCCGCTTTCATCGTAGCGATCGATGCCTGCCTGGGACAAGTCAGTTCTATTGGTCAGTTGCTTTTTAATAGCGGACCTATACACCCTGGCAAAGCGGTCGGTAAAGATCTGCCCCCTGTTGGAGATGTATCCATAAAAGGAATCGTCAATATTGCCGGGTTCATGGAACACGCTGTTTTGCAAAGTACCCGTCTCTACCTTCCATATGAGATGAGTCGCACTATCGCTCGGGCATTGCAACTTGCACACGGTCGACGCAAGTCAAAAGAAGTGTACGATAGTAACAGCAACTCCAACAACAAGGATACCCGGAATCAGATTGGCAACTCTCACTTTAGTCAAACCAATTAAATTTAAACCAATAGCCAAAATCATCAATCCGCCTGTCGCTGTCATTTCAGAGATGAAGAAGTTCAGTAATTCGTTTGGAACGAAACGACTTATTTGAGTGGAGAATAACGTGATGATTCCTTGATAAAGAAATACAGGAATCGCAGCAAATGCGACGCCAATGCCTAACGTTGAGCTTAAAATGATGGCAGTAAAACCATCAATAATCCCTTTCATGACAAGAACATCATGATCATTCCTCAGCCCGCTGTCGATAGCACCGATAATGGCCATCGATCCAACAACAAAAATCAACGTGGCTGTCACAAATCCTTGTGCAATACCCGGGCCTTTATCACTCGCTGGTATCTTGCTCTCCATCCAGTGGCCCAGATCATTCACTTTCTTATCAAGATCCATCCACTCACCAATGACTGCACCTACAACGATACTGATAATAACAATCAGGATTTGAGTACTTTCAAATGTCATTTGTATGCCAATAACAGCAACCGCAAGTCCAATTCCATACATGACAGTTTCTTTCATCCGCTCGGGTATATTATGTAAAAATCGACCAATGAACGCGCCTACAATTATTAAAAGTACGTTTATAATTGTTCCAAATAAAATCATCTTTTCACTTCCTTTTAATCTGCTGAAGGCTTTGGGCCAACGAGGAGGAATTGCAGTTCATTCCTCCCTACTGGTTACTCAGGGGGGAGGGATTGAATTGCATCCCTCCTTGTTGCCGCAGGACGCGGCGGTCTCAGCATGAGTTCTACAATTCAGCAAAGAGTTGGATCTCTGCTCAATGAAATTAAAAATAAAACCTATTTTGCTCATTTGGCAAAATAGGTGCATCCCTTATTCGTTCAATAATTCAAGAATACGCTCGAGATCATCTTCAGAGAAGAATTCGATTTCAATTTTCCCTTTGTTTTTTGTTTTCTTTATTGATACATTCGTTCCGAAATAGTCACGCAAATTTGATTCCCGCTCAGCCAGGAATAGGTCTATACGCTTTTTCGGTTTAGTTTCACGTGGAACATCCTCATTTATTGTTTGAACTAGCTTTTCTAATTGGCGGACGTTAAGTCCTTCTCTCAGTACCCGTTCTGCCACTAGAGAGATTTGTTCTTTCTTACGTAGACCAAGTAATGTCCGACCATGCCCCATTGAAATTTTACCTACAGTAATGTAATTTCTTACTTTTTCAGGTAATGAAAGTAAACGGACATGATTTGCGATATGAGGTCTACTTTTACCCAGTCTAAATGCTAGCTGTTCTTGTGTAAGACCCAGATTTTCCATGAGACTCTGATAAGCTTCTGCCTCTTCAATTGGTGTCAGGTCTTCCCGCTGTAAGTTTTCAAGGATCGCAAACTCCATTGTTTCTTCGTCCGTCAAGATACGGACAACCGCTGGTACTTCAGTTTGGCCTGCCATTTGTGCTGCCCTGAAACGTCTCTCGCCTACGACGATTTCGTAAGTCGTTCCCACTTTTCGAAGAATAATTGGCTGAAGGATACCATGTTCTTTAATGGAAGCACTCAACTCTTGAATTGCATCTTCATCAAATATTTTCCTTGGTTGGTACGGATTAGCCTTAATACTCTTTACATGAATATGTTCGACAGATTCTACTTTTGCCAGTGACTCTCCAGGAAATAAAGCATTTAATCCTTTTCCAAGGCCTTTAGCCATTGTGAACCACTTCCTTTGCCAGATCTAAATATACTTCTGCACCACGTGATCTTGAATCGTAAATGATAATCGGTTCTCCATGACTCGGGGCCTCGCTCAATCGTACATTTCGTGGAATGATTGTTTTGTATACTTTATCTTGAAAATACTTTTTAACTTCATCTATAACTTGAATCCCTAAATTTGTTCTTGCATCGAACATCGTAAGTAAAACGCCATCAATCATTAAGTCTTCATTTAAATGTTTTTGAACAAGTCGGATCGTACTTAGCAGTTGACTTAAACCTTCCAGCGCATAATACTCACACTGAACTGGGATGATAATTGAATCAGCAGCGGTCAGTGCATTTATTGTTAATAAACCAAGTGAAGGCGGACAGTCGATAATGATGTAGTCATACAGCTCTTTCGCTTCCTGAATGGCATGTTTCATCCGTACTTCTCTAGATATAGTTGAAACCAGCTCGATTTCTGCACCTGCCAGGGATATAGTTGCTGGCACAATATCAAGGTTTTCTACTTTTGTCGAACGAATAACATCTTTTATATTAACGTCGTCTATTAAAATATCGTAAATGCATTGTTGGACTTCCCCCTTGTTAACACCTAGCCCGCTCGTTGCATTCCCTTGCGGATCAGTATCAATCAAAAGAACCTTTTTGCCTATATGAGCAAGGCAAGCACTTAGATTTACGGATGTTGTCGTTTTCCCGACGCCTCCCTTTTGATTGGCTATCGCTATAATTCTGCCCACACCTGCACCTGCTTTCCAGCACTATTATTATTCTTTTATTCTTTCAATTTTGTAACTTCTTCTAGTTTAACAAATAAAACATTTTTTGTAGAGAAATATGTAGTAAAAAGACTCTTGCTATGTGAGGCAAGAGTCTTTTTTTAAAAGAAAGTATAAGTTTTCCACCTGGAGCAGTGTCTAGACTCCAGCACCTAGCCCCTCGAGTCGCTTCAGTCCTTAAGTTAAAGGCAAAAAGCGCCTTTATCTGAAGGACCTCCAGCGCTTTTTGGGTCTACCAGGTGCTTCCGCTTTTCTTATTTCTTTTTTGGTATTTTAACAGTGATTATATAAAAATCATCTGAATCTTCTTCTTCTGTTTTTACATCTATTCCACTTTTAGTAACGAGAACGAGTGATTGCCTGATTGTATTTAGAGCAATTCGGACATCTTTACTCACCGATTTCCTTTGAGGTGCTGTCTTTTTACCTTTTACCTTCTCCGGTGGATGTAAAACTTGAATAATTCTTGCTTCAAGCTGTTTGACGTTCAACTGCTGTTCAATTACTTCCTTGAAAAGCTGTGACTGTAATTCGCTATCCTTAATTGGAATAAGTGCTCTTGCATGTCGCTCTGATATCTCTTTTGTTAATATTCCATTCTTGATTTCATCGGGTAATTTCAGTAAGCGCAATTTATTAGCAACAGTTGATTGACCTTTTCCTAGTCTTTGCGCTAACGCTTCTTGTGTTAATGAATGTAGTTCAAGGAGCTTTTCATAGGCATACGCCTCTTCAATTGCAGTCAATTCTTCACGCTGCAAGTTTTCAATAAGTGCAATGGATGCGGTTTCTTTATCATCAAGGTTTCGAATGATCGCCGGTACTTCCGACCATCCCAGTTTTTTCATTGCTCGATATCTACGCTCTCCAGCGATGATTTCATAGTTTTCTTCACCAATTTTCCGAATGACAATTGGTTGAATGACACCATGCGTATGGATTGTTCTCGCAAGTTCTTCAATCTTATCTTCAGAAAATATTGTACGCGGTTGAAATTTATTTGGATTTATTAACTCGATTTTCACCTGTTCAATTACTTCGTGATGAACCTCTTCCACTACTAGTGGATCTAATTCTTTATCTCCACTCCCAAAAAATCGTGAAAACGGACTTTTCATTCCCGGCACCACCTTTTCAATACTGCTCCCTAATTCTACTAATTCGGCACGGCGTAGTATATCCTCTTTACTCATTGTTCCACGTGAAACAGTTTACTGAATTGGCATTTTATTTGGAACACCTGGTTTACGAGGATACTTTTTAGGAGTGATTTTCTCTTTATCAAAAACAAAGATATTTCGTTCACTATTTTCAATTGGCAAAATAAATGAGTATTGTTTTTTAATGGTAGCTCCGAGAACAGAAAGGGCTTTTTTTGCATCTAAAAGTTCGTCATCCGCGGCTGCTCCCTTCATCGCAATGAAGATTCCGCCTTTTTTGGCTAGAGGGACACATAATTCCGCTAAGACAGAAAGACGTGCAACTGCGCGAGCTGTAACAATATCGAACTTCTCACGATACTTGGAGTCTTGTCCGAAGTCCTCGGCTCTCGCATGGACGAAGTGCACATTCTCAAGCTTAAGTTCTTCAGCTAATACTTTCAAAAAGCCAATTCTTTTATTTAATGAATCCACAATGGTCACATCTAAGTTTGGAAAACAAATTTTCAATGGAATACTTGGAAATCCAGCTCCCGCACCTACGTCACAAATTGTTTTTGGTTCATTTAAATTAATATAAAAGGCCGCGGATATTGAATCATAGAAATGTTTTAAGTAAACTGACGGGGCATCTGTAATTGCCGTCAAGTTCATCTTTTCATTCCATTCTACCAGTAGTTTGAAATACTGGTTAAACTGTGCTATTTGCGTTTCACTCAATTCAATACCTTGTTCTTTTAAGGCCTGTATAAATTGTTCAACATTCATCAATATTCCCCCCATGAGAAAAGCGTAAGCGCCTGTTAGTTGTACGCAGCCTAAGTTCGCCACGTCCTGTGGCAATAGCTGCATGACCTACATCCTGTAGGCCCGCGATAGGCATAAGGCGGACTGACGGAGCGGCGTTCTTTGCCGCATAGTCGGTATGACTTATGACCCAAGCCTCTAGGTGCTGGAGCCTAGACAATAAGAAAAGCGTAAGGCGTCGTTCAGACCCGACAGGCACAAGGCCTTTTGCGAGGAGGCGTACTTCCGCCCCCACAGCAAAAGGACTTGTGACCCCGAGGGGCTGGCGCCTGGAGTCTAGACAATAAGAAAAGCATAAGCAGCTTGAATTAAGTAATATAATCCAAGCCTGCATTAGCTAATTTAGCCCGAAATTTTGGCGATTCTACCCTGTTCAATATAGACAAGAAGAATTGAAATATCAGCTGGATTAACACCGGATATGCGAGATGCTTGTGCTATGGATAATGGTCTTACTTCACTCAGTACACTTTTAGCTTCCGACGCGATACCGGATATTGCATTATAGTCGATATTATCGGGTATTTTTTTGTTCTCAAGTTTTTTCATTTTATCTACTTGTTGCAATGACTTTTCAATATAACCTTCATACTTAATGAAGATTTCAACTTGCTCTTCTACTTCTTTTGATCTCTTTTCTTCTGGTGGAACCATTCTTTCTATCTGGCTATAGTTTATTTCAGGACGTTTTAGAAGATCTGCTGCTTTCATCGGTTCTCTAAGTTCTGAGCCGCCTGTTTCACGTATGATGTCCTGGACATCACTAGTTGGTTTAATCGTCACTTTTCGCAGCCTGATAATTTCTTCTTCAATTTGTTGCTTCTTAATAATATGAGCATCATGTCTTTCTTCATTAATCAATCCAATTTGGTATCCTATTTCAGTCAGTCGCATATCCGCATTGTCATGACGCAACAACAGTCGGTATTCTGCGCGTGATGTCAGAAGTCTATATGGCTCGCTTGTCCCTTTTGTAACAAGATCATCAATAAGGACACCTATATATGCATCAGCACGCCCTAGGACACGTTCTTCTTTCCCTAGAGCACGGGAAGCTGCATTAATACCCGCCATGATTCCTTGGCCCGCTGCTTCTTCGTAGCCAGATGTTCCATTAAGCTGGCCAGCTGTATATAGATTACGAATTCTTTTTGTTTCAAGTGTTGGCCATAGTTGCGTAGGGACGATTGCATCATACTCAATTGCATAGCCCGCACGCATCATTTCCGCATTTTCAAGTCCCGGTACGCTTGCAATTAATTGTTTTTGAACGTGTTCCGGCAAACTTGTCGATAATCCTTGGACATACACTTCTTGCGTATTTCGACCTTCCGGCTCAAGGAAAATCTGATGACGCGATTTATCAGCAAAACGTACAATTTTATCTTCAATTGATGGACAATAGCGGGGCCCTTTTCCTTTAATCATCCCGGAATACATCGGTGACAAATGAAGGTTTTCATTAATAAGTTCATGTGTTCTCGGTGATGTATATGTCAGCCAACATGGTAGTTGATCAGTGATGAATTCAGTCGTTTCATAACTGAATGCCCACGCTGTATCATCTCCTGGTTGGATTTCAGTTTTGCTATAATCAATCGTTCTGCTATTCACACGTGGTGGAGTGCCCGTTTTGAATCTCACCATATCAAAACCAAGTTCACGAATATTGTCTGCAAGTTTAATTGAAGGCATTTGGTTATTCGGTCCGCTCGAATATTTCAGGTCACCGATAATAACTTCACCGCGCAGGAATGTACCCGTTGTGATGATGACTGTCTTCGCACGGTAAATTGCACCGACTTGTGTAAGTACTCCTTTTATTTCATCGTCTTCCACGATTAGTTCTTCTACAACACCTTGGTGAAGTAATAGATTTTCCTGTTCTTCCAGAAGACGTTTCATTTCCGACTGGTACAGGACTTTGTCAGCTTGTGCACGAAGCGCACGCACCGCAGGCCCTTTGCCTGTATTCAACATCCGCATTTGGATATGTGTTTTGTCGATTACTTTCCCCATTGCACCGCCTAGTGCATCTATTTCACGTACGACGATCCCTTTAGCGGGACCGCCAAGTGACGGATTACACGGCATAAAGGCTATCATATCGAGGTTCATTGTAAGTACGAGCGTTGTTGCACCCATTTTAGCAGCGGAAAGTGCTGCCTCAACTCCCGCATGGCCGGCTCCAATAACAATAACGTCGAACGTGCCTGCTTCAAATTTGGGCATGTTCTTTTCCTTCTTTCTATTAAAGTAATTCAAAAAGCTCAATGAAAAGTAGTATCTGGGCACTGCGCTTGGCAGATCTCCCATTTCCATTCATTCTTTTTGAACACTCATCTTATTTTATTTTCCGAGGCAGAATTGAGAAAATAGCTCATTAAGTAGACCGTCTTGGACTGTGTCCCCAATAATTTCACCGAGAATTTCCCACGTCCGTGTGACGTCAATCTGAATCATATCGACTGGAACGCCTGCTTCAGCAGCTGCGAGCGCGTCTTCAATTGTGGCACGCGCGTTGTGTAACAATGCGATATGTCGTGCATTTGAAACATATGTGAAATCGCCTGATTCAAGATTTCCTTCGAAAAAGAGTCCGGCAATTGCTTCTTCCAGTTCATCTACCCCTTCGTCTTTCACAAGAGAGGTCGTGACAACTTTGCCCGTTCCGGCATGTTCCATCACTTTTTGCATATCAATTTTTTGTGGTAGGTCGGTTTTATTGATAACAAATATTGTATCCATTCCCGAAACTACTTCAAATAACCGTTCGTCTTCTATCGACAACTCTTCAGAACTGTTAAGGACGAGTAAAATTAAATCCGCTTCCTTCAACACTTTCCTCGACTTTTCGACGCCGATTCGTTCCACAATATCTTCTGTTTCCCTGATTCCAGCTGTGTCGATTAGACGAAGTGGAACTCCCCGTACATTGACGTACTCTTCAATAATATCACGCGTCGTCCCCGCAATGTCGGTTACGATTGCTTTATTTTCTTGAATGATGCTATTTAGTAAGGAAGATTTGCCTACATTGGGTCTACCAATAATAACAGTAGACAGACCTTCTCGAAGGATTTTACCTTGAGATGACGTTTTCAACAACTCGTCGATTTCATTTCTTACCCACGTACTTTTTTCAATCATCAGCGGGATTGTCATTTCTTCGACATCATCATACTCCGGATAATCAATATTAACTTCGACTTGCGCCAACGTTTCAATAAGCGCTTGTCGCAGTCCTCCAATCAACCGAGAAAGTTTTCCTTCCATCTGATTGAGTGCAACATTCATGGCACGGTCCGTCTTTGCACGAATAAGGTCCATGACCGCTTCAGCTTGAGACAAATCAATTCGCCCATTAAGAAATGCACGTTTTGTGAATTCACCGGGTTCTGCAAGATGCGCCCCTTGCTTAAGCACTAGTTGAAGAACACGAGTGACGGCAACAATTCCGCCATGACAGTTTACTTCTACGACATCTTCACGTGTAAATGTTTTTGGTGCCTTCATAAGAGAAACCATTACTTCTTCGACAATTTCATTAGTTGATGGATCTATTAAATGACCATAATGGATTGTATGTGATTGTTCTTCATTTAGCCTTTTACCAGACGGTGAACGGAAAATACGATCCGCTATTTGGACAGCTTCGTCCCCACTTATCCTGACGATGGCAATTGCACCTTCCCCCATCGGAGTCGAGATGGCGGCTATTGTATCAAAATGCACGTTTTTCACCTTCCTGACTTGGTTACTCACATGTGGATAACCTATTTCGGACACGACTATCTAACATAATATATTATCACAAATCCTCCCATCCTCCTAGTGTCGCAATTTAAATAATGTGGATAAGTTAAGTCATCTTTACAAATAATACAAAAAAGTCCCGCAGAGACAGGGTTCGTCTTTGCAGGACTTTTTTTCACCTAACAGATTCAATGACTAGATACCTGAATGGATCAGTTCCCTCTGAATACGTTTCAATATCCAGTCGTCGTGATAAAGCATTATGAATGACTTTTCTTTCATAGGAAGCCATCGGTTCTAACTGGATTTTTTTCCCGGTTCGGACTGCTTTATCAGCCATTCGTTCAGCTAATTGTTCCAATGATTGTTCGCGACGCTCCCGGTAATCACCGACATCTATCCGGACAACCTTGAATTGATTCGCCAATTTGTTCGTTACAAGCTGCGATAATTGCTGGAGTGCATTTAGCGTTTGCCCACGTTTCCCAATCAGTAATGCAGCTTTTGCACTTTCCATTTGAAAAGTAACATATTTACCGTTAGTCTCATGGCTAATTTGAATGTCATCGATACCCATTCCAATTGCAATCATTTTTAAATAGTGTTCTGTTTCTCCAATTGCGGTTTCATCAGACAATCCTTCGATTTGGACTTCCTCTTTCTCCACAGGAGGTTCAACTGATTTGCCAATAACTTCAACTTCAAATGGCTGTATTTCCATTACAGGCTGTGCTTCTTCAGGTACCAATACCTTTTCAGGGACGGAAGGTTCTTCAAAATTTACGATAGTTACGGTTACTTCAGCTTCTTTTGCACCGAAACCTAGAAATCCTTTTCTCCCTTGATTGATCACTTCGACTTCTACTTCATCACGCGTAACACCAAGTGCTATCAATGCCGATGAAATCGCTAATTCAACCGTGGTTCCCCTTCGCGTCGTCCTTGTCATTTCCGTTTCCCTCCCACTTTTACAAGTTCCACTTCCTTTTTCTTAAATGGCTTGTAAATGAAGATATTTTGGATTATTGAAATGATATTACCGATTACCCAGTAAAGAGAAAGTGCTGCCGGTAAGAATGAACCGAAGATCATAATCATGAACGGCATGATGTACATCATCACTTTCATCTGTGGGTTGTCCATAGCAGGACCTGTACGTAAAACGATGAACTGCATAGCTCCTGCTAAAACTGCAAGCGTAATACTTGGCGCTGCAAGTTCAAACCATAAGAAATTCCCAATATCGTACGTGACATTCATTCGGCTGATGGCATGATAGAAACCGAATAGAATTGGCATTTGGATTACGACTGGTAAACAGCCCGCCGCCGGATTGATTTTTCGTTCTGACATAACTTTTTGCATTTCTTCACGGTACTTTTGTTGTGTAACCGCGTCTTTTGATTTGTATTTCTCTTTCAGTGCTTTCAGTTCAGGCTGAATTTCCTGCATCCGCTTTGAACTCTGTGTCTGTTTGATCATTAATGGAAGCAAGACAAGTCGGATGATGATTGTAACTGCGACAATTCCGTACCCGTATGTTCCTAGAATGTCTTTAAATGTCGTTATAAGGGAAACTAACGGCCAGACGACAAATTTGTTCCAAAAACCTTCACTGTCCTCGTAAATTGGTTGTTGGAATTCCGAACATCCTGCAAGAAATACCGACAATGTCGTCAGTATGAGGATTAATGCTAATTTCTTTTTCAAATCAGTTCCCCCAAATCTTATCTTATTCAATTAAAAGGCCCAATCGACCGATACTAACAGTTTATCACGTTCATATACTTCCTTCTACTTCTTTAAAACGCGGGAAATACGTAAGACGTGCTGTAAGCTTTTCTTTGTTTCATGAAAATCTAATGTGGCCGCCTGATGTCTGGCGATGATGACATAATCCATATCGTTACGCAGTTCATCTTTCATTTCCAGGAAGGACTGTCGTAAATAACGTTTGATCCTATTTCGAGCGACTGCATTACCTACCTTTTTACTGACGGACAGACCAATCCTGAATTCTGCTTGGTCTTCCTTCCTATAGGAATACACAACAAATTGCCGATTAGCAAACGACTTCCCTTTTTTGAATACTTCTTGGAATTCCTCATTTTTCTTTATCCGTTGACGTTTGTTCATCCCATACACCTGCTCCGTCATCTATGATTATAGTTCTTCAATAATAAACAAGAAAAAAGACCACTGAAATGTCAGTGGCCTTATGCTGATAGGACTTTTCTTCCTTTACGACGACGAGCTGCTAGAATTCTGCGTCCGCTTTTCGTGCTCATTCTTTCACGGAAGCCGTGGACTTTACTACGTTTACGTTTATTTGGTTGGTAAGTACGTTTCATCTTTTAAGACACCTCCTGCATTGATTGTCTATTTATTACTGTGACAGTCTTGAATAGTATATCGGGTTTCCGGGGTAAAAGTCAACCCTTTCCTATTCGTCATTAATTTAGCGCACTTAGGTTCTTTGATTTTGCCCTATTAAGTTATCCACGGCTCTTCTTGTTTCTTTTCAACAATGGTGTGGATAGTATTTTCTAGACTTTTTTTATACACACTACTTATTGACATCTTCCTCACATACCAAGGCCTGTGGATAAGGATTTCATCCACAGCCGCTTGTACTGTGGATAAGGTTCAGGACTCCTTGTAATCCACAACATTTCCTGTTACAATGAGATGAATTTGTTATGCACATAATTTTATAGCAATTTTGTTATCCACAGTTGTTAATACATTGTGGATACTTTTTTCAACACTTTTGCATAATTGTTATCCACACAACGGAAAACTGTGTATAATACATATCCTCGGGTTTTTTATTTTCACTGTAAAGGAGGCACACGTTTGGAACACTTAGAAGAATTATGGATCGAAGTTTTGTCGAAGGTTGAGCAGAAGATTTCAAGACCCAGTTTTGAAACTTGGTTAAAGTCGACAAAACTGATGTCTTACGGCGAAGAGAATGTCACAATCGCCGCACCGAACTCATTTGCAAAAGACTGGCTTGAAAACCACTATGTACATCTTATTACTGGAATTCTATCCGAATTGACCGGTGAAGACCGAATCATTCAGTTTGTTGTTCCTAAAAACATGGAAGAAAATGATTTCATGCTACCTAAACCGACTGTGAAACCTATAGAAAAGGTTCCATTAACATCGGCACCTGGCATGCTTAATCTAAAATATACGTTCGACACGTTTGTCATTGGTTCGGGAAATCGTTTTGCCCATGCAGCGTCACTTGCCGTTGCCGAAGCACCAGCTAAAGCCTATAATCCGCTGTTTATCTATGGGGGCGTGGGGCTTGGAAAGACACACTTAATGCATGCAATTGGACATTATGTACTCGAACAGAACCCATCAGCAAAAGTCATGTATCTTTCATCTGAGAAGTTTACAAATGAATTCATTAACTCTATTCGTGATAATAAAGCTGTCGAGTTCCGTAATCGTTATCGGAATGTGGACGTGCTCTTAATAGATGATATTCAATTCCTTGCGGGAAAAGAACAAACTCAAGAAGAGTTTTTCCATACATTCAACACACTTCATGAAGAATCAAAACAGATTGTTATTTCAAGTGATCGACCTCCGAAAGAGATTCCAACCCTTGAAGATAGGCTAAGATCACGTTTTGAATGGGGTTTGATCACAGACATAGCACCTCCAGACCTGGAAACACGTATTGCAATTTTGCGGAAAAAGGCTAAGGCAGATGGGCTTGTTGATATCCCAAATGAAGTTATGCTGTACATTGCCAACCAAATTGACTCAAACATACGTGAATTAGAAGGGGCTCTTATACGTGTTGTAGCCTATTCATCACTCGTAAATTCAGATATCAATACAGATCTTGCTGCGGAAGCCTTGAAAGATATCATTCCGAACTCAAGACCGCGCACTGTAACAATTCTTGACATCCAAAAAGCAGTTGGAGGGCACTTTGACATACGTCTAGAGGATTTCACTGCGAAGAAAAGAACGAGGGCCATTGCATTTCCCCGACAAATAGCTATGTTCCTATCCAGAGAACTAACGGATTTCTCCCTACCTAAGATTGGATCTGAGTTCGGTGGACGAGATCATTCAACTGTTATTCACGCACACGAGAAGATTAGACAACTGTTAAAAGACGATCAAGCTTTGCAACAAGACGTTCAAGATATTCGTAATGTCCTTGGTAGAGGATGACCTGTGCATAACATATAATAAGAGGTGCACACCTACGAACAGGTTATACACATGTGGAAAACGTTTAGGCGTAAAGGGAAAATAGACTTACCCACATATCCACAGCCCCTACTACTATTACTACTACTTTATTAATAACTAATACTATATATATTAAGCGAGGGTATAGAATGAAATTTGAAATTATGAGAGATAAGCTGCTTGATGGATTAAGCGACGTTATGAAGGCCATCAGCCAAAAAGTCGCGATTCCAATTTTGACAGGAATAAAGATTGAAGTGGACGAAAAAGGAATGACGTTAACAGGAAGTGATTCAGATATTACAATCTGTACATTCATACCAGCAGAAGATAATGGAGAACAGATCATTCGTGTCGCAGAAAAGGGAAGCATTGTGCTACAAGCTAAAGTTTTTAGCGAAATTGTACGAAAACTGCCTACGAACGAAGTAATAATTGAAGTTGCAAACGGACTACAAACACATATTCAATCTGGTAAGTCTGAATTCCATCTGATTGGCTTAGATCCAGAAGATTACCCAGTCCTGCCAGAAGTAAAAGATGATTATCTATTTTCATTGCCGGCAGATCTGATGAAATCAATCATTCGTGAAACAGTCTTTGCCGTATCTCAACAAGAAACTAGACCTGTATTAACAGGCGTACTTTGGGAAGCAAAAGATGGAGGACTTGCTTGTATCGCTACAGATAGCCATAGATTAGCAAGAAGATTGACGATACCTGAAGATATGCCAGAAGTTCCTTTTAGTGTCGTTATCCCCGGAAAAAGTCTTCAAGAACTAAATAAAATCTTGCCTGATAATGGTGAACTCGTGGATATTGTCATTGCAGATCAACAAGTACTTTTCAAAACACGTGGTGTATTATTTTACTCACGCCTATTGGAAGGTAATTATCCAGATACTTCGCGCCTCATTCCGTTAGAATATAAAACATCAGTGACGGTAAATGGCCGACTGCTTCTTCAGGCAATTGATAGAGCTTCGCTTCTAGCACGTGAAGAACGCAATAACATTGTCCGTTTCTCAGCCAATGAAGGTAAAGTCATTGAAATCTCTTCAAACTCACCTGAAGTAGGTAAGGTTGAAGAATTGGTGGAAGCAATTGGCGTAACAGGCGAAGAGCTTAATATATCTTTTAGTGCTAAATATATGATGGATGCTTTGAAAGCAATTGATGGACAAGACATAACAATTCAATTTACGGGAGCTATGCGACCGTTCATCTTGAAATCAGTTGATGACGATTCAATCTTGCAACTTATTCTCCCTGTACGAACATACTGAAACTCGAAGGATAGTCACTTATTTGACTATCCTTTTTACTTACTGTCGAAAGTCGGCTAAAATAGAAAGACAGACTAACTTGCGAAAGGTTGAGACTCTATGGAAAATCTTACAATCGATACGGAGTTCATAACTCTAGGACAACTATTAAAAATGACAAATACAATCAGCTCAGGCGGTATGGCTAAATGGTTTTTGGATGAATACATTGTCTATGTCAACGACGAGGAGGAACAGCGTCGAGGTAAGAAGCTTCGTGACGGAGATATCGTTAAAATTCCAAACGTTGGTACATTTAAAGTAACTGAACTACCAGACGGTCAAACGGATGCATATTGAAAGACTTGCATTAACCAATTACCGGAATTATGAATCACTCGGCCTTTCATTTTCCCCGCAAATCAATGTACTGATTGGTGAAAATGCTCAGGGTAAAACAAACATCATGGAAGCAATCTATGTCCTTTCTATGGCAAAATCGCATAGAACTTCAAATGATCGTGAATTAATACGTTGGGACCAAGAATATGGTAAAATAGAAGGGGACATACAACGTAAATATGGCCGACTGCCATTAGAGTTGGTCATTTCTAAAAAAGGCAAGAAAGCGCGTGTCAATCATCTTGAACAGAAACGCCTTAGCTTGTACATTGGCCAATTGAATGTCGTCATGTTTGCCCCGGAAGATTTGAATCTTGTAAAGGGCAGTCCCCAAGTGAGAAGACGGTTTCTAGATATGGAAATCGGCCAAATTTCACCGACCTATTTACATGACCTTTTAACATTTCAAAAAGTGCTTAAACAGCGCAATGCTATTTTAAAAGACAATCGGGGGAAGTTAAACCTCAACGATGTCATGTTTGATATTTATACAGAGCAGTATATTCAAGTAGCAGTCCAAGTTATTCGTAAACGGTTTTATTTCATGGAACTTTTACAAAAGTGGGCGGAACCAATCCATAAAGGAATCTCACGTGGTATTGAATCCCTTCAAGTTTCTTATGGGACGCTAAAAGAACTTGATTCCGGACAGACTGTAGAACAGATGCAGTCAATACTCGGTCAGCGATTGCTTGAAGCAAGACGCCGTGAACTAGATCGTGGCATGACCTTGATTGGACCACATAGAGACGATCTTCACTTTTTCGTTAACGGCTACGACATCCAAACGTATGGATCGCAGGGACAGCAGCGGACAACGGCGCTGTCCCTTAAACTTGCGGAAATAGAACTTGTAAAGCAAGAAGTTGGGGAAGCACCCGTCCTTTTGCTGGATGACGTTCTGTCTGAACTTGATGATTACCGACAATCCCATCTCTTGAACACAATTCAAGGAGAAGTGCAGACAATTGTCACGACAACGAACGTAGCAGGGATTGACCATGAAACAATTCGTCAGGCAGACATATTCGAAGTGACGGCAGGCGAAGTTGCTAAAAGAGAGTAATGACAATTGAGTCATCCCTTTATTTAAACACCAGAAATACAAATGTTAGACGTTCGGAAAGGGAAGGTGAACAGTTTGGCAATGGAAGAGAAAGATATGCAGATGGCTTATGATGAAAATCAAATCCAAGTCTTAGAAGGATTGGAAGCTGTCCGCAAACGTCCAGGTATGTATATCGGGACAACAAGTTCTAGAGGACTTCACCATCTTGTATGGGAAATTGTTGATAATAGTATCGATGAGGCACTTGCAGGTTACTGTGATCATATTGAAGTAACGATGGAAAAAGACGATTGGATTTGTGTCGATGATAATGGTCGGGGAATTCCTGTGGGAACACAGGAATCAACGGGTAGACCGGCAGTCGAAGTTATTATGACCGTACTTCATGCGGGAGGTAAATTCGGCGGCGGGGGTTATAAAGTTTCCGGTGGTTTGCACGGTGTTGGTGCATCTGTCGTAAATGCATTGTCTGAGACTACAGAAGTATTTGTTAGACGTGACGGCGAAGTTCATTACATCGAGTTTGAACGTGGTGCAGTTTCGAAAGAACTTAGTGTAATCGGTAAAACTGATGAAACAGGATCAAGAATCCGCTTCAAAGCAGACCCTGAAATCTTTACGGAAACAACAACATATGAGTATGATATCTTAGCGCATCGGCTTCGTGAACTTGCTTATCTTAACCGCGGCCTCCGGATCACGATTACAGACAAGCGTACCGATGAAGAGCGAAGTGACGTCTATCACTACGAAGGCGGCATTAAGTCGTACGTAGAACATTTGAATCAAAACAAAGAACCAATTCATGATGAACCTATTTTCATTGAAGGCGAAAAAGACGGAATTTCAATCGAAATCGCGATGCAATACAATAGCGGCTATGCAGAAAATTTGTTTTCATTTGCCAACAATATCAATACCTACGAGGGTGGTACGCATGAGTCGGGCTTTAAGACAGCATTGACACGTGTTATTAACGATTACTCTCGAAGAAATGGCGTACTAAAAGAAGCTGATCCGAACTTGTCCGGCGATGATGTCCGTGAAGGACTAACAGCCATCATTTCGATTAAACATCCGGATCCGCAATTTGAGGGACAGACTAAAACAAAACTGGGTAACTCCGAAGTTAGTACAATCACTAATTCATTGTTTTCCGAAGGATTCCAACGATTCCTGCTTGAAAATCCGACAACGTCACGTCAAATCATTGATAAAAGTTTGATGGCGGCTCGGGCTCGTCTTGCTGCGAAAAACGCGCGTGAATTCACACGTCGGAAATCAGCACTTGAAGTATCAAGTCTTCCAGGGAAACTGGCAGACTGTTCCTCACGTGACCCAGCTATAAGTGAACTATATATTGTTGAAGGTGACTCGGCAGGCGGTTCAGCTAAAATGGGACGTGACCGTCACTTCCAAGCAATTCTTCCGCTTCGAGGTAAAATCTTGAACGTCGAAAAAGCACGTCTTGATCGTATTTTAGGTAACCTAGAAATCCGTGCAATGATTACAGCACTTGGTACAGGTATCGGTGAAGAATTTGATCTTGCCAAGGCACGCTATCATAAACTTGTTATTATGACTGATGCAGATGTCGATGGTGCACATATCCGTACGCTTCTTTTAACCTTCTTCTTCCGCTTTATGCGACCGCTTATCGAAGCAGGGTATGTTTATATTGCTCAGCCACCTCTTTATCGCGTGAAGCAAGGAAAAATTGAAGAGTATTGCTACACCGAGGAAGAGCTCCAAGAAATTATCGGACGGCTTTCAGCTATGCCTAAACCAGTTATTACCCGCTACAAAGGTCTAGGGGAAATGGATGCAACGCAATTATGGGATACTACAATGGATCCTGATCAGCGCACACTGCTCCAAGTCCACCTCGAAGATGCGTTTGACGCCGATTCAACATTCCAGCAGCTTATGGGAGACGAAGTCGAGCCGCGTCGTAAATTTATCGAGGAAAATGCAATGTATGTGAAAAATATAGATACTTAATTGATTAGTTGAAGTGATAAAGCTTGTCAGGTAATTGAACTATTTTCTCTTGAGGATTTTTGAGTTGAAAGGAGTCTAACAATAATGGCAGATATGCCGCAACGTGGTGTTAAGGGGATTAACATTAGTACAGAAATGAAGACATCATTTCTTGATTATGCAATGAGTGTCATCGTTTCACGTGCGCTCCCCGATGTGAGGGATGGTTTGAAGCCGGTCCATCGTCGTATTCTGTATGCAATGCAGGATCTTGGAAATACCGCCGATAAACCGCACAAGAAATCCGCACGTATTGTCGGAGACGTCATTGGTAAGTATCATCCGCATGGTGATAGTGCTGTGTATGACACGATGGTACGGATGGCCCAGGATTTCAACTACCGTTATATGCTCGTCGATGGTCACGGTAACTTTGGTTCTGTCGATGGAGATGGTGCAGCTGCGATGCGGTATACGGAATCTCGTATGTCGCGTATTGCAATGGAACTTCTTCGAGACATTAATAAAGACACTGTCGATTACCAAGACAACTATGATGGACAAGAGAGAGAACCAATCGTTCTTCCGAGTCGTTATCCGAACTTACTTGTCAACGGGACAACCGGTATTGCGGTCGGAATGGCAACAAATATTCCTCCGCATCATCTTGGTGAAACAATTGATGCTGTCCTGGCACTTGCCGATAATCCCGAGATAACAACGGAAGAGTTAATGGAAATTATTCCTGGCCCGGACTTTCCAACTGGCGGGATCATTCTTGGTCGGAGTGGAATCAGAAGAGCTTACGAAACTGGACGAGGTTCTGTCATTATCCGCGGTAGGGTAGAAATTGAACAGCAATCGAACGGTAGGGAAACAATTCTTGTACATGAGCTACCATTCCAGGTAAACAAGGCACGTCTAATTGAAAAGATTGCTGAGCTTGTACGTGATAAGAAAATCGATGGCATTACTGATCTGCGCGATGAATCGGATCGTACCGGAATGCGAATAGTGATGGAAGTACGCCGTGATGCAAATGCAAACGTACTGTTAAACAATTTGTATAAGCAGACGGCATTGCAATCTAGTTTCGGTGTTAACATGCTGGCACTCGTTGACGGTCAACCAAAAATTCTTGCATTAAAGGAAATTTTGTACCATTACCTGGAACACCAAAAAGTTGTCATCCGCAGACGTACTCAGTACGACCTGAAAAAAGCGGAAGATCGCGCACATATTTTGGAAGGACTGCGCATCGCACTTGATAATATTGATAGAATCATCGCCCTTATCCGTGCATCTAAAACAACAGATGAAGCGAAAACGGGATTGATGGATCAATTTAATTTATCTGATCGTCAAGCGCAGGCTATCCTCGATATGCGTCTTCAACGGTTGACAGGACTTGAGCGAGACAAAATTGAAAGTGAATACGAGGCGTTGCAACTTCTTATGTCTGAACTCCGTGCAATTCTTGCAGATGAATCAAAACTGCTTGAGATTATTCGTGAGGAATTGCTCGAAGTGAAAATCCGTTTTGAAGATAAACGTAGAACGGAAATTACATTGGGCGGCGCTGAAATGATTGAGGATGAAGATCTTATCCCGGTCGAAAACTCAGTATTGACACTCACACATAATGGTTACATTAAACGTTTGCCTGCTAATACGTACCGCAGCCAGCGTCGTGGTGGTCGTGGAATCCAAGGGATGGGCACGAATGACGATGACTTCGTTGAACATTTATTGAATACTTCGACACACGATACCATCTTGTTCTTCACAAGCAGAGGGCGGGTATTCCGTACGAAAGGCTACCAAGTACCTGAATTTAGCCGGACCGCAAAAGGATTACCTATCATCAACCTGTTAGGTGTCGATAAGGATGAGAAAGTAACAGCCATGATTCCTGTAGATGTATTCGAGGATGACAAATACTTATTCTTCGCGACTCGTAATGGAGTTGTTAAACGCACACCTGTTTCCGAATTTGCTAATATCCGTTCAAATGGATTGATTGCACTTACCCTTCGCGGCGACGATGAACTCATTGGCGTTAAAATGACCAAAGGCGATGAAAACATTTCCATTGGTACCAAGGACGGCATGTTAATCAAGTTCAATGAGACAGATATTCGTTCTATGGGTCGGATAGCCGGCGGTGTCCGTGGTATTCGTTTGCGTGAAGGCGATATTGTAATCGGCATGGATACAGTGAATGAAGGCGATGAAATTTTAGTAGTAACAGAAAAAGGATTCGGAAAACGTACGCCAGAAGATGAGTATCGTATCCAAACTCGCGGCGGTTACGGTCTGAAGACGTTAAATGTAACGGAGCGAAACGGTCTTCTTGTTGCAATGAAGACAGTAGATGGCACTGAAGATTTAATGCTTATTACGATACATGGCATTTTGATCCGTATGGATATTGACGACATTTCTGTTATTGGACGTAGTACGCAAGGGGTTCGTTTAATCCGCCTAGGAGAAGATGAACTTGTTGCGACTGTCGCTAAAGTTGTAAAAGAAGAAGAGGAAGAAGAACTCGACGACACTAATGTTGAAGAGAGTGTAGTTTCTTCTGAAAGTAATGAAGACGCCGGGTTACCTTCTATTGAGATAGAAGATGAAGATACAGATACGGAGTCTTAAGTGAAAAGGTTATTGAAATGGTCGACATGGCCATTTCAATAACCTTTTTTACGTCTATTTATATAATCTAATCGTTTAATTGAAATAGTTAGAGTATGATAGAAAGAACTATAAGGTGAAGGCGGGTAATATTGATGACAGAAATCTATGTAAAAACGAGTGACCTACGTCCGGGCATAATTACAAGTGAAGATATTTTTGTAAATACAATCTACCCAATCCTTAGAAAAGATACTGAGCTCTCACTGGAACATATAACGGTTTTGAATGCATTTAGTGTGAAAAAGGTTAAAGTCCAAGAACGACTCGTCGTTAAAAGAGAAGAAGTATATGATAATAACGAGGGTCCAGTGAATCCAGACGATGTGCTTGCAAAAATACCTATCAAACAGACAGATCTACAAACACGATACACCGACGCAGTTCATAGCTATAAAAGGGAGTTTCTTGGCTGGCGTGCAGGTGTGCGTCCGGATATTGCAAAAGTTCGTTCAATAGTGATCCCTCTATTAGAAGCGTTTATTGAACAGAAAAAGATGTTAACATTATTAAACGAGTTTTCAACTACCAAAGATTACACATATCACCACTCAATTGGTGTTGGAATACTGGCTTCTGCTATCAGTAGACAGATTGGGTTTCCAATAGGACAGACTTTACAACTTGGACTTGCAGGTGTACTTGCCGATTGTGGAATGGCTAAAATTGATATGGCGGTTACGGAAAAAGCAGCATTCTTAACAAAAGATCAGTTCAATGAAGTAAAGCAACATACATTGTATAGTTATCAAATGATTCAAGACACATCCCTTTTACGACAAGAAATGAAGTTGGCTATCTTCCAGCATCATGAGCGACTCGATGGTAGTGGTTATCCACGTGGTGAGAAAGCAAATCAAATTTCCGTATTTTCACAAGTCTTGGCAGTTGCAGATGTCTTCCATGCAATGACATCAGAACGGATTCATCGTTCAAAGGAGTCTTCATTTAAGGTAATTGAGATGATAAAGGAAGAAGAGTTTGGGAAATTCGATATAAAAGTTGTCCAAGCATTACATGACCTCGTCGGAAACCTTTCTATTGGAACCAAGGTGTTACTGACAAACGGCGAAGTAGGGGAAGTTATATTCGTTCATCGTGACGCAAGATTACGTCCAATGGTAAAGAAGAGTGTGGATGGATCTATTTTGGATTTGACTAGGAACCGTCATCTTGCTATTGAAAAGGTATTGGAATAGAAGGAAGTTTAAAGTGTAATGATAAAGAAGGCTTGAGATAATGCATCTTAGTACCATTGAAATAGAAATGAAAACTAATTTAAAATAAGACTTGCATTCTACATGGTAGACTGGTATATTTAATAAGTTGTCTTTACGACATAATAAAAACAACGAAAAAAAGAAATTGAAATTAGTTGTTGACATGAACGAAACGAAATGTTATGATATAAAAGTTGTCACCGAAACAACGACAATTACTTAAAGCGAAGAATGCAAGTTGATTCTTCCGGCATGAACCTTGAAAACTGAACAGCAAAACATCAATGAAATACAGCGAGAGTGCTAACGCACTTGAGCAAAACGTTTCTAACTAAACTAGCTTCGGTTGGTTGAAAAGAAACACACACAAGAATCTTCGGATTCGAGTCAGCAAGAAATGAGCTATTCATTTTCTTCTATTATGGAGAGTTTGATCCT
>NZ_JADPRX010000012.1:0-89113 GCF_017347125.1 Sporosarcina sp. E16_3
GAGGCTCGGGTCATAAGTCGGTCCGGCTGTGCGGCAAAGAACGCCGCTTCGCCAGCCCGCCTTATGCCTGCCGCCTCTGAACAGGCGCTTGCGCTTTTGATATTCAAATTATTTCCCACTTACGTTCTTCAGCTATAGCTTTTAACCGTGGTTCAGGTCGAACGGCAACAGGGTTCCCGACGAGTTCTAGTACAGACAAGTCGGAAAAACTATCTCCGTAGGCGAAACTATTTTCCCAGTCGATATCTTTCCCTTGTAGTACTTCTAGAATCTTTTCGTTTTTTCGTGGACCTTGTATATGATAGAGTGGCGTTCGATTATCAGTTTTTCCCTCTTTCATGGGAATTTCGGTACCGATAATTGAATCGAACTGCAACTCCTTTGTGACGGATTGCAAAAGGGACGAGTATGCCCCAGAAACGAGCATGATATGTACATTTTCAGTAGCGTGCTGATTCAAACGCGCAATTACATCGGGATTAAAGCCTTCTCGTACCCGATCGGTTAATTCTCCGAAGTAGGCATCTAATTCATTAATGGACATTAGGCCGAGTGCATTCAAGTAAATTTGCATGGAACGTTCTTTCATCTTGGCTTCCGGAATTAGTTTCAACTTGTGGCCGATATAAGGTGGAAGGATGGCCCGGTAAAATCGTTTATAATTTGTATGATGGACGGGGTGGTATCTTAAATGGCTCATTAATAGTTGAAAAGTTTCATCTGAATACAGTGTTCCATCAAAATCGAATATCGCAACTCGCATAAAAATCCCCTTTTTTCTGCTATTTGAAATAAATTCCTTGGTTTTATCATACAGCGTTTGTAATGTAGAGGCAATTTGAGGATAATAAGAAGTGAGAGTGAGGAGTTTATTATTATGAAAAAAAATCATAAGAATACAGCAAGTAGAAAAGAAGATACATCCGTTTATACAGTGAAAGAACCAATGGAGTTATTACCCTTCCTATTGGAGATGATGTCTAAAAGTAGCCGTAACTCAGTGAAATCTATACTGACACGTGGACAGGTCACAGTGAATGGTAGGATGGTTACGCAACATAATCATCCACTTCAAGCTGGACAACTTGTTGAAATTCTTAAAAATCGAGCAGCGATGAAAGAGGATACGCTAGTCGGAGTAACTATTTTGCATGAAGATGACGATATCATTGTTATTAATAAAGAAGCGGGTCTGCTTTCAGTCGCTTCAAAAAATCCGGAAGATATGACAGCTATTAGACAGCTAATGGACTATGTAAAAGAATCCAATTCACGAAACCGCGTTTATATCGTTCATCGTCTTGACCGTGATACGTCGGGTGTGATGTTGTTCGCGAAAAGCGAAGAAGTGAAAAATGGATTACAGGCCGCGTGGAATGAAGTCGTGAAAGAACGTACGTATACGGCACTTGTTGAAGGTAAAGTTAGGAAAAAAGAAGGAACGATTTCATCGTGGCTAAAGGAAAGTAAAACATTTAAAGTGTACTCAAATCCGACTGACAACGGTGGGCAACATGCTGTCACTCATTACAAAACGCTACAGACGAATAGTAACTACTCGTTACTTGAAGTTCAACTAGAAACAGGTCGTAAAAATCAGATTCGCGTTCATATGGAAGACCTAGGCCATCCAATTGTTGGTGATAAAAAATACGGATCTACCGTTAATCCAATCAAACGGATTGGTCTTCATGCAACAGCACTGGCACTTTTACACCCGCGTACTGGAGAACTCGTCCGTTTCAAAGCGGATGTCCCTTCTTCACTTATTGCGAAGTCAAAATGATCGGTTGGTGTGTTCATGAAAATTACATCTTTTGAGGATTTAAAACAGGCCGAGATGGTACTTTCATTTGGTAAGCAAAAAATGACCGTTTCCGTCTTTATGATAGATGGGTTATTAATTGATACCGGGCCGGCGAAAATGAAAGCAAGACTTATACCCCTGTTTGAACAGTGGGATATGACGAAAGTAATCTTAACACACCACCACGAAGATCATACGGGGTTGGCATATTGGCTTCAAGAAATTAAGAAAGTCCCGATTTATATTCATGAATTAGGGATTAAAGACTGTGAAGAGAGTGCGAAGTTGCCTTTTTATCGTAAAGTTTTTTGGGGTGAAAGAGAACCGTTCCAACCGATTGAATTGAATGACATGATTACAACAGATAACTACAACTGGGATGTCATTCATACACCTGGTCACGCACATGACCATGTTGCGTTGTTTAATCAGGAAAAAGGTTGGATGTTTGGCGGTGATTTGTATATACAACCGACTCCTAAAAGTTTGTTTGCATTTGAATCTGTTCCGGAAATCATTACATCATTAAAAAAAGTTTTGACATATGATTTTGAAACGTATATTTGTTCCCATGCAGGGATCAAAGTGAAAGGGAGACAAGCGATTGAGAAGAAGTTGGATTACTTGGAGAGCATACAACAAGAAGTCCAATCACTTTACAATCAAGGAATGACTTCGCATGCAATAAGAAAAAAACTATTTCCCAAAAGTCATCCGATGCATTACTTATCCTTTTTTGAGAATTCGCCAAAACATATCGTCAACTCGATTTTGGAATGAGTTGCGTGCTTGAGTAAATAGGTTGTGATAAAGAGCCCCATTGAATTTGCTGCGGCGCTAGGGGAAGCCTTCGCTCAGTTTATTATAGGTATTTATTTGTTCAACATATATAGTAATAAAAAAATCAGATGTCCACTCGATTTCGAGGGGGCATCTGATTTTTTGTTTTCAGTTATTTACTGCAAAGTGTTATTCGGCATACCTGGTTGGCCTTGCGAGGAGGCGAACGAATTCAATAATTGTTGCATATCTTGTGCGGCGAGTTGTGGTACTTGGTAATAATGGTGTTTGTTTTGGTAAATCGCCAGTTCATAAGCCATTTCTATACAATTGGGTACTGAGTCGGCAAGTACGCGACGTAAGACGGGGTTACATGTTTCAGTGGCAGCCATTGTTTTCATGGATGCTCCGGCCTTTGCAGAGCCTAGTAGAAAGCCTGAAATGATTTCATCCGATATGTCTGCCTCGGAATGCATCGGTTTTTTCGGTTGAGACGGTTTCATACCATACACGAAATCATTGCCTTGTTTCATCTCATATCTTCCAGTTGGATGTGAGGGATTTCGTCCGGTCTTGAAACATTCAACTGTAATGTTATATGCGTCTAAAGTAAAGCGGTATTGGCGATCCAAAATATCAAGTAACTCGGGATCTTTCACATGTGTTCGTAATAGCATTGCTTGGTTCAGACATGCGACAGTTCCAGATAATGCCTCGTGTACGTCAAATAATTCATGACCGCCATGATTCATTTGCTGTGAAACGCTACCCGTGTGCATATTCTCATGAGTTTGATTGTCCATTTGGCCGAATGGGTTTTGTGTCACTGTATTAACTCCTCCTTAATAGTTATTGATTTTCATCAACAATAGTATGGATGATTGCGTGGAAGCTATACGTGAAAATTGTTAAATCAAAACAAACTAAGCATAATCTCCTTCTAGCAAAAATAGTCTAGGGTAGAGGACATTTTTATTAATGAAAGGCAGATGATAAGTATGCAGATCCATGTGGTTCAAAAAGGTCAAAGTTTATATGGAATTGCCCAAGCTTATGGCATTAATTATCAAGAAATTGCACAAGCTAATGAACTGCCAGATCCATCACGTATCGTTGTAGGCCAAGCGTTAGTCATACCGATTACGGGTAGCTACCACTGGGTTCAGCCGGGTCAGTCACTTTATTCCATTGCTCAAATGTACGGTTTGACAGTAAATGAGCTTGCAACAATTAATCGACTATCCCCATCGCAAAACTTACGTGTTGGACAGCGTCTGTATATTCCACCGCAACCGAAAAAGCAAGCTGAGTCATTACTCTATGTAGAGCCGCGGACTCCAGTAACTCAAGTAATGATTGATGAAGTTAAACAAAGAGTTGATGGGCTGACATATCTAGCTATGTTCAGTTATGAAGCGCAACGAGATGGGTCATTGAAGGCACCCTCGATTGATGATATGCCAAATATAGCAAAAGCTGCGGGAGCGGCAAATGCACTTGTTGTAAGTAATTTGGAAAACTTTGCATTTAATGCAGACCTTGCTCATGTATTGTTTACTGATCAAGCTGCACAAAATCAGTTGTTTGGCAATCTCATTCAAGTTGCCAATGAGGTGGGGTATAAGGACATTCATTTTGATTTTGAGTTATTATATCCAGAAGACCGTGAACTTTATAATCGTTTTCTGCGAAATGCGAGAGATCGATTCCATAAAGCCGGATTTACAATTTCGACTGCACTAGCACCCATGACAAGTGACGTTAGGACGGGTATTTACGGGGCTCATGATTATCGTGCGCACGGGGAGATTGTGGATTTCGTTTCACTAATGACATATGAGTGGGGTTATACGTATAGCGATCCACAAGCAGTCAGTCCAATAGGCCCTGTTCGAAACGTCGTCGAGTATGCTGTCAGTCAAATCCCAAGTGAAAAAATATTCTTGGGTCAAAATCTATACGGTTATGATTGGTCGACACCTTATCCGAGCCAAGGCGGATCTGCTGCCAAGGCATTAAGCCCTCAGCAGGCACTAGCGATTGCGGCAGAAAGAGAAGTTGATATCCAATACGACTATGTTGCGCAGGCGCCGCATTTCAAGTATACAGATGCAGGGGTACAGCATGAAGTTTGGTTTGAAGACGCACGTAGTATCCAAGCTAAATTTGACTTGATCAAACAGTTCAACTTACGCGGTATGATGTATTGGAAACTTGGTTTGGCTTTCCCACAAAACTGGTTATTATTAGAAGACAACTTTACAATCCGGAAAATCACCTAAAAAATGAACCGCAGTGCCTGAGCACTAGCGGTTCGTTTTGTCAATTTAATTACTCTTTATTGATATAATTAATGAAACTCGTCAGAAATTCTACATCCGGATTGAAAAGTAAAACAGGTAGGAAAACGAAAGTCGCCAGTAGCGTTATATTCGCACCTATAAACGTACGCAGTACCTTTTTAAATCTCATTGTCCTAACCTTCTTTCTCCTAGTTGTAATTTTCTAATAGCTATTGACAGCTACACAGATAAGTATATGCTTCATCAATCGATATTTGAATAACTAAATAATACTCTTTCTTCAGAAAAAAGTAAATAATTTTATTTTTCATACATAAATAAAACATAATGATGTATAATTACTTATTCAGCAATAGATAAAAAGTTGAATATATTCATATTTTCAGCGATAATACTAAAAAATGACTAAATGATTTTGAAATATCATTCAGTTGTGGAAGTAGGAATTTAACAGCTTCCACCTTTAACTTATACAAGAAAGGGATGAGTGAAAAATGACGAAGTTGAATGAATCTCACAATGATAGAAAAAAAAGAGCGAATGATTACGTTCATGAAGTCTATGAATTGATCAAGAAAAGAAATCCAGATGAAAAAGAGTTTTTGCAAGCAACAAGAGAGATTTTCGATTCACTTCGACCTGTCTTCTCCAAGCATCCCGACTATATAACAAATGGTATTTTAGAACGTATTACAGAACCGGAACGCATCATTATTTTCCGCGTTGCATGGGAAGATGATCAAGGTAAAGTACATGTAAATCGTGGTTTCCGTGTCCAGTTCAATAGTGATCTCGGACCGTATAAAGGCGGTATCCGCTTCCATCCTTCGGTAAATAGTAGCATCATGAAGTTTCTCGCATTTGAACAGATATTTAAAAATGCGTTAACAGGCCAACCAATTGGTGCGGGTAAAGGTGGCTCTGACTTTGATCCGAAAGGTAAATCAGACCGTGAAATCATGCGTTTTACTCAAAGCTTCATCACGGAGTTGAGCAGATATATTGGTCCTGATACCGACGTTCCAGCAGGGGATATCGGCGTTGGTAAGAGAGAAATCGGCTACATGTTCGGTCAGTATAATCGCTTGAAAGGCGGTTATGAAGCAGGCGTATTTACTGGCAAGGATCCAAAACACGGTGGTAGTCTTGGGCGCAAAGAGGCAACAGGGTATGGAACTGTCTATTTTGTTGAAGAAATGTTAAAAGAAGCAGGTTTAAGTTTTGTGGGTAAAAAGGTTGTTGTTTCCGGGTCGGGTAACGTTTCCACTTATGCAATTGAAAAAGCAATCCAGCTAGGCGCTACAGTATTGGCTTGCAGTGATTCAGGCGGCTATATTTATGACGAAAATGGAATCGATCTTGATACGATAAAGCGTTTGAAAGAAGTCGAGAACAAACGGATTTCAGAATACGTTAAAGAACATCCGGGTGCAAAGTATTACGACGATTGTTCGGCAATCTGGTCAATTCCATGTGATATTGCACTTCCTTGTGCGACACAAAATGAAATTGATGAGATAGCTGCACGTATACTGATTGCGAACGGTGTAATAGCAATCGGCGAAGGTGCGAATATGCCTTGTACGCTGGAAGCGATGGCAGTTTTTCACGAGCATAAAACTTTATTCGGTCCGGCGAAAGCTGCGAATGCAGGCGGGGTAGCGGTATCGGCGATGGAAATGTCCCAAAATAGCATGCGCCTTTCTTGGACAGTCGAAGAGGTTGATGAAAGACTTCAGACTGTCATGAAAAATATCTATACCAGCTGTTTGGATGCAGCAGAAGCATACGGACATCCCGGTAACCTCGTAATGGGAGCCAACATTGCAGGATTTTTAAAAGTAGCAGATGCAATGGTAGCCCATGGTCTTAGTTAAGCTTATGACAGTCCCATAAAAAGAGTACACAGGCTAAAAATTGTGTACTCTTTTTCAATTCGAAAAAACTCAAACAAAACTATTGTGTTAATTTGAAAATATGTTATTATAAAAATACAGATTGATGAATAAACATGCATCCGAGTAAATGGAAGGGGATTTTAAATATGGCTAAGAAAAAAGTGGTTTTAGCATATTCAGGTGGACTAGATACCTCTGTGGCAGTACAGTGGCTAACAGAACAAGGGTACGATGTGGTGGCGGTTTGTCTAGACGTCGGAGAAGGGAAAGACTTGGACTTCATCCAGGCAAAGGCGTTGCAGGTTGGAGCTGTAAATAGTTATGTAATTGATGCGAAAGAGGAATTTGCACAGGAGTATGCGTTGCTTTCACTCCAAGCTCAAACTTATTATGAAAACAAGTATCCTCTAGTATCGGCACTATCACGTCCGCTTATTTCAAAAAAACTTGTTGAAGTGGCGCATAAAGAAAATGCGACAGCGGTTGCACACGGCTGTACGGGAAAAGGGAATGACCAAGTACGTTTCGAAGTTGCCATCAAAGCACTGGATCCGTTATTGGAAGTCATAGCTCCTGTCCGTGAGTGGAGTTGGTCGCGTGAAGAAGAAATTGCTTATGCGAAGGAAAAGGATATTCCGATTCCAATCGACCTAGATAGCCCATATTCCGTCGACCAAAACTTATGGGGACGTGCTAATGAGTGTGGAATTCTGGAGGATCCTTGGGCAGCACCACCCGAAGATGCATTCGGACTTACGGTTTCTATTGAAAATTCGCCGGATACGTCCGATGTCATTGAAATTGATTTTGTAAAAGGTGTACCAGTCAGTATTGATGGTCAGCAGTATCCACTGAGTGAACTGATTCTGAAACTAAATGGGATTGGCGGAAAACACGGTGTCGGAAGAATTGACCACGTAGAAAACCGTCTTGTTGGTATCAAGTCACGTGAAGTGTATGAATGTCCAGGAGCAATTATATTGCTGAAGGCACATAAGGAATTGGAAGATCTGACACTTGTTAAAGAGTTGGCTCATTTTAAACCAATTATTTCCCAAAAGTTGAGCGAGCTAATCTATAACGGATTGTGGTTCTCACCACTTAGAGATGCTTTAGAAGCATTCATCAAAGAAACACAGCAATACGTCAATGGAACAGTACGTGTGAAGCTGTTCAAAGGGCATGCGCTTGTAGAAGGTAGAAAGTCGCCAAATTCTCTTTATGACATGAACCTTGCAACGTATACGTCTGATGACTCGTTTGACCAATCGGCAGCTGTTGGGTTCATTAAGCTTTGGGGATTACCTACAGAAGTGCACAGCATGGTAAACAAGATGCAAACGGTGAAAAAATAAGCACCATCAATTCAAAGAACCATCTACTCTATAATGGTAGATGGTTTTTTGAGTTGTATGATTCTTTTGGTGTAAAGAGGAGACTAGTCGAATATCATCAATTGCTTGAAAAGGTGAATTTTACCAACTATTTTTTGAGTAAAGACATAGACTGTGATAGTATGAAAAAATGTGAATATGAAAAAAATTCAACTTCAGCGAAATTTTTCTAGTTCACGATTCAAGTTTAGGAGGAGAATTGCATGGAAGAGAAAGTTGTGAAAAAAAAGTCGCCAAAGTTATTAATGATTATTGTATTAACTGTATTGGTCACTGTAGGCGGCAGCGTGTCGGCATTTCTTTTGGTGAATAAATCACCGAAAGTACAATATTTTTTAGCAGAAGTAGAAACGTTTAAACTAGTGGGGACTATCTTTGAAGACCGCTATAAGAACGAACTAAGGTGGTTGGAAGTTCAAAAGGAAAAGCCGGTTGAAACGAATTTTGACCTATCTGGCGAATGGAATGATCCATCCGTTGACAATGAAATGCAACAAGTACAAAGCATTGTCAATAGCGCTAAAATTTCCAGTAAACAAGTCTATGATCCAGTCAAGAAAGAGTTGGGAGTGGATCTTAGGGGGGAACTAGGTAGCGTTAACATGAACTTTGGTTCGGTTTTTGTGACAACTGAGAAACTAGTGGCTTCATTTCCATTCATGGATGAACTGATTCGCTTCGACGATAAGGATTTTGGGAAATTAATGCGAGAAACCGATCCAGATTATGAAGGAAATGAAAATCTTGGTCTATCCCAACTATTCGAAGACGGCTTTTCGATGACGGAAGAATCTCGTACATATGTCGAAAAAGAATATATAGCGTATTTCATTAAAGAGATTCCTGAAGAGGCATTTACGAGTGAAAAAGAAGAACTTACTGTGTTTGATAAAAAAATGAAAACAAAAAAAGTCAAGTTGGATCTTACAGAACAACAAGTTAAAACATTACTGAAAAATTTATTGGAAAAAGCGAAAAAGGATGAAAAACTTAAAACTATACTGAAAGAGCAACTGACACTTACTTCATTTGCTGGGGATACTTCCGATAATGAAATTGCAACGCTTATGGATGGCTTTGAAGATGGGCTTGATGAGGCGATTGTAGGTGTGGATTCCATTAAACTTCCTAACGGATTGCAATCTACAATCTGGCACCATTCAAACAAAATTGTGAAACGTGAATTTGCAATGGGTGTGGGTGAAGATAAGACTGATGTCGATACGTTAATGATTAGCGGAACTCAATTGCTAGAGAAAGTAGGGCAAAAATGGGACTTTACATTTGGCGTAGAAGATTCCTTCGGAGATGAAAACTTTGTGAAAATCAAAGGCGATTTAAGCTGGAAAGATCAAAAAGCAATTGATTCCATTACGTTGACGATGGATGATATGAAGTTCATCTATAAAGGAAAAGAACAACTAAAAGATAAGAAAAGAACATTCTCTCGTTCATTTGGCTTTACAGATGGGGATTTGGATCCTGCCGTTATTTGGAAAGGTAGCGCTACACACGAAAGTGATTCAATGAAAGCGAAGCATGAATTTACTTTCAGTGAAGAGTCAATGGACGTTAATATGTTCAATTTGATTTTAAAGCAACAAGGAAAAGTTGTGAAAAAAGTAGATATGCCAGTAGAAACAGATGGCACAGTGAATATTGGTAAAATGAATAAAGATGAATTAGAAGCGTTTACTGAAGAAGCTATGGTAAAAGTCCAAGATTGGGTGTTTGGGTTTATGGAAGATTTACAGGGTGAAATAGGCGGATTTTAAGAATGGAAGTGACTAATTTGCTGTCCATTAGAAGAATACTATTTTTCATGCGTCAATATAATAAACAGTTGAAGAAGAAGTGGGCGACACTTCTTCTTCTTTTTCTATTTCCAATTATTTTGATAGGCTCACTGTTGCTCCTGCTGGCTGGTTTACTGCTACCAGAAGAAGATTCTCCAATCCGGGTAGCTTTGGTTGATGAAGACAGAACGCAGGAAACGATACTGTTTAGCGGACTACTCGAAGAAACGGCCTCGCATAATCAATTCATCCAAATTATGTCGATAACGAAGGACAATGCTGAAAAGCTGATGGCGCAAAATGAAATCAGTACCTATTTTACATTTCCAAGCGGGTTTACGGAGGATTTGTATGAAGGTGAGTCCGTGACGATTCCGATTGTTGGAAATGCAGCGCGTTCAACAGATAGTTTTCTTGTGAAAGAGTTAGTAGAAAGCATGATGCGCTACATTGCCGTGGCCCAGTCGACTATTCTGACTATCAATGAGTACGCAAAGAAAACCGATATGCCAGAAGAAGAACGCCAAAAAATGATGTTTCAACAGTTTATGGATTTCAGTTTGTACACACTTGGAAAAGATAAGTTACTTGATGAAGAAGTGATTACAAATGTGGCGACGGCTTCTCCGACTCACTATTACATATTATCGGGTTGGTTAATAATTATGTCAGTCTGGCTTTTCGCTATCTATACTGTTTTAGGGAAAGAAGAGCATTCCTCGATGCTCATTCGGATGAAATTATTCGGTGTAACCATGTGGCAACGTATCCTAGCAAGAATTCTTGTCTCTTTAGGATATAGCCTTGTCGTTGCGGCAGTAGCATTTTTCATCATAAATAAGTTTGTAGGATTTGAACTATTTCTCACTGATTATTTACGATTGGGCTTGTTCACTATTCTTTATGCCCTGTTATTTTTAGTTGGCATAGCGTTAATTGATGTTTTGATTACATCTCGGAAAGTGGTTCTTTTATTACAAAGCCTCTATACCTTCTTACTGATTTTCACAAGTGGTGCAGTTATACCGACACTTTACTTTCCGCAAGTGATTCAAGGTGTTTTACCGTATATCTTTTCATACATTAGCTTGAATTGGATGATTGATATTGTATTAGAAGGACGAAACTATGCGAACTTCACAACGCTGACGGTCCTTGCTACTATCGGACTACTCTTACTTTGGCTATCAACAGTCGAAAAAGAGAGGTGGATCCGGTGAAGATTGTTTTGTTTATCCGCTGGATGCGTTTGAAGAAGGAATGGAGAAGTCTTATATGCTGGATGCTTCTCCCACTTGTTATGACAGTGCTAATTATGCAAGGGGTTGAGACTTGGCAAGAGGAGACTAAGGTGCCGATAGCAATTGTAGTTGAGGAACAGACTGAAATGGCAGCTAATCTAGTCGATAATATCACGAATTCGGAACTTCTCCATATCCAGTTCATGTCCTTGGATGAAGCACTACATAAACTCGAACAGCATGAGCTGGATAGTGTCTTCGTTATTCGCAAGGGCTATGAGAATAATATACTGGCAAACCGGCGAAATCAGCTGATCGAGGCATACTCTTCCAATCGGTCTTTCGCTTATCAATCGGTCGTCGAAACGATTACTTCCTATTCCCAACAAGACGCAGCCCGTTCAAAAGCGGCTTTTGTTATCAAACAATTGTTCTTAGAATATGGTATGGAAGAAGAATGGAATTATGAAGAAGTAATTGCTAGTAGTCGTGAGAGACAAAAAAGTGAAGCGTTGCTCCAATCGAGTTTTACTTATTATGAAAAGAGTAAAACCACTGAAGAACATGCGTTGCCGTTACTGAAAGCTTGGGGGCTTTGGGCATTTTTCGCAGTCATCACGACATTTTTCCTGTTCGACTGGATGCTGAAAGAAAATCGACCATCGATGCGCCAGCGCTGGTTATTCACGGAAATCTCTTTTAAAAAGTATGCATGTGGATCGTTGATGTATTTTACAGTCATCATTTATCTAATGGATCTCGTCACGGCATTTCTCTTCTCGTCATTATTCCGGGAAGCATTGACCATCCGAGTGTTGATTTCACTTTTCGCTTTTCGGTTGACGATAAACTTGCTTGCGTTTTTACTCGCAAGCGTCTACAAGCAATTATTTATGTACTATATAAGTGGTCTTGGGATTGCACTGCTTTTGATTGTAATCGGTGGGTCAATCATACCGGTGGATGGGCTAACGGGGAAGTGGCCATGGATTGAAGAATTAAGTCCGGTCCATTCGTTACTGAAAGGGACGATACCGCTGATATGGCTTTTCGTTATGATTGTCTTGCTCACTTTTTGGATCCATAAAGGAGGGAAGGCAAATGCTTAACGTAACGGGGTTACAGAAAAAATACAAGGAAAAGACCGTTTTAGAAAATGTGTCTTTTCAAATGAAACCAGGCGAAATTGTCGGCCTTGTTGGGGAAAATGGTGCAGGTAAATCAACATTGCTTCAACTACTCGCGACGGTTATGCAGCCGACACAAGGTGACATTCAACTGGATGGACTTTCTTATGTGAATGATGTGAAGGAAATCAGGCGGATAATCGGTTATGTTCCTCAAGACATATCGATTTGGGAGGAATTCACTGTAGAAGAAAATATGCTGTTTTTTGAACAGTTGTCGTGGAAAAAACGTACAAAAGAGGAATGCCGACAACTTTGTTTGGATATGCAATTGACGCATTGGAAGGAAGGGGTTCAATCGTTATCGGGCGGTATGAAAAGGAAGTTGAACCTAGCAATCAGCCTGCTCCATGATCCGACTTTCCTGTTGTTAGATGAACCTACAGTTGGTATCGATCTAAAATCCAAAATGGAGATAGGTTCGTATTTGAATAGCCTGGCGAAAAATGAAGGGAAAATGATAATGTATACGTCTCATGATATGGATGAAATCACTACCGTTTGCGACCGAGTTTATGCAATAGGAAAAGATCCGTTTTATATGAATTTATTGATGGGAAATAAAATTTCCGTAGAACAGTTGAAATGAGTGATTGTATTGAAAAAATCGAAGAAAATAGCAATGGCTGGTGCTATTGTGCTTACAATTTTTAGTTTATTTTTGTGGTGGTTAACGGGTAAATGGATGGATGAGGGAGTGGAACCGGCAGCAGATGGAACGAATGACTATGCAATCATACTCGGGGCGAAAGTGAAAAAAGATTCCCTGTCGCTGTCTTTGCAGTATCGCTTGGATGCTGCGCTCCAGTATGCCAATGACCATCCACATTTGACCATGATCTTATCTGGTGGCCAAGGTTCTGATGAGCCTATTAGCGAAGCGGAAGCGATGAGACGGTTTTTAACGGAGAATGGCATCGCTGAGGGACGGCTTATTTTAGAAACAGCATCTACCTCAACTTATGAAAATATACTATTTTCGAAAAAGTTATTGCCGTCTGAAATTCAATCGGTCACAATCATTACAAGTGATTATCACCTTGCTAGAGCGCGGAAAATTGCGGCTAACCTTGGCCTTGCATCGGATGCCGTATCGGCTAAAACACCAAAAGTGGTAGCTGCAAAATTGACTGTGCGGGAGCGTATCGCGCTTGTGAAGACCTATATCGTAGGGAAATAAACGGGCAACCGTTTTTCTTTGATGATGGTGATAAAAATAGCTTTTATTTGATTTATATAAGTTACCAATCTGCTGAAAAGTCGAGTGTTTAAACAATAAAAGATGGGTACCAATAACTATAAAGGAAAACTAGTATTCTACGTCGAATTAATTGAAGGGTAGCACTAGTTTTGCACGTTAAAATGCGAAGACGAATTGACAAGGGGATTCACTAAGGTAAGAGGTTCACAAAAACATAAAATAGGAGGCATATTATGGTGAAAACGAGGTTCAAATTTCGAATGCTTTTCGTAATTGTGCTCATGATCCAAATGATTGTAGTTCCATATCACTTTTCAGCGGAAGAAATCGATTCAAGTGCTCCTTCTTGGACACAACCAATTGATTATCTTGCTCTAGGTGATTCGTTGGCGGCAGGCGTTACTCCAAACAATGAGTTAGGGAACGGCTATGCGGATTTCTTAGCAGAGTCAATGCAGAAGATAGGTGCTTTAAAGACTTATAACAAAGGCTTCTCGTATCCAGGCTATAAAACAACAGATGTTTTAAATGATATTAAACTGAACGTAACGAAGGAAATTTACGGCATTGGCTTCGAAGAGAAGACGGCCAAACTTCAGCAATCCATCAAGGATGCAGAAGTAATCACAATTAGCGTCGGAGCAAATGATATTTTACCACTCATGAAACAAGATCCGGCGACAGGTAAGATCTCCATCGATCAGCAAATGGCGTTGACAATTCTCCAGCAAGTAGGTACAAATTACAAATCGATTATGGCTCAAATCAACGAAATCAATCCCGAAGCGCAAGTGTATGTCATGGGCTACTATAACCCGTTTTATTATATGTCTGAAGACATGCAGCCATTGCTCAAACAGTTGCTAGATATGTTGAATAAAGCTATTGCAACAGGGCTAGTGGGAACGCAAGCAATCTTCGTGCCAACAGGTGATGTAATTGCGTCAAACTACATGACGTACCTTCCAAATCCGGGGAATATCCACCTGAGTGAGGCTGGCTATAAAAAAGTGACTGAGCAATTTTGGACGGACATGCGAACAGCTAATCCGGGGGGGGAGGCAAGTAGCCCCGTAGCTGATCCAACGACACCAAAAGTATTTTCAGATATTTCGAATCATGGTTTGAGAAGTTATATTGAACAAGCAGCGGCTGCTAAAATCATTGGTGGCTACTCGGACGGAACATTTAAACCTGATCAAAACTTAACACGTGTGCAAGCCGTTTCAATAATTGTGAGCGCATTAGGTTTAAAAACAGAAGAAGTAGCTCCATTTGGCGATACTGGTAATTATGCAGATAAAACCAAGGCTGACATCAATGCCGCTTATAAATATGGAATTATTAAAGGGAATAAAGGGAACTTTAATCCTAGTGATTTAGTGACGCGTGCTCAATTAGCTTTAATGATAGAGCGTGCATATGGAAGCGTAACAGGAAAAGCATACAAGGCCTCTACTAAAGCACCTTATTCTGATTTCGGAAGTTATAATGCGGAAGTAGTAAATGCTATTTCAATGCTTCATGAATTAGATGTTGCAACTGGATTCCAAGGGAAATTCATGCCAAGCAGCTCAACTACGCGTGCACAAGCTGCCAAAATGATTGTTAATTTTACCTCTATATTTAAACAAGCAGAATAATAGATGTGAAAAACGGTCCAGTATGTCTCTAGTAAGTAGAGGCGTACTGGACCGTATTATTTAAAGGTAAGAATAATCACGTCGGTTGATTAGCCATTTATTTGCATAAGATACAGGTGAGAAGGGCTTGATATCCGCCACTTACACTGGATCATTTCCGGCTCGCTTTCGGCGAAATATTCATGACAGATTTGGGGAGGAATTGCAGTACATTCCTCCATTGAGGGGTATGTGTGGCTAGCGGTGACTTCGTCACTTCTAGCCACACTCTTTTCTATAATCCTGTTGCGAATAGTTGCCTGTCGCGTTCCTACAATGTTCCAGTGAAAAATGCAGTTGCTTTGAAAGAAAAGAATAGATGGCTTTCTATAGAGGTTGTAAGTGCCCGAAGATACAATTTCGGGCGCTCTAGTACTCTGTACAATGTGTTCCTTGCTTACTTTTAGCAAAGAGTACACATCTAATCATGTGATGCCTTATAGAAAGTAACACTTCTTTTAAAGAAAAAACCATAGAGAAAGCATCAGCCGCCAAAATTGCATCTTTGGTGGCTTTTATCCAGTTAAGAAGCCAGCTATTCTTTCGTCCCAAAAAGCTTTAGCACTACGTGTACATATGCATTTGGAGCAGGGCGGATGAAGGACCACCATACGATTACCGAAAAAAATGTATAGGGATGCGACAAAGTCGCATCCCTATACATCCAGACATCTCGATAACGGTATAGTAGTCGTTCAATCCAAAGTAATCCAAATGCAACTATACACGTAGCACGCAGTGCGTGATCAAGTTATTTGCTTGTTGCTTTTGGGTAATCAACAGGCGTGAAGAAAAGTATAAGTTTTTCAACATGGAATAGTGTCTAGTCTCCGGCGCCTAGCCCCTCGAGTCGCTTCAGTCCTTAAGTTAAAGGCAAAAAGCGTCTTTATCTTAAGGCCCTCCAGCGCTTGTCGGGTCTACCAGGCTCCTGCGCTTTTCTCAGTGTCTAGCTCAAGCGCCCATGAGCTTGCGCTATTCTCAATTCACATCATATTACTAATTGCGTGAAAAGTGGGTTTTTTATTGTCGAATGTAGTGATATACTTGAATCCAATCGACTGCAACAACTGCAGCGATTCGCTGAATTGGAATGCAATGTCTTCGGGTTTATGTGCATCCGAACCAAGTGTGATGATTTCACCTCCGCATTGTTTATAAAGCTTAAGAATGTCATCACTCGGCATACCATTGGTCAATCCATAGCGGACACCAGAAGTATTCAACTCAATTCCTTTGCCTTCCGGAATAATAACATTGAAGATAGCCGTTAATTCATCATGAAAAGGGTTAACACAGGGTTTCTTTGTGTATCTTTTCACTAGGTCGACATGACCGAGGATGTTAAATTGTTTATAGTTTTTCACGCAATATAATAACTCTGAATAATAAATGCCATATGCTTCTTCGATGGTTTTATGCTCAAAAAACTCTCCGTAGTGTAATCCCTTTTTTTCGACGGTATGCATGGAACAGATTACAAAATCGAATGTTTCTGTGTCCATAAGCCCATCGTATCTGTCTAGTATATGTGGCTGTACACCAATTTCAACGCCTTTCTTTATACGAATACGCCCTTCATATTTCTTCTGCATCTCTATCAATTTACTTGCGTAATCCTTTTTGTCAAAGTCAAAAACAATTGTATCATCGGGATATTCATAGTCGATATGTTCAGTAAAACAAATTTCAGTTAATCCTTTATGAATCGCTCCCTCAATCATATCTTCCATTGAAATTGGGCAGTCTGCAGAGAACGAACTGTGCATGTGATAATCGAACATTATTAATCATTCCTCCTATTGACATTTCGTTGGTATACCTTTATAGTACTAAATAACTTTAGTCTAGTAAAGCAGTAAAGTAAGGGGTGTTGGAAATGGTTAGAAATGAAGTGTATCCTGAACGAATGTTAAGTGATAGTGAAAAGTTTGAAAGAATCATTAAGACAATCAACAAGCGCTTTACCACATACGGCTATAAACGCATTAAGACATCGGCTTTTGAACAATATGATTTATATTCAAAAGTAAAAAGCTCGATAAACCAAAATGAAATGATTAAAGTAATCGATCATACAGGGCAAGTATTGGTATTGCGGCCCGATGTCACGATTCCAATTACAAGGGAACTGGTGGAAAATTTCCCGGGCCTTTCAAGTGAACTTCGTTATTTTTATGTACAAGAGGTATTTCGTCAGCCATTTGATAAAAATGAAAGCATTGAACGTACACAAGCAGGCGTTGAATATTTTTGCGATAGTTCTCCTGAAGCGGATGCAGAAGTAATTGCACTAGCTTGTCATTTAATGAGGGATTTGGGATTCAGTGATATTAAAATAGAATTAGGGCACGCTGAATTTTTCAATGAACTTGTCCAAAAGATGCCACTTACGTCACTTCAAATTGATCAATTGAAGTCCTTGATACAAGCGAAAAATGTTGTAGAAATTGGACCTTTTCTTCAAAACCTGGACATTGAAGATGAAGTTAGAGAAGTAATCGAACGGATTCCGTTTCTATATGGTAACCCAGTTGATGTGAGTGAACGGACAACGGGGATTGTCTTAACGGAAAAAATGCAGGACACGCTCGATTATTTAATGGATGTTTACAGTATATTGAAAATGTACGGATTGGAACAGTATATCGTCATGGATTTGGGATTGATCAATCATATGGGTTATTACTCAGGGGTTATTTTCCAAGGATATGTCGAAAGATTTGGGAAACCTGTTTTAATGGGTGGGCGCTATGATGAGTTAGGAAACGAGTTTGGAGCAAGATTGCCGGCGATTGGGTTTGCATGTGAAATTGAATCGTTGGTTAAAGCGACAGATAGCAGGGAAGTTACATCCCGCTTTTCAATCGATGTAAAAATAACGTATGCAGATAGCCAATTGGAACAAGCCATCGCCATCGCCAATGAATTAAGGGAACGGAATTATAGTGTGCTGTCATTTTCAGCGCACAAGGAAACAGTAGATCCACGACAGAGTGTTTACTCGATACGTTTGGAGAAAGATAGTAATTCATTTCTTTATAAAGATAAAGTTACGACATTTACGGACTTAAAAGCGTTGTTGGATTTACTCGTAGGGGGATTGAATTGAAATGACACATCTTACCATCGCCATGGCGAAGGGGCGTACTGCTGACAAAGCGTTAGCGTTTTTCGAAAAAGCAGGCATCCGTTTTTCAGAATACCATGATAAAAGCAGGAAGCTTGTTATCTATGATGATGAAAATAAAGTAAAACTCATATTTGTGAAAGCAGTCGATGTTCCAACTTACGTCGAAAAAGGAGCAGCAGATATTGGGATTGTCGGTAAAGATACGATTATGGAAGATCCAGTAGATGTCTATGAACTGCTGGATCTTGGAATTGGAAAATGCCAGCTGGCTGTTGCCGGGTTTCCAGATAAACAATTTCCGAGCAGTGCGTTACTGACGGTTGCTTCAAAATATCCAGCAGTGACAAAAGCCTATTTTGACAGCAAAGGCATTCGTATTGAGACTATCAAGTTGAATGGCTCCATCGAATTGGCTCCGCTTATAGGTATGGCTGATGTCATCGTTGATATTGTTGAATCGGGCAAGACACTAAAAGAAAATGGATTAGTCATCTTAGAGACAATTGCGGATGTTAGCGCGAGATTGATTGTTAATAAAGCAAGTTATGCGACAAGGACCAGTCAAATCCAGCAAGTCATTTCGGACTTAAAAGCTGCATTGGAGTGATAATTTATGCGAATTGTAACGTTGGAACAATATAGAGAAGAGAAAGAGCAACAAGTAGCAGGACAAATAACTAATTTCGAATTTGACCGAACCGTGCTCGGAATTATCGAAACAGTCCGTGAAGACGGGGATCAGGCATTGAAAGGCTATACCGAACAGTTTGATGGCGTATGGCTAGATAACTTGATTGTTACGGCTGAGGAGTTCGCAGAAGCGCAGGCATTGATTACAGGGGAGTTTTTGGCTGCACTACGAAAAGCAAAGCAAAACATTACTGCGTTCCATGAAATTCAAAAAGAACAATCTTGGTTTATCAATCAAGAAAAAGGAATTGTACTTGGTCAAAAAGTAACTCCCTTGGACAGTGTCGGTATATACGTACCCGGTGGAAAAGCGGCTTATCCTTCGACTGTTCTCATGAATGCGATTCCAGCAAAAATTGCGGGAGTCGGTAGGATTGCAATGGTGACACCACCTCAAGCGGATGGCAAAGTGAATCCACACGTACTTATAGCAGCGCAAGAAGCTGGTGTGGATATCGTCTATAAAATTGGTGGTGCACAAGCAATTGCAGCATTGGCATATGGAACAGAAACGGTGAAGAAAGTAGTGAAAATCACCGGTCCTGGAAATGCATTTGTAGCACGGGCAAAAAAATGGGTGTTCGGTGACGTAGCTATCGATATGATTGCAGGACCGAGTGAAATTTGTGTTGTGGCGGACGATAGTGCCGTTCCAGAGTTTGTCGCTGCGGATTTGTTATCGCAAGCGGAGCATGATGAACGGGCAACAGCGGTATGCGTGACGACGAGTAATTCATTTGCCGAAGCACTTCAAAAAGAAGTGGTGAAGCAAACTGAACTAGCAGATCGTAAGGGAATTATCGAAGTTTCTATCGCTGATAATGGGCGCATTATCTTAGTCGATTCACTGGAGGAAGCTTACGACTTCGTCAATAAGCTTGCGCCGGAACATTTACAGCTAATGGTGCAAAATCCGATGGAGCAATTGCCGTTCATTCACAATGCAGGAGCAATCTTCTTAGGTAACTATTCACCAGAGGCATTGGGCGATTATATGGCTGGTCCGAATCATACATTGCCAACGAGCGGGACATCGGCATTTTCATCGCCGTTAGGTGTCTATGACTTTATGAAAAAATCAAGCATTATTCATTATACGGAGCAAGCATTGCAAGATGTATCCGAAGATATTATCACAATTGCGAATGCGGAAGGCTTAACTGCCCATGCAAATTCAATTCAAGTAAGGAAGGCGAACTTTTATGCGAAGTAAATCGATTTCAAGACAGACAGCGGAGACAAAGATTAACTTGGACTTTGCGATTGATGGAAGTGGAACAACAAACATTAAAACAGGTGTTGGCTTTTTCGACCATATGCTGACACTGTTCACAAATCACGGTCGATTCGATTTAACGGTTGATTGTGACGGCGATATTGACGTGGACCAGCATCACTCCGTCGAAGATATCGGCATCGTATTGGGACAAGCCTTCTATGAAAGTATCGGATCAAAGGAGGGCATTGAACGTTATGCGACAGTGTCAACACCTATGGACGAAGCATTATCAACAGTTTCGATTGATATTAGCGGGCGTCCATTTTTCGTTTATAACGTAGAGGGTTTGAAAGATAAAGTAGGAGAATTCGACACGGAGCTTGTTGAGGAGTTTTTCCAAGCATTCACAAGCCATGCCAAAGTGACATTGCATATAAATTTGCAGTATGGGAAAAACAGTCACCATATTATCGAATCAATTTTCAAAGGATTCGGACGTGCATTGCGCGTAGCAAGTGCAATTAATCCAGATGTAAAAGGAGTTCCATCTACGAAGGGGATGCTATAAAAATATCTCCTTTATGAACTTATATAGTGAACCAATGAACATACCTATACAAACTAAGCGAAGGCGCCTTAAAAGGGGTAGCCGAAGCCATAAGACTGGCGGCGAAGCTGCTTGGCTTATGGCGGGAGGCATCCCCGAGCGCCGCAACGAATTCAATGAGATTCTTCATATAACAAGGGGGAACAATGATGATTTTATTTCCAGCAATTGATATACGTAATGGTAAATGTGTTCGGTTAATCCAAGGCGATTATGATCAGGAAATTATCTATAATGATTCACCTACAGCAATGGCTTTGGAATGGGAAAAACAAGGTGCTGACTACATTCACGTCGTCGATTTAGATGGAGCGAAAACAGGAAACTCATTAAATCGCGAAGCCATCCAGGCGATTGCTAAAAGCGTATCGATACCGGTTCAAGTAGGCGGAGGAATCCGGACGATGGAGATCATTGACGCGCATATTGCATCCGGCGTTAGCCGCGTTATTATCGGTACGGCAGCGATTCAAGATAAACCATTTTTAAAGCAAGCCGTAGAAAAATACGCTGATAAAATCGCAGTTTCCATCGATGCAAGAAGAGGATTCGTCGCAACTGACGGCTGGACGGAAACAAGTGATGTATTGGCAGTTGACTTGTTAAACGAACTAGAAGAAATCGGTGTGAAAACAGTCATTTATACAGACATATTGAAAGATGGAATGATGCAAGGACCTAATTTTCACGAGCTGGAAATGATGGACAAAGCATCTTCTATCGACATTGTTGCATCAGGTGGTGTCTCCACAGAAGAGGATATTGTTCAGTTACGGGAACTCGATTTATACGGAGCAATTATTGGTAAAGCTTTATATGAAGGTAAACTATCTTTAGAAAAAGTATTAGGGGGACAACGGGGATGACTAGCAACCGGATAATTCCATGTTTGGATTTTGATAACGGGAAAGTCGTAAAAGGTAAAAAATTTCTGGAAGTTAAAGAAGTTGCAGATCCACTGACATTGGCAAAGAAATATGTAGCTGACGGTGCAGATGAACTTGTGTTTTACGACATTGCGGCTTCAACAAATAACCGTGCTATGTTCCTTGACTTAATTGCAGAAATTGCGAAAGAAGTACCCGTACCATTTATCGTTGGTGGGGGCATCCGGACTGTCGAAGATATCCAGAAGGTGTTTGACGCCGGTGGAGATAAAGTATCTATCAATAGTGCAGCACTCAGCAATCCATCATTAATTGAAGAAGCCGCAAAAAAATTCGGTTCTGAACGAATTATACTGTCAATGGATGTCAATGAAGTGGGCCCTTCTAAGTGGTCAGTATTTTCTAATGGAGGCATGAAAGATACTGGTATGGATGCTATAGAATGGGCGATTCAAGGTGAAAAATTGGGTGCCGGCGAGCTTGTTGTTAATAGTATTGGCGAAGACGGCGTGAAAAGTGGCTATAATATCGAATTGACGCGGGCGATTGCGGAAGCAGTCAACATTCCTGTCATTGCGAGCGGCGGCGCAGGGAAACCTGAACACTTCCATACTGTATTGACTGAAGGAAAAGCCGACGCTGCGCTTGCAGCATCCGTATTCCATTTCGAAGATATTAATATCGGTGAATTAAAAACATATCTAGCTGAACAAAATACATCTGTTGGGAATGACTGACTATGACACTAGAAATCGACACATTATCATTTGACGAAAATGGACTGATTCCAGCAATTGTCCAAGATGACCGGACAGGGAATGTATTGATGCTTGCTTATATGAATAAAGAGTCGTTGCAGAAGACGATTGATACGAAAGAGACCTGGTTTTTCAGCAGGTCAAGACAGGAACTATGGAACAAAGGGGCAACATCTGGCAACCGACAAATTGTGAAGAACTTGTCACTGGATTGTGATAGTGATGCAATTTTGGTACAAGTTACACCACAAGGTCCGGCTTGTCATACGGGAGAATTGACTTGTTTCCACAAGCAAATTCTCGATGAGGTTGTACAGACTCGCTCAATCGTTCATGAAATCACGGATGAAATAAAAAATCGACGTCTAAACCCTGTAGAAGGATCATACACATCGTATCTGTTCCGTGAAGGCTTGGATAAAATTTTGAAAAAAGTCGGAGAAGAAACAACTGAAGTTGTCATCGGCGCAAAAAACCGTGACAAAGCTGAAGTAACAAGTGAACTTGCTGATTTGACGTATCACTCACTAGTATTGATGGAAGAGTTAGGTGTTAGTGTGGAGGATGTCAAAAACGAATTGCGGAAAAGACGATCTAAAAGCGAAGTGCTGCGAGATGAGTAAATTTTGGAGCTCAATGGTGAAACGGACCGAGCCTTATATTCCTGGGGAGCAGGTTGAACAAAAGGACATTGTGAAACTGAATACCAATGAAAATCCGTACCCTCCAAGTCCGCAAGTGATCGCTGCAATCGAGCAAGAGATGGGACGCAACCTCCAGTTGTATCCATCTCCAACGGCGATTGAGTTACGAGAAACGATAGGACTGTACTATGGACTTACTGCTGAAGAAGTATTCGTAGGTAATGGTTCAGATGAAGTACTGGCATTCTCTTTCATGGCGTTTTTCGAGCCAGGCATACCAATTCGATTCCCTGACGTTACATATAGTTTTTATCCGGTCTATGCAAAGTTATTCGATATTCCTTATGAGGAAGTTCCGTTGAATAAAGATTTCACATTGCCCGTGGATAAATACTTTCAGTCCGAAGGTGGCGTCATTTTACCGAATCCAAATGCACCGACTAGCATCTATGCTGAACTTGGGCACATTGAGGAGATTGTCGAAAATAACCCTGACCAAGTCGTCATCATCGACGAGGCATATATCGACTTTGCATCAAAATCAGCGACTGAACTCATTCGGAAGTACGATAATGTCCTTGTCGTCCAGACGACATCCAAATCACGTTCACTCGCCGGTTTACGCGTGGGCTTTGCGATGGGAGCTCCTTCATTAATTGCTGCATTGATTCGCATTAAAGACTCATTCAATTCTTATACGCTGGACCGTCTTGCGCTGGTCGGGGCAAAAGCGGCGTTTGAGGATAGAGCGTATTTCACGGAAACGACCCAAAAAATCATTGCAACACGGGAAAAGTTGAACGAGACGTTGCAACAGCTCGATTTCGACGTACTACCTTCACAAGCAAACTTTGTTTTCGCCTCACATAAGACTGTTCCAGCAGAGTTTATTTACAATGAATTAAAAAAAGAAGGCGTGTTAGTTAGGTATTTTAACAAACCCGGAATCGACAACTACCTACGTATAACAATCGGAACAGATGAACAGATGGAACGATTAGTTGAGAAATTAAGTGACGTCTTGAGTTTGAAATGAACTAGTAGATTCGAAGATGAAATGAGTTAATGAAAAATGTATCGAAACTGCTATACTTGTGTAAACAAGGGAGGTTTTCGATATGGGATCAAAATATATTGATATCGCACTAATATTATTCATGAGTTATTTCGCAATTACGCGATTTAGGGATGGTCAAATTGGCTTTGGAATCTTTTTTACGGTTCTTAGCTTATTGAATATTTTAACGTTGGTCATGAAAATAAAGAAGGACAATGCCGCAAAGAATGAAGTGCGATGAAGTTTAAATAAGTAGTGACCACAAACTAGGCATCCTCCAGGGAATATGGAGGATGCCTAGTTTTATTTTTAACGTGTAGCTAAGAAACGCAACTGAATATATACTATTTGAATTCAGTGGTTCATAGAATGATGTAAGGAGTTAGCGATGTAAGATGTGAAAAAATAAAGAAGGGAAGTGAAAAATGAGCAAAACACTGCTTAAGATTTCTGTCGTCTATTTCATGCTTGGGATTTCGTTTGGGCTCTACATGTCGCTCACACACATCTTTACATTGACGTCTGTGCATGTTCACATCAATTTGCTAGGATGGATGTCATTAGCCCTCATTGGAGTTTTTTATCATCTATATCCGAGTTTGGAGAAGACTGGCTTGGCAAAATGGCATTTTTGGCTTCATAATATTGGATTGCCAGTTATGATGATTGCCATTGCATTAGCCATTTTAGGCGTGAGTCCTGTATTTTTTCCAATCGCAACGGCGGGTGGGGCAGCGACATTGATTGGTATTTTCTGTTTTGGTTTCAATATTCTTATGAATCTGGATAAACGAACGGCATAAAAATGGTATACCGCCTGCCCTTTCCGCTAGACGTGGAGAGGGCAGGCGGTTTTTATGTATTCAAAAGTGTTCAGTGAATTAAATTAGTTGTTCCAATTTCTAATTTCATGTAGTATAATATGTGAATTGCATTTTCTGAAATGAGGATAACTAATGAAAAATTCAATATATGGACTTACAATCGAACAACTAACAGAATGGTTATTGGAACAAGGTCAGAAAAAGTTCCGCGCCGCACAAATTTGGGACTGGCTATATAAAAAACGTGTAACAAACTTTGCGGACATGAAGAATATTAATCAAGAATGTATTGATTTGCTGGATGCGAACTTTGTTATGCGTACGCTGGAGCAGACTGTAAAACAGGAGTCTGAAGATGGCACTATCAAGTTCCTTTTCAAAATGCAAGATGGCAATTTGATTGAAACCGTTTTGATGAAATTCCCTTATGGTCAATCGGTTTGTGTAACGACACAAGTAGGCTGTAATATCGGCTGTAGTTTCTGTGCAAGTGGTTTGTTGAAAAAGAGCCGTGATTTGACTGCTGGAGAAATTGTAGAGCAAATCATGGAAGTACAGCATCACCTCGATGCAAAAGAGCAAGAGGAGCGCGTAAGCCATATTGTTGTTATGGGAATCGGCGAACCATTCGATAACTATTCAAATTTGATGGATTTCCTACGCGTCGTTAATGACCAAAAAGGACTTTCAATCGGTGCTCGTCACATTACTGTTTCAACTAGTGGTAATCCGCAACGAATTAAGGAATTCGCAGAAGAAAATATCCAAATCAACTTAGCTGTTTCTTTGCATGCACCGAATAATGAACTGCGTACACGCGTTATGAAAATTAACAAAGCGTTCCCGATTGAAAAATTGATGGATTCGATTGATTACTATTTGGAAACGACAAACCGCAGAATAACGTTTGAATATATAATGTTGCATGATGTGAATGATCATGTTGCTGAAGCGCAACAATTGGCAAAACTGCTTGAAAACAAACGTCATCTGTCATATGTTAACTTGATTCCCTACAACCCTGTTGACGAACATGACCAGTATCGTCGTAGTACACCTGAAGACATTAAAGCATTTTACGAAACGCTTAAAAGAAAAGGAATTAATTGCGGCGTTCGACTTGAACATGGTACAGACATTGACGCGGCATGCGGCCAGTTAAGAAGTAAGCAAATTAAGAAAGAGAAAGCTGTCTAAGGCAGTAAAAAAAGAGTGTACAATTCCTATGGAAACTAGGAATTGTACACTCTTTTTGTCGTATAGACTCCGACGCATTTGTTCTAGCTTTTTTTCTTCATCAAAATCACGATGAACTGGACAATAAAGGCCAGTCCCAATCCAAAGGAAGAGATGATGAACAAGGACAAGATTCCGAGTACATCACCTATCCCATTCGGATTCATTAATAAGCTGCGGAAAAACTCTGCAAAACCGAGAACCACACCAATCAAGAAGATCCTGAAAGCAATTTTCAAATTGTAAAACAGCAGTAAAAATGAAAAGACACCGATAATTAGCCCAAAAAGGCCAAATGTTAAGTAGTTTGTAAAGACAAGCGTTTGACCCAAAATAGTTCGTACACCTACTATGAGAAGAATGAAACTCGTAAGTCCAGTGAAAAAGCCAATCTTCCATAACTTGTTAATCATAAACTGCACCCACTTTCATTGTTCATCATATCGAATAATGGGGTGATTATGCCAATGAAAGCATTAAAATAGCAAAAGTGTAAGCACGACCAATCATATCTCCTTGCTAACTGACTTTATATGTCGCCAGACCGATCATATCCAATCATATATAGTCCATAGCCCGTGAGGCTAGGCAACAATTCACTAACTTGTAACTAATCCATAATCCAATTAATTTCTAAGTAATGAAAAAATCCCATTCCTCTGATTAAAGGAATGGGATTCATGAACTTATAGGTTATTTCTTTGCGATTAGGATAAGTTTACCTTGGTCAAGCTCTTGCTCAGCATCAGCAGCTTCTGCAACGGATAGACCTACAGCTTCCATCTTGCTACGAAGCTCATCTCCGCGGGAAGAGAACATGTTCTTCATACCATCCAAGAAACCTTGTTCTTTCATGCCTACGCTTTCCGTATCTAGCGCATCCGTTATGTGACTGGCTCTCTTTTTGTCATGTGCAAAAATATAGATGTCATCATGTGTATAGCCTTGTGTAACCAATTCCTCGATTTCTTTTTTAGCTTGAACGGCGTTTTCAACAGTTTTTTTAACAGTCATTAAATATCCCTCCATTTTTGTACTCTTTCTTTATATACCATTAAAATGTAAGTACTAAACATTTTTTTGAAAGAGTCGAATCTTAACGTAAATTTTTATACGTCCGAATGAAATTGGTTGGGTCTGTCTCGACTTCATATGTGAAGACACCTTGGGTTGTATGCAAATAGAAAAAGCCTGCTCCGCTAGAGAATGGTTTATAGGACATATCATGGACATGTTCTAATTTGAAAGTATTGTTTGCAGTTGAAATTGTGTCAGCGTATAAGTGGATGCTATGGACAGTTCGTTGCGTTTTTTGGTCGTACCAACCCATAATTCGTTCGACCCTGTTATATGAAATAGTGGACACGATTTGGCTGTTCGATTCAATCACTGTGATTCCTCCCGGGTTAAGTTTGGTCATGAACTACCTTGTCTAACCATATGGTAACAGTTTTTTTATATAATCGCTTCTATAGGAAATAAAGCAGCTGCCCACATCTCAATACCGGAAGTGGCAACCAAAGAAGAAACGAATAAAGCAATGCAGGAGTTTGGAGGAAACAGGGAGAAATAAAGAGAAAGAAGCCCGGGAGAAAGATATGAATACAGCAAACAATTTAGGTTTATCGTTAACTCCAAAATTCTATATAAGCGGAAAATAATATAAAGGTATTGCGCTGAGTGATTTACAAAAATGGTGGAAGAGGCGGCTGATAGTGGTAAGTAAACTCATTACAGCGATGATGCTCCTGCTTTGAAAAAGTAAGTAATGGTAGGGATATGGCACCTGTGATGAGTGGGAGGCTATTGTACTGGTGTATTAATCCCTTTTCAGTTCATGACAACTTTCACGGACAGCGGTATGATGAATAGGGTTGTTTCCATCAGTGTATCTGGCATATACTATTGAAAGTGATCCAAGGAAACACCTCCTAAGTGGATAAGCCTATGAGGTGTTTTTGTCTACTATTTTTGAATTTTTTTGATATCCTTCATCATTTCCTTAACATAGGACGCATCTACGTAATTGTATTCGTTCACGATCCTGCCTTGCTTATCGATCAGATAAAAGTTTGTCCCGTGAATGACTTGATTGGAGGTTGAGGGCTTTTGAACAATCGTTTGAAATTGCTCCCGTGCAAAAGTTTCGATTACTTCTTGTGTATACCCCGTCAACATATGCCAATTCGTTTCATCGTCCGTAAATTGGTGGATGTACGCTTTTAATATATCGGGTGAATCGATTGTTGGATCAACAGTGAATGATACGAATTCGGCTTGTATGTCTTCATCCTTGAACTTTTTTTGTAAATCCGCCATCTCAAGTGTCATCGGAGGACAAACGGTTTTACATTTTGTGAAGACGAAATCGGCAATCCAGACTTTCCCTGCTAATTCATCTGTACCAAAAGGTTGTCCATTTTGGTCAGTAAAAGAAAAGGAGACAATCTCCTTGCCATTTTGTGGCTGAGAACTACAAGCGGCAAGTAATACTGCAAAGACAAGGGGAATAAACAGATAGCGCATGTTTTTCAAATTACACCTCTTCTTTTTCATCATTAGATAAGCCTGGCAATCGAATCGTTACGCTTGTTCCTGTCAGGGCGTCACTAGTCATCTCAAATGTCCCGTTGTGTAGTCGAATGATCTCTTTTACAATTGGGAGCCCCAAGCCTGTACCACCTGTTGTCCGATTTCGGGCTTTATCTGTCCTGAAAAAACGATCGCCAATTCGTTCGATATCTTCATCGTCAATCAGAATTCCGTCGTTCGTCACTCGGAATTGCAGGGAAGTATCTTGTTTCGTTAATTCAATAGCCAGGGTGCCATTCACGACGGAATATTTTACGGCATTGTCTATGATATTGTAAAATATTTGTTGAATTCTTTTTGGATCACCTGTCAGAATAAGTTCTTCTTCGATAGTCAATTCGAGATGTAATTCTTTTTCAGCGATATGAATCGTGAACAAGTCAACTGTATCTACTACTAATTGAGCGATAGCAATCGGTTGCATGTCTATTGTATAAAAGTCTTCTTGCAAATGATTTAATTCCACAAGATCAGTGATCAATTTGGTCAGCCGTTCTGTTTCTTTTTCAATCGTTGTCAAATAGCTTTGTGCTTCTTCAGGCGATGAATAAATTTTGTCTTTAAGAACATGGGTGTAACCGCTAATATACGTAAGCGGTGTACGGAGTTCGTGCACGATGTTTGACGTGAATTCCTTTTTACGTTCTTCCTGCTGTTCGAGTGAAAGGCTCATCAAATTGAACGCCTTCGTCAATTGGCCAACCTCATCGTCGCGCTCGCTTTGGATTCGATTTGAATAGTTCCCTTTAGATACTTCAAAAGAAAGTCGCTGAAGGTCTTGCAATGGTTTGAATAAAGAACGCCATGCACGATTGACCACTAGAAAGAGTATGAAGAAAAATAAGCTGCCAACAATCAACAGTATCGGAATGCTTCCTCGAAACACATCCTGAACGGCCGCGAGAGGTACGTATATATAGATAAAACCGATAAGTCCATCCTCGCCCTTGATTGGGAAAATAGCGCCTAGAATTTCACTGTTCAATTCCTTTACGAATCCCTCTTTTAGCACATAGGCACCTTTGTCTAACTTTGCAAGGTCATTTGCATCGACAAGTGTTTCATAATTTATTTCATAAGGGAAATAGGAGGTGAGGTCATCTAAGTTATCCACTACGATAATTTCGTATTCGGAAACGATGTTATACCATTGTATTTTATCGATGATTTCATCACTTAATTCCCCGTAATGGTAATGAGAAGCCGTTCTTTTCCCCTGGTAGACAATGGATTCTTCGATACTTGTCAGATACAATTCGGAATAGAGATAATGGATGAAGAAAAAGGAGAAAAGAATTGTAAACCCGATACTGGAAATCAGGACTACTCCTATTTTCTTGCTTAATGTAAGTTTCTTCAATCTTCACACCTCGAATTTGTAGCCGATACCCCAGACTGTTTCAATCAGCTCTCCGTAATTTCCCATTTTTAGTCGTAACGTTTTAATATGTGTATCGACTGTGCGCTCGCTACTTTGATGTTCTTCACCCCAGACAATGTATAGCAGTTGTTCCCTTGAATATACGCGACCTTTATTTTTAGCAAGTATATGGAGCATACCGAACTCCTTTAATGTTAATGATAAGGGATTTCCATTCAATGACACTTTATGTGCTTCGATTTCGATAACTAGCGGCCCGATAGTTAACGTATCTGCGATAGCTTTATTTTGATAAGATCGTCTCAGAACGGATTCAATCCTTGCAAGAAGCTCCCCCGGTAAAAATGGTTTGACAATATAATCGTCGCCGCCAAGTTTCAAGCCTTGTATTTTATCCCATTCGTCCCCTTTTGCTGATAGAAAGATGAGTGGAATCGTCGATGTGCGTTTTACTTCCTTGGCGAATGTAAAGCCATCCATGTAGGGCATCATTACATCTACGAGTAGCAACTGCGGATCTGCTTTAGCTATCAATGATAGTGCATGTACACCGTCCGTTGCTTCGATGACAGTGTAGCCTTCTTTCTCGAGGAACATTCGAATCAGTTTCCTCATTTGCGGTTCATCGTCTATAATCATGATGGTGGATGAATTCAAGATAAAACCTCATTTCAATTATAGATTACTTATTATACTCATTTTCTCTAATAGTTGTGAAAATCGTGTGAAGCGCAGTACTTCACAATTAGTTCTAACTTATCTATTATAATCATAACGAACATAACGAACTACGTTAAGTAAAACGAAAATGGAGGAATCATGATGAAAAGAAAACTTGGTTTGTTAGCAGGGGTATTCATGCTGGCAATGATGGCGGCGTGCGGTAAAGAAGAAACGATAAAAGAGGACGACACAGGGGTACCTCTACCACTCGATGTGCAGCTAACAGTGACAGAACAAGTTGATGTGAATGGCATAATAAAAATGGCAGCAGTTGTTACACAAGGCGAAGACAAAGTAGATAACGCTGATGAAGTTGAATTTGAAGTATGGGAAGAAGGTAAAAAAGACGACAGTGTCAAGATTGAATCGAAGAATGACAAAGACGGTCTGTATTCGGCAGAAACATCGTTTGATCATGACGGTCTATTCCACGTTCAAGTGCATGTAACAGCGAGAGGTTTGCATACAATGCCGAAAAAAGAAGTGACGGTCGGTAACGGTGCACATATTGAAGAAGCTGTTGAAGGCGAGTCTGAACACGAACATGGGCATGCTGACGGATTTTCGATGCACTTCATGGAACCTGAAAATATGAAGCCCGGCGAAGCTGCTGAATTTGTCGTTCACCTGCAAGATGATGGTCAACCATTTGAAAAAGCGCAAGTACGTTACGAAATTTGGAATGAAGCCAATCCGGATAAACACGACTGGATCGATGTCGAGGAAAAAGTTGCTGGTGAATATACAGCTTCTTACACATTTGCACAAGCGGGTCCACACAAAATTCAAATTCACGTAACAGATGATAATGAATTACATGAACATGAAGAACATGCAATAGAAGTTAACTAAACTGAGCACGGAGCGTTCCTGACAAATCAGTCAAGAATGCTCCGTGTTTTTTGGATAAAGGATTATCCATTTACACTTGAATATCTTTACGTTTGCTAGAAGAAGGTATATTTAACTCTTCTCTATACTTACTAATTGTGCGTCTAGAGATTGTGATGCCTTTTTCGCTATTAAAGTATTCTGCTATTTTTTGATCAGAATAGGGTTTGAATTTGTTTTCCTGGGCTACGAAATTTTCTAAAAGTGTTTTTACTGCCGTTTGAGAAATGCTAGTGCCATCCGCAGATTCTAACTTTGAAGTAAATAGCAGTCGTAGTTCAAAAGAACCGAATGCTGTCTGAATGACTTTGTTGGATGTTGCTCTGCTGACAGTCGATTCGTGCATTTCAATTTCATCAGCGACTTCTTTTAGTGTTAATGGCTTTAATGAGGGGAATCCATCTACAAAAAAGCTTTGTTGTTTTTCTAACAGGACTTGCACAATTTTAATAATCGTATTCCGGCGCTGTTCGATGCTACTGAGAAGCCATTGCACATTTTTATATTGGGTTTGAATGTACTTTGACACATCACTTTTCGATTGAAGCTGTTGCGAATAATTTGCGGTGATTTGAATCGTCGGTAAATAGCCGTCATTCAAATGAAAAACTAATTTATCATCTTTGGATTCTACAATAATGTCTGGAGTTAAATATTCAGTTGAAGAATTAGAAATAAATGAGCAGGGCCTCGGATTAAGCGTTTGTATGAAGTCGTAGAGATTCTTGACTACCTTCATTTCAATATTCATTTGTAAGGCGATTTCATTCCATTTATGATCGGCAAGCAAGTTTAAATGATGTTCTATTAAATGAGCAGCTAGTCTATTGTCAGGATAGATGAATGTGATTTGTAGGAGCAGGCATTCCTCTAAGTTTCTAGCCCCAATACCGACCGGTCCCACTTGCTGAAGTAAAAGTATCCCCTTGTTAATAGCGTCTTCATCAAATTCCAAATAGAACGCTGAATCCCTATCAAGGACACGTAGATAGCCATTGTCATCTAAATTATAAATGAGATAGTTTAATAACTTTTGGGTGTGTTCGTCGGGGTAGAGGAATTTCGCATCTTCGAATAATGTGTCCCGCATGTTCCTATCCGTACATGGAAATAGATCATCCGGCATCTCGGAAGAGCCAAAGGAGGACGATCGCTGATTTAATCTTTCCTCATATGTATTTTTTTCTTTCAGCTCGATAAGCGGATTTTCAAGCTCTTGCTGCCGTATAAATTGTTCCAGTTCATACGTCGAGTATTGTAAGAGTTCAATTGCTTGTCTTAACTCGAGTGTCATTAGTAGACTCTGTTCTTGTCGTTGCTGGAGTACAAGCGCCATAAAGTTTCCTCCTTTTGAAGCTGATTGGTATTGTAAGCGTTTTCAAACTAGTGACATTAAGTGTACCATATGTTTTTGGAAACTTCGATTAGAAAAAAGAATTTTCAGTCGAGTGAAAAAAGAAGGGGAACTGAGAGCATTATAGTGATAGAAACTAATTTGACTATCCCATTTGCGAATAAGGCCATTGATTTGTTTGTTTTATATTATGAAGCAATTATTTGCGCCAAATGGGATAAGTATAATTAGAAAAACATTTCATAAATGCCAATTATGATAAGCAAGAGTCCTGCAATGATAGTTGAGTACTTACCAAATAGTGTACTGCCAATTTTATTTCCGATTTTAATCCCTAAAGAAATTGAAATTAGTGAAAATACGCCAATTGAGATGGAAGTGAAAAAAGGAGAGAATCCAGTGATTCCGGCTCCAAAACCAATTGCTAAGCAGTTTAAAGCAAGCAAGAAACCTAAAAAAGAAGATTCTTTTAACGTGATTATTTGTTCTTTTTCTACACTTAGAATTGCGGGACGTACATCTTCTTTTTGCATTGACTTATTTTTAACACACACTGGAGACGGCATTATAAACCATATGCCAAGGGCGGTAATTAGGAAGCCACCAGTAAAGTTGGCCATGGATTGTGAAAAGTAATGGGATAAAAAACTCCCCGCTGAAATGGATACAAATGCAAATACAATAGAAATTAGAGAAATAATGAAGTTGTATAAGATAGGAATTCTTTTTAATTTTAAACCGTATGAAACACTTATTGCTAAATTATCAATGTTTGCTGCAATTCCGATTAATAATATAGTTACCCACTGCATACTAATTTCCCCCTGTATCTATTTGTTTTTCTTCTATGTATATGAGCAAATAGAAAATAGCGTGTGGAATGGGTCTGCCGAATGACGTGGGAATCATCAAAGTCCCTGTTAGGTGACTCTGAATTTGAGGCTGCTATCAAGACAATTTGTTAGGATGATTAAATTTGGAAAAGTAAACTGTATAATGAAAGAAACAAAATAATAAAAGGGGGCTTTTCTTTTGGCAGAACACTACTTTCATTTAACAGCGGACTGGCCTGGTTTGCGGAATGATATAGGAACAATCGATGCGGGGAATTTGAAGACGAAGATCTCAATCCCACCTGAAATGGATGGGCCGGGAATTGGTACGAATCCGGATGAAATGCTGTTGGGCGCTGCTGCGACATGTTATATTATTACACTTGCGGCTATGATGGAGCGAAGTAAACTGGAGAAAGTTGCCTTGACGATGGAGTCAATCGGCGTTGTCGATGTATCCAACGGTGTTATTACATATAAAAAGATTATCCATAAACCCCAAATTGTGTTGAAACAGGACGCGACTGAAAAGGATGAAGCACTGGCACACAAGCTTGCGGAAAAAGCGGAAACGTCTTGTATGATTAGCCGCGCTATCAAAGGAAATGTAGAAATTGAGCTAGACGCGACAGTGATAAAATAGAACGCTAGGATGTTGAAAAACCGTGCTCTTTGGAGTGCGGTTTTTATTATGCGTAAAACAGGATTGAACGAAACGTAGATTAATGTTATGTTTGTTTATATAAAATGAGTATATATTGAAAGGTGTTTATGTTTAGTTGGATATGTTACTAGATTACCCGTTAGAAGTTATGGAAAAGGGCTATATCAAGGAGAGTCACCATTATCGCTGTTTAATATGTGATGAAGAAGTTGAAAAGGGAGTCATTTATCCTGTAGGAGATGTACTTTTCGCAGATTGGCGTTATATGGAACATCATATTGAAAGGATGCATGGCAATGTCTTTGACCTATTGCTCTCGGGTGGTAAAGAACAGACAGGGTTGTCCGATCAACAGTCAAAACTGCTGTCGTTGATTTACGAAGGAAAGACAGACAAAGAAATTCAAAAAGAACTGAAAATCGGAAGCATGTCGACGATTCGGAATCATCGTTTCTCATTACGGAAGAAAGAAAGACAGGCAAAAACACTTCTAGCCCTCATGAATTTGGTGAAACGGCAACAAGAAGTCGGTCCAAACGAACCGGGTATTGTTAAGTCGATATCGAAATCATTTGAATCTTCAACAGAATTAGCACGCTACTTCTCGGAAGAAGATGGTCGTTTGAAAACACTCCGTATGAAAGAACAAGAAAAAATCCAATTGTTGGCTGAAGTTGCATTGCTCTTCAAACCGGGAAAAGTGTATACAGAAGGTCAAGTCAACGCGGTTTTGGAAACAGTTTATGAAGATTATATGCTGTTACGGCGGGAGATGGTCGACCGTGGTGTGTTAACGCGTAACGCTGAAGGAAGTGCGTATCGCCTCGTGCAGAATTTAGAAAATGGAGATGTCGATGAAATGGATTTTAAAAAAGAAATGAAATTGAAGGCGAAGGAAGAGAAACCGAGTTATGGTATATTTCAAATCAAGAATGTAAAGAACGGGAAGCTTTTTGTAAATTCGACACCAAATTTCAAAACATTGAATGGATTGAAATTCATGTTATCTACCGGTGGGCATAAAAATAAAGAACTGCAAACCGATTGGGATGAACTTGGAAAAGAGAGTTTTGAAATCGAAATACTCGAATCGATAGATGAGAAGGATTGGAAAGGGACTAGCAAAGGTGAAATTCTAAAGAAGCAGTTGGATAAGTGGTTAGAAGAGTTACAGCCATACGGGGAAAAAGGATACAATCGTATAAAAAAAGTGTAATAGATAATGAAAAGACGGCAAACACAAAATTGTGAATGCCGTCTTTTCATATTTACTTATTTGGCGTATCCTTTTCAGGCTTTTTAATGGGTACGAGATTAAAGATATCATGATCTTCAAAAGCATCAACAAGGCGATCGAGCCATTCGTAGTAATCGCGCAGGTATAGTAATTTTTCAATATCTATAGTTACTTCTTCTCTTAATCCATCATCAATCGCAGGGTCGTTCACTAGTTCTTCCAGTTCAGCCAAAGATCTTCTAATTGCTGCTGAATGAAAGGAAACAGATCTTCTCCATTTTATTGAAAAAAGATCTAGAAAGCTTTGATACCAATCATCTTTCACTTGATAAAGGTCTTTTCGGACCCCTCTTTTCCAAGCGCGTTCCACTAACTTCAAATCGGATAGCGCTCTGACAGAAGTGCTCATGCTCGTTTTGCTCATCCCAAGTTCTTCTGTCATGTCATCCAATGTTAACGGCTCATTATGAAAAAACATCGTGCCATACTGTCTTCCAGCAGAAGGTGTAAGACCATAAAGATGTATATTTTGTGCGATGGATTCAATAATCCGTTCACGAGCTTTTTCAAGTTTTTCATTACCGTTCATAAGCGTCTTCCCTCCACTAGCATCGGCATTCATTAACCGATCCAGCCCATTTCTTATAGCGTATTATATCCTATCTTAAAAAGCAATTCGTAGCAATGAAAGTTCGTACAGTTTTTTCTGTACAAACCATTTAAATTGAGAAAACGGTTGTAATGCAAAAAAAAGACAGCTATACTAGAAGACATTCATTAGTTTTGAAAATGTCAGGAGTGTATGCATGAGTGAACAAATTGTCAATAAGAAAATCGAAGTGATTAACACCACGAAGATTTTTGGTAAAAACGCGAAGCGGGCTTCCCAGCTGCTTAATGAAGGAAAATCAAAAGGTGAGATTTTGAAGGCGACTGGAGCAACAGTCGGGGTTAAAAATGCATCATTCGATGTGTACGAGGGCGAAATATTCGTCATTATGGGATTGTCAGGTAGCGGAAAATCAACGCTTGTCAGATTGCTGAACAGGTTGATTGACCCAACTATGGGCAATATCCTACTGGACGGTGAGGACATCGTCGGGATGAATAAAGAACAACTTCGTACTGTAAGACGTAAGAAAATTGGAATGGTATTTCAAAACTTTGCACTTTTTCCCCACAAGACGATTCTTGAAAACGCGGAATATGGCTTAGAAATCCAAGGAGTTGCGAAGGCAGAACGTCAAGCCAAAGCGAAAGAATCCTTAGGGTTAGTCGGACTTGCAGGATATGAAGATCAATTCCCTAGCCAGCTGAGCGGAGGCATGCAACAGCGTGTTGGTTTAGCGAGAGCACTAGCTAACGGACCAGATATATTGCTGATGGACGAAGCATTCAGTGCACTTGATCCGTTAATTCGCAAAGATATGCAAGACGAATTATTGCAGCTTCATAATGATATGGGGAAAACAATTATTTTCATTACCCATGACTTAGATGAGGCACTTCGTATAGGAGACCGCATTGCATTGATGAAAGACGGGGAAATCGTTCAAGTGGGTACGCCTGAAGAGATATTGATGAGTCCGTCGAATGAATATGTCGAACGTTTTGTTGAAGATGTGGATCTTTCCAAAGTATTGACAGCGGGACATATTATGAAGAAAGCAGATACGGTTCAAATCGACCGTGGAGCTAGAATAGCGCTCCGTATGATGAAAAAACTTGGGATATCTTCAATTTACGTTGTCAATAAAGCAAACCGTCTATTAGGGGCAGTTACAGCGCAAGATGCGAGTTTAGCTATTGAAGCAGGGAAGACACTTGAGGAAATAATGATTACTGACCTTCCCATGATTCCTCAGGATACCGTGCTAATCGATTTGTTCGATATCGTATCGACAGCTGTTATCCCTGTTGCAGTCATTGATGAAAATAATAGGCTTCAAGGAATTATTATTCGTGGTGCATTGATTGGCGCATTATCAGGTGACAATCAGTTTATCAATAATAATGGTACATTCGATTCCGATGAAAAAACGGATACGGAGGTGAAGATAAATGGATAAAATTTTACCTCGTTTGCCATTTGCGGAGTGGATTGACAATGGTGTCGATTGGCTCGTGGTTACTTTTGGTACAGTGTTTGACGGAATTTCAGATTTTCTCAAAGGGATTGTTGAAGGGTCGGTAGAATGGCTCGATATGATGCCATCTATCTTACTTGCCGTGCTATTTGCCTTACTTGCGTGGTTCGTTTCCACTCGCCGCATAGCGTTATTCACATTAATCGGCTTGCTTTTCATTGATTACTTGGGCTATTGGTACCCGATGCTGCAAATGCTAGCGCTCGTACTCACCTCAGTATTTTTCGCACTGATAATCGGAATTCCAGTCGGTATTTGGGGTTCACAACAAGCGACGGCAAGGAAAATCATCAATCCATTATTGGATCTAATGCAAACAATGCCGGCGTTCGTTTATTTACTGCCAGCTATATTCTTCTTTAACATCGGGGTCGTCCCGGGGGTTGTGGCATCTGTTATCTTCTCAATGCCACCAACAATCCGTTTAACGATGCTGGGAATCCAGCAAGTTCCGAAAGATTTAATCGAAGCGACGGAAGCATTTGGTTCTACGACTTGGCAGAGACTGAGTAAAGTGCAAATTCCGCTTGCCAAACCGACAATTATGGCAGGTGTCAACCAAAGCATAATGCTTTCCTTGTCCATGGTCGTTATCGCCTCTATGGTTGGTGCGCCAGGGCTTGGTGAAGAAGTTTACAGGGCTGTAACACAATTGAAAACGGGTGTTGGTTTTGAAGCGGGGCTATCCATTGTGATCGTGGCAATTATTTTGGACCGAGTAACACAACACGCTGGAAAGAAAAAACAAGGGGGAATTACAAAATGAAATTAACTAAAAAAGTATTAGGGCTCGGAGCGGTTGCTCTACTAGCAGTTGGACTTGCCGCATGTGGTAATGACGATGACAAGAATGAAGCAGGTGGAAACACTGCGAAAACAGTTGGTGAATCAGTAGACTATAAAATTACAGGCATCGATCCAGGCGCAGGTATCATGGAAGCGACTGAAAAAGTGCTTGTAGAATATGACCTTACAGATTGGGATCTTACAACAGGTTCAAGTGCGGCAATGACAGCTTCACTGAAAAAAGCCTATGACAAAGAGCAACCGATTATCGTTACAGGTTGGACACCGCATTGGAAATTTGCGAAATACGATTTGAAATATCTTGAAGATCCAAAAGGCGTGTACGGTGGGGAAGAGCAAATCCGTACAATCGGAAGAATTGGTCTAGAAGACGATATGCCAGAAGCGCATAAAATCTTATCGCAGTTCAATTGGACTGAAGAAGATATGGGCGAAATAATGGTAGCGATTCAAGAAGGCGAAAAAGACGATGCAGCTGCACAAAAATGGGTTGATGCAAACGAAGAAAAAGTAGCTGAATGGACAAATGGTGTTGAAAAAGTGGACGGTGACAAGATCAAACTTGCTTATGTTGCATGGGACAGTGAAATCGCTAGTCATAACGTCATGAAAATTGTTTTAGAAGATATGGGTTATAAAGTGACATTAACGCAAGTTGAAGCAGGTCCATTATGGACGGCAGTTGCTGACGGTAGTGCAGATGCATCGCTTGCAGCTTGGATGCCATTAACGCATAAAACGTACGCTGATAAATTCGAAGGTAAATTCGAAGAACTTGGCGTCAATATGGAAGGTGTCAAAGTCGGTCTTGTAGTACCGAAGTATATGGACATCACTTCAATTGAAGACTTGAAGAATTAGAAATAATTGCTTTATACGCACCGAGCACCGAAGCGAATTCAATTGAATTCCTAATTTCATCAATTATAGAAGACTCAGTTCCGTTCAATCGGACTGAGTTTTTTTGATTTTATGGAAGTAGTATGATAACTTTAAGTCGACACGTATAAACAAACTCTTCGGGGCAAGGTGAAATTCCTTACCGGCGGTGATCGAGCATAGCTCGTTAGTCCGTGACCCGTCCTTCCTTGTTTGGAAGGCGGTGGAGCTGGTGAAATTCCGGCACCGACAGTTATAGTCTGGATGGGAGAAGTTGTTTGGATATGCGTGTTATGCTTGCAGGCTCTGCCCTTTCAAAAATCGAAAGGGGGAATGCCAATGGACCCTCAATATTATATGAGACTTGCTCTTGAACTGGCGCGTAGTGCACAAGGACAAACCTCGCCTAATCCACTTGTCGGTGCTGTTTGTGTAAAAAACGGCCGGATTTTAGGGACTGGTGCGCACTTAAAAGCTGGAACACCTCATGCTGAAGTGCATGCACTGGCAATGGCAGGTACGGATTCTATTGGTGCTGATCTATACGTGACACTGGAACCGTGTGCCCATACTGGGAAAACACCTCCGTGTACAGATCTCATTATTTCGTCTGAAATTCAACGTGTTTTTGTTGCGTCTATCGATCCGAATCCTTCCGTCAATGGAACTGGAATCGGGCTTCTTAAAGCTGCTGGAATTGAAGTTATTACCGGCATTTTACAGGAAGAGGCAGAGCAGTTAAACCAAGCATTTTTTCATTTTATCAGATACGGGAAACCATACGTTACCTTGAAAGCCGCCGCAACTCTTGACGGTAGACTTTCAACGCAGAACGGGGACAGCAAATGGATTACTTCGGCTGCATCACGAACCGATGTCCATCACCTCCGCCATACCCATGATGCTATTTTGGTCGGCGTACAAACCGTACTTCACGATAACCCTTTCCTCACCACCCGTTTGCCCCATGGTGGAAAGAACCCTATTCGAATTATTTTAGACCGGCATCTCAGGACGCCAAAAACAGCGAATGTCGTTACAGACGGCGCTGCAGAAACAATTATATTTACACTCGATTCAACAGAATCGACAACTACTTTTTCGGATTATCCGCTCGTTTCAATTGAAAGGATTTCAGAAAATGGATCTTTTTTGAATGAAGCCTTAAAACGTCTTGCTGACAAGGAAATCATGACGTTGTTTGTCGAAGGCGGTAGCAAAGTTCATTCCAGTTTCATCAATGAAGGTCTCGCGGATGAACTGTATTTGTATATGGCTCCGAAATTGATTGGCAACGGTGCTTCTTTATTCATGGATGATACTCGGAACCTGATGGCAGAAGGCGAATCCCTTCGTTTTTTAGATGTGCGACAAATCGGGGACGATATCCGATTGCACGCCAGGTTTCTGAAGGAGGATTGACAGCAGTTGTTTACTGGAATTATTGAAGAGATAGGAACAGTTTCAGCGGTTAGGCCAGCGGCGAATTCATTGCAACTATCAATACGTTGTACCAAAGTGCTTAGCGATGTTAAAAAAGGCGATAGTCTGGCAGTGAACGGTGTCTGTTTGACGGTATCAGACTTCTCGAGCAATCAATTTACAGCTGACGTCATGCCTGAAACTGTTAAAGCGACAACGCTTCAAGCACTGCGTACGGGAAGTCCAGTTAACTTAGAGCGTGCGATGGCGGCGAATGGTCGTTTCGGCGGACATATAGTCAGTGGACATGTTGATGGCACTGGCGAAATTGTTTCAGTTAGGCAAAAAGAAAATGCAATCTATATGGAAATCAGTATCGCAACTGAATTATTGAAGTATTTTATCCCGAAAGGTTCAGTAACAGTGGATGGAACTTCACTTACTGTCTTTGGTGTGACCGATAAAGGTTTTATCATCTCACTTATTCCAATTACACGAGACGACTCCATTATTGGCCGTAAACGGACCGGGGATAAGGTAAACGTAGAATGTGATATGCTCGCAAAATATATAGAACGGCTACTGACTACAAACAAAGGGAAATCAACTGGCGGTTTAACAATGGATACCCTTATCGCTAGTGGATTCCTTAGTTAAGGAGGCACAACAGATGTACACAACAGTAGAAAAAGCAATCGAAGAGCTGAAAAAAGGAAAAGCGATTATTGTCGTTGACGACGAAGACCGGGAGAACGAAGGGGACTTTGTTGCGCTTGGCGAATTCGCTACACCTGAAATAATTAACTTTATGGCAACAGAAGGCCGTGGACTGATTTGCGTGCCGATAGATGAAGAGAAATCGCGACAACTTGAACTAGGGCTGATGACGGAAAATAATAGTGATGTGCACGGAACTGCTTTTACAATTAGTGTAGATCACGCGGATTGTCACACTGGCATTTCAGCATTTGAACGGTCAGAAACCGTTCTGAAAATGCTCGGGAATGAATCAGGTCCAGCTGACTTCAGAAGACCAGGACATATTTTTCCGTTAATTGCGAAGTCTGGTGGTGTCTTAAAGCGGTCAGGCCATACAGAAGCCGCCGTAGACCTTGCGAAGCTTGCGGGAGCAGAACCGGTCGGAGTAATATGTGAAATTATGAACGTCGATGGAACGATGGCCAGAGGTCCGCAGTTGAAAGAGATAGCGGAGCGATTTGAACTTGTTATTTTAACAATTCAGGAACTAATTGCTTATCGTCGAATCAATGAAAAACTTGTTGAGCGTATTGTGGATATTAATCTGCCAACAGATTTTGGAGATTTCAAAGCAGTCGCTTTTGTTGAAAAAGAAACAGGGCATGAACATATTGCTTTGGTAAAAGGCGATATTGAAGACGCTGAAAATGTACTCGTCCGCGTTCATTCGGAATGTTTGACAGGCGATGTCTTTGGCTCATGTCGATGTGATTGTGGCCCGCAACTTCAAGCTGCTCTCGCACAGATTGAAAAAGCTGGAAAAGGCGTTCTGCTCTATATGCGTCAGGAAGGGCGTGGCATTGGCCTCGTCAATAAAATGAAGGCATACAAGCTGCAGGAAGAAGGATACGACACAGTAGAAGCCAATGAAAAATTAGGATTCTCAGATGATCTTCGAGATTATGGCATCGGAGCACAAATACTACGGGATCTCGGTTTAGCGTCGATTCATCTTTTGACAAACAACCCGCGTAAAATTGCTGGACTAGCGGGGCATGGGTTAGAAATAACAGAGCGTGTTCAAATCGAAATGCCTATTAAAGTAGAGAATAAAATATACATGGAAACGAAGAAAATTAAAATGGGTCACTTACTGAACAATTAAGGGGGAATTGGAATGAGCACAATTTATGAAGGACATTTAGTCGGAACAGGACTTAAAGTTGGGATCGTCGTTGCGAGGTTTAATGAATTCATCACAGGGAAATTATTAGGTGGGGCAGAAGACGCATTGCGTCGCCACGGAGTTGCCGATAGTGATATCGCGGTTGCATGGGTGCCAGGTGCTTATGAAATTCCGCTAATCGCGAAGAAAATGGCTGCTTCTGGTAAGTACGATGCTGTTATTACACTTGGAACCGTTATCCGTGGTGCAACACCGCATTTTGATTATGTGTGCAGTGAAGTAGCAAAAGGCGTTGCAGCTATTAATCTGCAAGAAGGCATTCCCGTGATTTTCGGTGTCTTGACAACAGATACGATTGAACAAGCGATTGAACGTGCAGGAACGAAAGCCGGTAATAAAGGATGGGATGCAGGGAATGCAGCGATTGAGATGGCGAATTTGTTGAAACAGATGTAAGTGTTGGTAAGGAGAAGGCTGAGTTTCCAGTTAATCGGAAACTCAGCCTTTTTTTTAATGCTTAGCATACAAAAAAATCCTGTACTGCGGGTAATTTGTCATGGGAGAAGCATCAGTGAAAATGTGGATTTACAACGATAAGCATTTTTTTATGAATATAAGGGGGTATTTCATACATACTAGACAAAAATGGGTGGTGAAGAATACTTTGAACAGGCTGTTAATACGATTCGTACTATTTGTTGTGATACTTCTAATACTAATTCCATTTAAAACCAAGGCCCTTAATCATGAGGCATCTAAAATGATCACCATTCAAAATGAAACAAAAGAAAAAGTTGTCGGGAATTTACTAGAAGCGAATGTAACTTTATATGCTATCGAAAGAGAAGGGTATTTGGAAAAGTTCAGATTAGAAGCAAATGGAGGTATTCAGTATTTTCCATATTGGATTAATGTATCTAATGAAGCTTATTGGCCACAACTTTTTTATAAGGACATTATTCAAGATGGAAAAAAAGAATTAATTATTGTATTAACAAGGGGATATGGAACCGGGGTTATAGAACAATTTGTCCATGTACTTCATAATACTGAAACCAATTTTGGGGAAGTTTACGGGGAAATACTTGTAGATAATCCAATGGCTATTCTTTTAAAAAACGTGAAAACAAAATTAACGAAGTCGGAAGCGATTATTAATATTGGAAATGAAAGAACTGTTATCCAACTTGATAAGTTGGGTATTGACCCCAAACGCTTATTTTCAGACGTCGTTACAGGAAGTTTAGTTCGCTTTGATGTTTTGGATAATGAATTGACTGCTATTATGGGGGCCCAAACTTCTCCACTTGGTGGCTATATAGGTGAATTTCATATTACTTATGAATTCAAAGATCAAATGTATCAAGTAAAAAGGATTAAATTCATTCCACTTGAAACTTCATGAGAGTAACTTGCTTATTTTGATAATCACCCTTGTAAAGAACCTATTTCCATCTACATAGTTCCTTTTTTGTTGCCATCTACGACCGAAAGCCTCGCTAAATTTGCTGGAAATAGTTATGATAGAGGAAGTTGTTATTTTATGAAATGAGGCGATTTACATGAGTGAACAAGCAAATGTTATTCTACCTAAAAAAACATGTACCATTGAGAAGCTAGTTACGATTCCAAAAGATGTTCAAAAAGTACTGAATGGTGAAAAGACAGCTACTCGCCGCAATGGTGTTTATGCAGATCTTGGTGAAGTTATGGTACTTGATGGTAAAGAGTTTAAAGTCGATACAATTTATTCACAGTCGCTTGGCGAAATGACGGACGAACATGCACAACAAGAAGGTTATACAACAATGGAAGAATATAAACAATCCATTCTTGCAATGCATGATAAAATGCCATGGATACCGACAATGCGTGTTTGGGTACATGAATATAGCCCTGTAGAGAAATGATGTTCTGAATGAATTCAGGAATCTATGGCGCGATTGTCTTTTTGCATGTTATTAGTGCTGTCCTCGCCATAGGTCCATTATTTATCTTAATGCCGATCATTAAGCGAGTGCGTGGCGTTGGAACCGGAATTGAGCAAGCTTTATTGTCTATTATCAACGTCATCATTCGTTTGGTCATGCATGCAGGACATGTTCTCGTCTACACTGGTGTCCTCCTATTGGTATTTGGACCTTGGCCATGGCATACGTCATGGGTGATTATGACGCTTGCTGTTATGCTTTTATCTGGAGTTTTTCTAGCAAAAGGATTTACAGTTGTGCTACGGAGATTTAAAAATCCACATGCTAATAAAAATAAGATACTTGATCGTTTGAATACTACTTCATGGATATACATTGGTCTTATGCTGATCATGCTTTGGCTCATGGTTCAAAAACCAATGCTTTGGTGAATATGAATAAGAAATACTTGCTATACATAGAAAATGATGTGCATCTAACTGATGCATGTCTTTTTTTTGGTATTCGACTCCTTTTTGAAAGTGGTTCGTCTAGTAAGGGAGAGGGGGTGGAGCAGTATAGACAGCCGTCACTTTGGACCCCTATCGTTGAGTAAAGTAGAAGGGAAAGTAATAGGCTATCGAATGGAACAGTAAAAACCAATGCCGGATACCCCAATTCAGGGAATCAGGCATTGGTTAGATCTGATTCAGCTGTAATCTAACAGCCTTCTTTTCCAAAAATGCTGTAAGACAAACAGAATTCTAGCGGATAACGGACGCAATAAGGAAAACCATCAGAATGTAGCAGGCAGTAAAAAGATGTCCTCACTGTATTTGGTTATTAAAAGATATTTCTAGAAGATGCGGGAAATTAAGGGTTTAAATTTGTATAGCGTTCGGCTACGAACTTCAAGTCCTCTAGGAATAAGGATCGTAAGTTAGGACGGCGCCTAACGGCAAGTGGATGGTAGGCCACAGCCGTCTGAAAACCCCGTACATCATGCCAACTGCCCCGCAATGACTTCACTTCGGCTTCGTGATTCTGAAAAAAAGATTGGACCGCCACGTTGCCTAGGCAAAGAATTAGTGCAGGCTTTTTTTCTTGAAGTTGCTGTTCTAAATGTCTCATACAAATTTGACGAACTACTTCTTTGTCGTATGCACGCACAGGTTTTCTTTTTAGGATGAAAGTGACATACAGATCATCCAATTTCAAACCGGCATCATTCGCGACTTCTTGCAGTGTTTGCCGCGTTCCGCAAACAAATGACTCACCTTCACGGTCTTCACGTGCACCCGGATTATCAAGAATAATTATAATCGGTGCTTGCGGATTTCCTTCGCCCCAAACCATTCGTGTCCCTTGCTCATATAGACCGCACTCCTTGCAATCTAGCAGGTAATCAGGGGTTGGATCCTCTGCAAGCGCCATTGGACAAAATTCAGGCATATTTTAAGCTCCCTTTGTAGTTTTGTGTAATAAAGAAAGCTTTCCTCTAACCAATGAATTTCAAACTTCGTTACAGCACATTGACTGTTTATGGTAAAATTATCATAAGATTTTGAAGTTAGACATTTAATACGAATGGGGTTGGTGGGAATGGAATTTGTGCACTATCAAGATGTACATGAATTTGCGGTGAAAGTAGAACCGATTTTGTCTAAAGGCGAAGATGTATACAGTCTATTTTTTGGAGTGCTGCAAGCAATTAAGGCTGGGCGTTACGAAAATCCATTCTTGGCAACAGTTGAAGAAGATGGGGAAGTGTTAGCTCTAGTTCAAATGACTCCCCCTCATCCGTTAAACCTTATTATTACCGATGAGAGTCGGTTGGAAGAAAGTATGGAATTAGTAATAGAAAAATTATTGGAATTTGAAATTAAAATGAGTAGTGTCATAAGCTTGAAACCATGGGCGTACAGTTTCGCGAAGAAATGGGAAACTAGAACTGGAATTGGACATCAGATACTAATGGATCAGGGCTTATATCGACTGAACAAAGTAAATGAGATACTTGAAAAAAGCCCTGGTGCATGGCGCTTTGCGGAAAAAAAGGATTGTCCACTTATCGAGAAGTGGTTCAACTTATTTGAAGGAGATGCCAGGATTCCGCTTACGCCAATGGAGGATGTGAAAAAGCGCGTTGCATCATTTGTTGACGAACAGGAAGTTTTTTTGTGGGAAAATAACGGAAAAGTCGTATCAATGATGAAAAAGGCGCGCCCATCGAAGCATGGTGTAACCGTATCTTTCGTTTTTACACCAAAGGAAGAGCGAAAAAAAGGCTATGCTCGAACGATGGTAGCTGCCGGTACAAAAGAACTTCTAAAGGAATATGACTTTTGCGTACTCTATACGGATTTGATGAATCCAACGTCGAATAAAATCTATATGGAAATTGGTTATGAACGAATTGCGGATTCCGTCCAGTTAGGCTTTACTTCAAAATGAATGGGAATATGAATAACTGAAAGTGAAAAATGGCAGGTATGAAGGGAGAAAAGAATTGTTAAGTTATTATAGTAGGTTATCTTCGGAAGTTTATGATTTAGATAAACCCGTTGGGCATTCATTTGGAGATGTAGAATATTATATAGATAGATTAGCTACATGCAAAGGGCGTATTCTAGAACCCGCAACCGGAACAGGGCGTATTCTAATCCCGCTTTTGGAAAAAGGGTTTAAGGTTGATGGATTTGATAGTTCGGATGATATGTTAACGATATGCCGTACAAACTGTGAAGAAAGAGGTTTATACCCACACCTTTTCGAAGGCAAGATGGAGTCATTTTCATTGGATATGAAATACGAAGCCATTATCATACCTGCGGGTACATTCTTGTTACTGCATAAAAGAGAAGACTCTATCAAAGCGTTGAGAAACTTTCACAAACATCTTGTACATGGCGGAAGGTTAATTGTTGATTTATTTATGCAAAGTGAAGTCTCGATAGGTAAAGTTACGACTAGAACTTGGGAATGTACGAATGGTGATAGTATTACTTTAGAAAATAATACAGTAGAGATTGACTATATTCATCAGTACTCAATTTCGCATGGACGTTATGAGAAATGGCGTAACGGATCGCTTTTACAAACCGAACTGGAACGTTTTCCACTACGCTGGTATGGCGTGGAAGAATTCAAACTGATTCTTGAAGAAATAGGGTTTGGAAATATCACAATTTCGTCGGATTATAATTTCGGGGAGTATCCGATAAATCCAAAACAGGCAATAATCTTTGAAGCGGTGGCTACTAAAGAATAGCTACTACTTCCTTAGGGGAGATTAGTCGGGGAGAATCTGTCTAGCCGCCTGGATTAGCAAAGCTGGTAGTACGGGCGCTTTCAGAAGCAGGTTACTTGCAACTTGTGCAGTTGATTAAGCCGGATGAAGAAGGGGTCTTACCACTACTTGGTACCGGAGTCTAAGCCTTGAATTCTTTCCGTAATGCTTTTTCTGCGTAAGGATTATCATTCTTGAAAGATACTTAAGATAAGCTAAGACTATCCGTTAGGTTTGGATAGTCTTTTTTTATGGTAAAGATTAATATGCTAGGTAGTGAGAAGAAATATGGCAATACGCTTAAAGCTTGAGTGACTTTTTCAATAAAAAGGGGGGTTGGTAAAATGAACGTTATTGAAGTGAAAAACTTAACGAAAACGTATGGCAAAGCCAGGGGGATTTCAGATGTGAGCTTTAATGTCGAGCAAGGTGAAGTATTTGGCTTTATCGGGCCGAACGGGGCTGGAAAATCGACGACAATCCGAACGTTATTATCATTAATTCATCCAACGAGCGGTAGTGCAACGATTTTCGGGAAAGACATACTAAAGGACGCACCGGAAATTAAAAAGGACATCGGTTATTTGCCTTCGGAAGTATTCTATTACGATAATATGAGAGTGAAGGACTTGTTAAAGTACTCCGCCAGTTTTTATAAAAAAGATTGTAGAAAACGAATGAATGAACTTGCGGAGATTATGGAATTGGACCTGAATCGTAAAATCGATGACTTGTCACTGGGGAATAAAAAGAAGGTCGGCATTGTGCAGGGATTATTACATGAACCTAAATTAATCATTCTCGACGAACCGACAAGTGGTTTAGATCCACTCATGCAACATAAATTCTTTGAACTGTTAGAGGAAGAAAATAAAAAAGGGGCGACGATTTTATTTTCATCGCATATTTTATCGGAAGTTCAACGACTGTGCGATCGCGTTGCAATTATTAAAGAAGGAAAGATTATTAAATTGGAGAAAATAAGCACGTTAAAAGAAAATAATTATAAAAAAATTCATATTGAGACGTCTACAGAAATTGGGAAAGACTATTTTGCGATTGAAGGAGTGACAGATTTAGTTGTTGATAGGCATAAAGTTGATTTTCTTTTCAGAGGAGATATTAATGAAGTAATGAAGAAAATCGCTACCACTTACATCGTAAATATAGCAGTGGAGGAGCCGGATTTAGAGGAGATTTTCATGCATTTTTATGAAAAAGAGGAGGCGTATTAACAATGAATATTTATTTACATGAGTTGAATGGTTACCGAAAATCTACTGTGATGTGGACGGCAACACTCGTGTTAGTTGTTTTACTATTCATGTCCATATACCCCGCTTTTTCAAAAGATGTAACGGCATTTAAAAGTATATTGGAAGGATTTCCTGAATCTGTTCGAAATGCCATCGGATTAGAGATAGATCAGTTTTTTTCGTTGTTGGGTTTTTATTCCTATCTATTTCTGTACATTAAACTTCTTGGAGCCATTCAAGCGATGAATTTAGGAATCGGTATTATTTCAAAAGAAGTACGCGATAAAACCGCTGATTTTTTGTTGACGAAGCCAGTGAGCCGCGTGACTATTTTAGTTGCAAAAATGATGGCTGCGTTAACTTGTATTGTCCTTACGAACGTGATTTATTTGCTACTAACTTGTCTAATTGTGTCATATTCGTCGACAGAACCATTTAGTTCGAAAACGCTATTTATGCTATCACTAACATTATTTCTTCTTCAACTACTATTTTTAAGTTTAGGGTTTATGATTGCGGTTGTTGTACAAAAAATAAAAGCAGTGCTCCCTGTTTCACTCGGAGTAGTGTTTATGTTCTTTCTACTAAATTTATTTGGTTCAGCGACCGGGGACAACTTGCTACGCTATTTGACTCCATTTCAATACGTTGAACCAATGTATATTTTAAAAAATAATAGCTATGAGCCAGATTTTCTACTTGCCGGGTTGATTGTTCTGATCGTTACCATCGTAGTCAGTTATGTCGTTTATACAAAAAAGGATATCCCATCTGTATAAGGTTGAAAAAAATATATGAGGGAGGATCATTTCCATGAACATTTTTAATAGGGAAATGAGAGCGAATCGAAAATCGCTCATTATTTGGTGTGTCGGTATATTGTTCATCGTTGGAAGTGGTATGGCTAAGTATGCGGCATTAAGCAATACAGGCGATTCGATAAATAAGTTAATGGCAGATATGCCAGCGTCATTGCAGGCACTCATGGGGATTGGATCGTTGGATTTAGCGACTGTGGACGGTTACTTTGGGTTGTTGTATTTATATTTAGTCATAATGGCGTCCATTCACGCAGCAATGTTAGGAGCGACAATGATATCAAAAGAAGAGCGTGATAAAACAGCGGAGTTTTTGTTTGTGAAGCCTATTTCTAGAACAACGGTAATTACGGCTAAATTAGGGGCATCCATTGTCATTGTCATAGTTTTTAATCTCGTAACCCTACTGTCTTCAATCGTTTCTGTCGACTTTTATAACACAGGAGACTCCGTCAGTGCCGAAGTTGCACTATTAATGGGTGGAATGTTCATGATGCAGCTTCTCTTTTTATTTCTCTCGGCAGCCGTTGCGGCCTTTGTTAAAAAGCCAAAGTTGTCTATCCCGATATCAACGGGTATCTTGTTGGTCACATTTATTATGTCTGTTGGAATTGATTTGAAAAGTAATCTAAAGGACCTTAAGTACGTAACACCATTTAAATACTATGAAGCACAGAATTTACTTCATGATGGCGGATTCGACGGAAAAATTATCGTAATATCACTCCTAATAATGATAGGATCCATTTTGACGACGTATGTCTTTTATAGAAAAAGAGATTTACATATATAATAAACTGACGGACTTTTGCAGTCCGTCAGTTTTCATCATTATAAATTACTTCGGACATAGGTAAGACGTTGTGCAATCTCATTAGCGATTTTCGTGCCATGAAAGCGTCCATCTTCAATGTAAACACGATTTGTAATGCCGCCTGTTACAACCCCAGAGAGAAAAACGTTCTTGACATTTGATTCATAAGTCTCTGGATTAAAGGATGGAACTAATGAAGAGAGGTCGGTTTGAATTCCAACGCTTTGAAGCATCGAAATATTTGGCTGATATCCGATGAGAGAAAATACATAGTCATTTTGAATTGTAATCGTTTCTTCGGGAGAAATTATACGAATGGTTGTTTCATCAATAGCAGCAATGCTGGAATTGGGGTGAAAATCAATATTTCCTTTTTTAAGAAGGTTTCGCATATCTAGTAATAAGGATGGTTTAATACCTTCTAAGACAGTTTCTCCTCGATGCACAAGTGTTACATAAGCTCCGTTACGATAGAGATCAATTGCAGCTTCAATTGCTGAATTTTTACCGCCGACAACTGTAACATGTTGTCCGTAATAGAGATGGCCTTCTTTATAATAATGGGACACCTTCGATAGATTGTCACCGCATACACCTAGCTGTTTAGGCGTATCGAAAATCCCGGTTGCAATCACAATCATCTTCGCTTCGTAAGGAATAGTGTTGCCATTACGATCTTCTGCATTGACAGAAAAGGATGCTGCGTTTTTTGAGATAGAATTCACCTTTTGATAGCACTTAATATTAATTTTCTGCCTTTCTGTTACAAGGCGATAATATTTTAACAACTCAGTTCGAGTGGGGCGTACGTCTTGAGATAGGAATGGAATGTTGCCAATTTCTAAGCGGTCTGAAGTACTATAGAACGTCATATGTAAAGGACAGTTGACAATGGAATTGACAATCGCCTCCTTTTCAATAATTACGTAAGTAAGTCCTTTTTCTTGAAGGGCAAGACCTGTCGATAAGCCACACGGACCACCGCCAATAATAACAACATCATACATACAACGAATATCCTCCTTAAAATTCACGTGAAAGTGGTTAAAAATGCTATTTCAGGAATATTACATGATGAATAACGCAACAAAGTAGTGTTTCTTATTACCGGTCAGTATGCTCAAACGAGTAAGAAGAAATACTGGGAAAATATAAACTAATTAATTGTCTTTTTGCAACATACTGTTGACAATAGACATCAGTATGTCTGTGTCAATCGTATCTTTGCCTAAGAATAAAATACAGAGGGGGTTATCAACAATGAAAGCTGTGAAAATTTATCATTACGACGCATTTAGTAATAAACCGAATAAGGGAAATCCAGCGGGCGTCGTTTTAGATGGGAATAACCTAACAGAAAAAGAAATGCAAGAAGTCGCTTTTAATGTAGGTTTTAATGAAACCGCTTTTCCTGTGAAGTCAGATGTAGCTGATATTAGAATTCGTTATTTTACGCCAGGTGAAGAAATGGACTTATGTGGTCATGCAACGATGGCTACTATTTACGCACTGAAATCTAGAGGGTTATTAGGGGAGAAAACGGAGCTAACTATTGAAACAAGAGCAGGTATTTTACCAATAAGGATACATTCAACAATAGATAATGAACTATACATAACTATGAAACAGGCATCTCCACAGTTTGAAGAATTTAAAGGCTCAATAGAAGATTTGGCAATGTCAATCGGACTTGTTGAAGAGGATATAGATTCTGAATTACCGGTTTTATATGGAAGTACAGGCTTATGGACTTTGTTAATTCCTATAAAAAAACGTAATGCGTTCAATAGGATGAAGCCCAACAACAAACTATTCCCGACTATATTAAAGGAAATGCCAAAAGCGTCTGTACATCCTTTTTGCCTAGAACCGGTTGATCCTGATGCACATATGCACGCCCGCCATTTCTCCTCTCCGTTTTCTGGTACGGTAGAGGACCCTGTGACAGGCACTGCTTCAGGGGTGATGGGCGCTTATTATGCCGAAAATATAGCAAATAGTTTTGACACTAAATTAAACTTGTTAATTGAACAGGGTATTGAAATTGGAAAAGATGGTAGGGTGAAAGTCAAAGTCACCAAAAATAATCAGACTTATGACATCGAAATTACTGGTAATGCTGTTTTTGTAAAAGAATTTGAGCTTTCTATTGGAAATAATAGAATATCCTTTTTTAATTAATGGCTGTATTTCTTTTGAAAGTTAGTGTTTAAGCTATATGTACAATTGCTTTGATTTCTCGTTTTAAAGCTATTTTCACCGCTCTAAGTAATCCCCATATACTAATAGTAGTTGCTTAGAAGGGGATTGTGTCTTGTATTTCAATCAGCATGGAGAGGACCATAACCAACAAGGCTTTCGGCACCACCAAGACAATTTTGGACCACCAATGGGAGGAGTTCCTATGGGTCCACCGCCTGGCTTTTCGCCACCAATACCTGCGTGGCAAGTTGGTCCGAGTAGGATAAGAAATTGTTTATATAGCAATACCTATATATGGTTGAGTAATGGAAACAGCTTTTGGTTCTTTCCAACATTTATAGGGAGACAATTGATTATTGGGTTACGTTGGAGCAGAAGGCGTGGTTGGATTCATCATGTAATAAATCGAAACGATATTCGTTCTTTCCAATGCTTCTAATGATAGATGAATAGTTAATTCAAAAAGGCCAGGAGATTATTCCTGGCCTTTTTGATGTGAGATCCAATTTTAGTTATCTTTTCATGAAAATATAGCGAGTTTTTCAATCCGTGCTACTGCTTCTTTTAATCGGTCTTCATTTTCCAATAAGCCTACTCGTACATAGCCTTCACCATACTGTCCAAAAGCATGGCCCGGTGCTACAGCAATGTCTGCTTTGTCCAATAGTAATTTTGTGAAAGACTCGCTCGTATATCCTTTTGGAACTGGTAACCAGGCGAAGAAAGAGGCAGTAGGCGCAATAACATCCCAACCGATTCGTTTACATTCGGAAATTAAAACATTTCGGCGGCTTTCGTATAGTGATACTAGCTCGTCCACACAATCCTGACTTCCCGATAATGCCTCTGCAGCTGCACGCTGAATTGCTGGAAATATATCTATGAATAGATGGTCTTGCAGTAAGCTGATTGCTTCGATGATTTCGGCATTTCCGATGGCAAAACCGACACGCCACCCTGCCATATTATAGGTTTTTGACAATGTGTACATTTCAATTCCGACTTCTTTTGCACCTTCTGCCTGAAGGAAACTGACGGGTTTCTCACCGTCAAAACCAATTCCCCCGTAAGCAAAGTCATGCAAAATTGCAATATCATTGGCTTTTGCCAATGCAATCGTTTCATCGAAAAATGGAATCGTGGCTGTTGCGCTCGTTGGGTTATTTGGATAGTTTAAATACATTAATTTTGCTTGTTTTTTTTGTTCATCTGAGAGTGCATTGTAATCAGGTAAAAAATCGTTTTCCGCAAGTAATGGCATTAAGTCGTATGTAATATTTGCCAAGCTTACACTTGATAAATAATCGGGATATCCTGGATCCGGTAATAAAAGCAATTCGCCTTCATTCATAATAGCAAGGGGTAACTCGACCAATCCAGGTTTTGTTCCAAATAGAATCGCTACTTCTGTTTTAGGATTAATATGAACATCGTATTCCCGTTTATAAAAGTCAGCAACAGCCTGTTTTAATTCGGGGGTCCCTCTAAAAGGGGAGTACCCATGCGTTGCTGGATCTTCCACCGCTTCTTGAAGAGCTTTTACAATATGAGGAGGTGTCGGTTGATCGGGGTTTCCTCGCCCCAAGTTAATAACATCTCGCCCTTGTGAAAGAGCTTCTTGAACGTTTCGAACAAGAGATGCAAAAAAGTGCGGGGGTAAATTTTTTAATCGATTTGAAATTGTCATGAAATAACCTCGTTTTCTTAGTAGTCACATAATAGTATGTTAGTTGAATCTTATAGCTTTTGAGATAAAATGTCTACATACAGATAGGAGTTATAAATACTAGATTCAGTTATTTGGATGGATTTTATCTTGTCTTTACTAAAAAAACGAATCAATCCATAATCGGATTGACTCGCCTCAAAGCAATCAAGCAAACTTAATTTTTCACGCCTTCGATTTCTTCGGTTAACACAACTAGCTGATCAATCAAGTCACCGATGTAAGCAATAGTGTCACGCAATGGTTTATCTGTTGTAATGTCAACACCCGCCATTTTTGAAAGTTCAGCAGGGGATTTTGTACCGCCGGCTTTCAAAACTTCGAGCCATTCGTCCACAGCAGGTTGTCCTTCTTCCAAGACACGTTTGGATACTTGTGTGGAGATGGTTAGTCCAGCACTGTATGTGTATGGATACAAGCCCATGTAGTAGTGTGGCTGACGCATCCATGTAAGTTCCGCGCCTTCATTAATTTCCACATCATCTCCCCAGAACTCTTCAAGAACGCCGCGTTTTAAGTTGTTCAAAACACCTGCGTTAACACTGCCGCCAGCATCAATGCGTTCGTAGACTTTGCGCTGGTAGGCAGCTTCTAGTAAGTGCGTTACGAAGTTATGATAGTACGTACGTGCAACGATGGATGAAATGACCCAGCGTTTGAATTTCGGATCATCCGAATTTGAAAGTAAATGGTTTGCTACAAGCATTTCATTCATCGTTGATGGTGCTTCGATGAAGTACAAGGAAGGACGTGCATTGAAGACGTTTTGCTCCCGGTTCGCATTGTAGAAATGACCCGCATGGCCTAATTCATGAGCCAAAACAAATACATCTTCCATGCTGCCTGTCCATGAAATAAGGATATATGGATGGTTGCCGTAAGGACTAGAACAGAATGCACCTGTCGATTTTCCTTTGTTCTGAGCGAAGTCTATCCATCTTTCTTTATATGATCGATCTACCATATTCATATAATCGTCACCCATAATAGCTAGGGCATCATCAATGTATTTCTTGGATTCGTCTACCGTTATTTTTGGTTCGTAAGTTGGATCAAGCGGGATTTTCAAATCGGCAAATGTCATTTTATCAAGTCCATGGACTTTTTGAAGAAGTTTCGCGTATTTACGCATATGAGGCGCAAGTTCCTTTGTGATCAAATCAATTTGACGGTCATACATAGATTTTTCCACTTCTTGATTGAACAGTAAGTAATCGAAAATTGTGTCGTAACCACGCAAATCAGCAGTTGTCTTTTCAGTTTGCAGATGCATGTCGTACGTTTTTGCAGTCGTATGCTGATAGTCTTTTAATTTTGAGGAAAATGCATTAAATGCAGCGCGGCGCTTGTCCGTATCTGCTTCTGATTCCCAATCCCCTTCAAAGGACACATAGCTCAACGGATATTTTTTGCCATCTACTTCAAAATCATCAAATGACATATCAACCATTTTCGTCGTGTTATACAAGCCGTATGGGCCAGCAAATGTGGAAGAAAATGCAGCTAATGTTTTCTCAACCTCGGGGTGCAATTGGTACTCTTTTTTGAGAATCAATTTCTCCAAGTAATTTTTGAAATCACCTGACTGTTTCATTGCATCTTCCAAAACATCTACAGGCAACTCAGAAAGTTCACTGTTGACGAATGATAGCTTGCTGTTTATTTTTGCTGCAGTTGAACCAAACTTGCTTGAACGCATCTGTGCTTCATCATCCGTTTGGTCTGTACTGGATGACAAGCTTGTGTAGGTACCAATTGGAACCATTTTTTCATAAATAGCCGCATAGCCTTCCAATGCTTCATGTACAGATTTAGCATCTTTAATGTTACCATTGAATTTTTCAGCATATGCATCGACTTCTTTTTCCAATTCAATTACTGCAGAATTGTACGCTTCTTCTGTTTTGAAAAGGTCTTGCAGATTCCATGTTTCTTCTGTCTTTACTTCTGAGCGTAGCGGCATACTTTTAACCAATCAAATCTCTCCCTTTTATTACGGATGTCGAACTAAATAATAGTATATAGTAGAATAGAGTGAAAGTAAAAAATAAATCGCCTTTTTGACAACTTTCAGATAAATAGTGTTAGTTGTGCTTTTTTGAAAGACGTTCGATTTCATCTGTTAGGATAAAAGCGAGATCATCATTGCCGAAAAGTTGTAGGACATCCAGCATTGTTTCGTTATCAATGTCGATTTCTTCTTCATATTTAGCTTCCTCAACTATTGTCTTCATCGTCTCATTTTCTTGTTGGTCTGGGTATGCACGGCTATATAACTCATGCGGATTCACTTCATTATTAGCACACCATTTTACAAACAACCGAATCATCAGCTGCTCATCCTGTTGATATTTTTGAATGACTTGTTCATCGATGCTTTTAAATTCCATGATTAGTTCACTCCTTTAAGTACAGTTCCTATAAGTATATACGAAGTGTTAAAATTCTAAGGGATATAGACAAGGAACAGCGATTTATTACTGAATTTGCGGCTGACTTTTTGATTGCTCCACTTAAATAAGCGTATTTGCGTCCAGATTTTGAATTAAGCTTGCTCAATTAACACCCTTCAAAATCTGGGACATCCGCCGGAGGCTTTAACTTTATAAAGAAGTGGGAGACTTCTGTATAAAGTTAAAAAGGACAAGAATAGAATGACTATCTTGCCCTCGTGTTGGAATGGTTAAATTTTATTGCTGATAAAAAACTGAACAATCCAATCCACGTCTATAGGACCGTCAACGACTTCGTAATAGAGCGAAGAGTTCTCGATGATTAAATCCTCATTAACAACAATACTAAAGTTGTCTCCATTTTTATCTGTTAAGTTAATAATGAACTGGTTGATGTCATCGACCCTATTGATTTTGTTAGGCTTTAATTTCCGAACGTGATAATCTTGAAGGAATTCAAGTAAGCTTTCAATTTCAGACTCATCATTGACATTCCAAATTTTTGGGGCGGCTCCTGATAGGGAAGGTTCCGAAAAGGTCATTAAACTAAATGGAGATTTTGTGGGATCAATAACGGCTAAAATTTCTTTCTTATCATAGCCCAGAAAAACTTGGATCATTGCATATGTGCCCATGATCATAATCGCAATCAATAATAGTGCCCTTATTTTCATGTTCTATTCCCCCTGTAATTCATTTCTTTAGTATACGCAGATGAAGATGTACGGGATCATGCTTGTACATTAATAATCTATGCAGAATCACACGGGAAAATTTGTAGAAAGGGGGTATTATCAAATGTTTTTGAAAAAAATAACGCTTCTTCATAAAGAGACGCAATCAGAGAAGGAGTATCCATTTTCTATTCCTTCAATACAATCACTAACGGAATTAAATCTAACGAATAGTGTTACATTTTTTGTTGGGGAAAATGGTTCGGGGAAATCGACATTACTTGAGGGCGTCGCGGATTTATGCGGGTTTAATGCGGCAGGGGGAGGTAGGAATAATACCTATGAAGTAGATGCGTCTGAAAGTGCATTAAGTGATTATCTTCGCTTGTCATGGATGCCGAAAGTGACGAACGGATTCTTTTTACGGGCTGAATCTTTTTATCATTTTGCTTCACACATTGATGGGTTGGGCGCTGCTGCTCAAAATAGCTATGGAGGGAAATCATTGCATGAACAATCACATGGTGAATCATTCCTGTCATTGTTTTTAAATCGTTTCAATGGAGATGCAATTTATTTACTCGATGAGCCGGAGGCCGCATTATCACCGCAAAGGCAGCTGTCGTTTCTACGTATCATGCATGATCTTGTCAGGGATGAAAATTGCCAGTTCATCATTGCAACACATTCCCCCATAATTTTAGGCTATCCCGATGCGACAATCTTGAGTTTTAATGATGGGGAAATAAAGGAAACTGAATATGAAATGACAGAGCACTATCAGATCACAAAATATTTCCTGGATCATCGGGAAAAGTTTCTGAAAGATATTTTAGAGGATTAATAGATTGTCGGAATGTTATAATGATTACGTAGGAATGGGGGATGAGTGGGATGACTAAAGAAGTAGTACATGCAATTCAAGATGACTATCCGGAAGATTTCGCTTGGTGTTTTGGTTGTGGGCGCTTAAATGAAGATGGATATCATTTTCGAACAGGGTGGCAAGGGGAAGAGACGGTATCCTATTATGAACCGTCTACGAAACATATTGCAATCCCAGGGTTTGTTTATGGCGGGCTAATCGCATCATTTGTCGATTGTCATGGGACGGGTTCTGCCGCGCTTGCGCTGCACCGAAAAAACGGGCATGAGCCAGGCAGTGGAGAAGAACCTCCGCGTTTCGTAACAGCGTCATTAAACGTGAATTATATGAAACCAACTAAGCAAGGAACATTGTTAAAAGCTGTTGGAAAAGTGGAAGAAATTCATCCCAAGAAATTTAAGGTGTCTGTTGAAGTATTTGCGGATGACACGGTTGTTGCAACAGGGGAAGTGGTTGCAGTTGTTATGCCAGCAACATTTGCGAATAAATAATGGAATATGTAAATGTGAAAAGCTGATTGCCGCGTGCAGTCAGCTTTTTTAATGAATTCTAAATTGAAAATTGACATGAAACCAATTGGTTGTATATAGTTAAACATGCAACCAATTGGTTTCACTTATTAATGGGGAGGTATTTATATGTCAATTAATGAAAATGAACAATTCGCCGAAGTGAAAAAGAATATACTTATCAATGCACCATTGGAAAAAGTTTGGGGATATGTTGCTACAGCTGAAGGAATTGGTGCTTGGTTTATGCCGAATGATATGCAACCGATTGAAGGGAAAGAATTTATCCTACAAGCGGGACCGTGGGGCAATTCGGTGTGTAAAGTGACGGAAGTGAATCCACCAAATCGCTTATCTTTCGAGTGGGGAACGGAATGGCTAATTACGTTTGAGTTGAAAGAAAAAGACGGTCAAACTGAATTAACACTAATTCATGCGGGATGGAATGAAGCAAATCAAACAGAATTTGGTGAATCACATGCAGAGGTGCGTTCACGTATGTCCGGCGGATGGGATGGACTCGTACTAAAACTGAAACATGTGGTTGAAGGCTAATTGGCTGAAGAGCCCCAACGATACGATGTTTTTCAAGCAATTGCCGACCCGACTCGACGGAAATTGCTTGAACTGCTCGCAAGTGAAGAATTATCGATTTCAACAATCAGTAGCCATTTTACGATGAGTAGAACTGCCGTAACCAAGCATCTGCATGTATTAGAATCGGCTGGGCTTGTAATTGCTCGAAAAAGGGGTCGTGAAAAGTTATATTGTTTGGAAGCTGAGCCGCTGAAAAAACTGCAAACATGGCTTACCTTCTATGGACAGTTTTGGGACAACAAACTTTCAACACTTAAAAATGTTGTTGAAAGCGATTTAAGCGAAGAATGATTATATTGATTTTAGCAGCTCCACAAATAAAAAAGAAAAAGCGTGTTAACATCCAACACGCTTTTTCTATTCCCGCTGTCATAATGTCATATGTCAGTAACCGTTACTCCTACCTTTAACGGTTCCAGTGCATTTGTTTGATCAATAAAAATAAAAGCATCATAGCGATTCCCGATTTGAGACGGTACATAATTGCCGTATTGTTCATATTCAGGGTTATAGACGACTCCAATTGCTCGATGGCCAATCCAACCTGAGAAATATTTACGATTTTCTTCATTGAAAATAAATAGTTTATCAAAAGCGCCTGATTGGTGTAATAAATCTTCCCACGAATGTTGACGTGCAGGAGGGACTTCTATTTTCTCGTAAGGTACTCCCCACTCTTTAGCTGCGATGACGGTACCTCGATGCGTCCCGAATCCTACTGCGTAGACATCATCTTTCTTAAATTGTTCTCGAAGTAGTTGGCCCACATTGAGCATTCCGTCCTCCTGCATTGTTGTTGCACGGGCATCTCCGATATGTGTATTATGCTCCCAAACGATGATCTTTGCATCTTCTCCATAATGATTCATCACTTCATTAATCGCTTCAACCATATGTTCATCACGAATATTCCAGGAACGTGCATTGTCTTTAAGCATGGCGCGGTAATATTCTTCTGCATTTTTAGTAACGAGTGCATTCACTTTTAAATTTAATGTGGTTTCCTGTCTGTCTTCATAGTGTTTAGTATGCGAACGAATGGACGATAATAAATCACTCACTTCGTCAATGCACACTTGTGAAAAATGTGCTGTGGAAATTGCATAATGATCCGGCATGCCGTTGAAAGGTTCAAAACAGGAAAACGCTTTTTTAGCGAGGTCAAGATCCGCACCAGCAGGATTGGATTCTGATAAGTAACGGATAATTTCCTCCATTGATTCCCAAAGGCTATATAGATCAATTCCGTAAAACCCAACTTTTTTAACAGGAATCATTTTATCGTTATGCATTTTCAACCAGTCGATAAACTCCGCAATCTCTTCATTGGCCCACATCCACGTTGGCCATCTGCCGAAAGCTTTCAATACTTCTTGGACATTTCCTTTACTTTCACTGTAGCCTTTTATGTAACGATTAACCTGTTGAGAGGAAGGCCAATCGCCTTCGACCGCGATGGCTGAAAAGCCTTTCTGTTCAATCAGCATTTTAGACAACCTAGCGCGGACTTTGTAAAATTCCGATGTCCCATGGCTTGCTTCTCCTAATAAGACGATTTTTGCATCACCTATGGCTTCGATTATAGTTGAAAGATCCTTATCAGATTGAAAAGGGAGTGCATAATTGTTAACGGCTTCCTCAAGGGTGAACTTCAATTGGATAACCTCATTTCGTGTAACGTATTATGGAAGTATGCCCAATTATTCGTATTGTACCCTGTGAAAGTTGAACAAAATGAATTGAAAATGTATGACAGACAATTGAGATAATGTACAATTAAACTAATTACATGAATAAGGGGCGATTGAGATGCTAGAGGGAGTTATTATAGTTGGTCTTGTGATGAGTGTGCCGATCATTGCAATTATTACCGATCACCAGAGAAGAATTGTGAAAATCAAAGGGGAATTTATGCGCGATGAAATTGAACTAGAAAAACTAAAACAGCAAAACTTCATCATGGAAACTGAAAAGATGAAAATCGAATTGGAACAAATGAAGCTGGATTATACTTCAGGGAAAAATGAAATAATAAAAATATAGAGTAAGGGGGAAGTGAATGAGAATGAGCGATGATAAATTAAACCCACCATACAACGATCTGATTGGCGATATTTTAAAAGAGTATACAAAAAAAGGTGGTATGGATAATTTGGCGGGACAAGGGAAACCACTGCCACAGGAATATTTCTCAGGTGATACATTCCAACATTTTCAACGGATTGCTAAAGATGCCGGTTATAAACCACATTGGCTGAAGCTACAGCACGATATTCGCGATGAAGTAATCGCAATTGCAGCTATTCATGCGACAGATACTGCAAAAGTATTGGAATCGCGAATAGAAAAATTAAACGAAAAGGTATTTGAATACAATAAATCTTGTCCAGCCCCTATGCAGAAAGGATCGGTGTCGGTTAGCAATATTGAAGCTGCGATTGATTGGTGGAAATGAAGTAATGAGAAAAGGGGAGTGACAGTGAATCGTGATTATAAGTTCATTTTTCTCGTCGTTTGTTGCATTTTATTGATGCCGGGGTGTTTTCTATCAAAACAGAAAGGTGAAACTATACCAACGATGATTATACCACCTGAAAAAGGGGGAGTAGTAAAGTCTCCCAAGGTTACCACGTCACCGATAGATGAAATGATTGGCCAAATGACGTTGGAAGAAAAGGTCGGGCAATTACTAGTGATTGGTGTGGAAGGTACCTCGTATTCTGGTGAGATGGATAACCTCATCCGTAATTATCATGTTGGTGGCGTCATTATTATGGGTAGAAATGTAGCGACGACAACTGAAATGCTACAGCTTATTAATGACATTAAAAAAGCGAATGAACCCAATAAAAGTCCTTTATTTATTTCTGTTGATGAAGAAGGAGGACGTGTTTCTAGACTGCCCGCCGGTCTTCCTAAACTACCACCGAGTGCGGAAATCGGTAAACTCAATGATGAATCAGTGAGTTATCTTGCAGGAGCCTATTTAGCTGTGGTGCTTTCCGAATTCGGTTATAACATAAACTTTGCACCTGTATTGGATGTTAATAGTAACCCGAGAAATCCGGTTATCGGAGATCGCTCATTCGGATCGGATCCCTATCAAGTCGCTAAGCTAGGCATATCGACGATGCATGGAATGATGGACAATGGCATTATTCCTGTCGTTAAGCATTTCCCAGGGCACGGTGATACGGTTGTTGATTCACATAAGTCGTTGCCAAAAGTGGAAACAACTTTGGAAGAACTCCGTAACGTAGAGCTAGTACCATTTCAAAAGGCGATTGAAGAAGGTGCAGATGCTGTAATGGTGGCTCATATTTTATTCCCGGCACTCGACCCTGATTATCCATCCTCAATGTCTAAAGCTATTATCACGGGATTACTTCGCAACCAAATGCAGTTTGAAGGTGTCATCATAACGGATGACCTGACAATGGGGGCAATCGAGAATGACTATACAATCCCTGAAGCGTCTGTTCAGTCCTTCATCGCGGGAAGTGATCTGCTACTTGTGGTTCGCAATTATGAAGGTCAAATAAATACCTTCAAAGCGCTCAAAAAGGCTATTGCAACAGGAGAAATTACAGAAGAACGGCTTAATGAGAGTGTGAAACGGATTTTAACGCTTAAAGAGAAATATAGTGTATCAGATGAAGCGCATGAAAAAGTAGATGTGGATAAAGTTAAAGAAATGTACGACAAGCTCCCGCTGAAATAAATGAATCTTCCCGCGCTCTCATCCGTATAATAAGATACTAGAAAAGCCAGGGAGGATTATTATATGGAGAATAAAGGATTAAAAGTGTTAGTTCATGCCAGTGCTTTCTTCATGCCGTTTTTGGTACCGTTCATCATTTATCTAGTTATTGATGATTTAGAGGTCAAAAGGATGGCGATACAAGCAATCTTATTCCAACTGGTCATGGGAGCACTGATTGTTGTTTCTACGATTCTTGTTATTGTAATTGTAGGGATTCCAATGCTAATTGGATTCGGTTTAATGTGGTTGATTGTTCCAATCATAGCAATTGTCAAAGCACTAAATGACGAAAAGTACAATTATCCGATTGTAGGTAGATGGATTTAATAATGTTATCAATAAAATAAAGACGCGTTTCGTAGTTATTTCATACGAAGTGCGTCTTTTTACTTTCATATTGATGGCTAGACTTGTATAAGATGGTGTAAGCAAAAAAAAGAAGGAGGGAGAGGAAAATGAAAATCAAGTTTAATCTTGTCACGCAGATTTTTATCGCATTCGTCTTGGCTATTATTTTAGGCAGTATCTTTGGTAGCTCCATTGATTTCTTGAAGCCGTTTGGCGATCTGTTTCTACGGTTAATTAAATTTATCATTGCTCCGCTTATCTTTTCGACATTAGTTGTAGGTGTTGCAGGAACGTCCGATCCGAAACAGCTCGGGAGAATCGGTGTTAAAACGATTTCGTATTATTTAGTTACGACGGCAATTGCAATCATTATAGGATTGGCTGTCGCATTTACGATATCACCTGGTAAAGGAATTACGATATCGACAGAAGGATTAACTATTCCAGAAGCTGCTACTCAAGAACCACAAAGCGCCATTACAACAATCTTGAACATTATTCCGGAAAATCCGTTTACTGCTTTGGCTGCAGGGAATATATTACAAATCATCTTCTTCGCATTGTTCATCGGTTTAGCCATAACATTTGTTGGGGAAAAAGCACAACCGGTTTACCGTTTCTTTGAAGGTTTTGCAGAAGTAATGTATAAAATAACCGGTATCGTTATGAAAGTTGCACCACTAGGGATTCTCGGATTGCTCGCTCCAGTTGTCGGTCAGTATGGATTAGCAGTTCTTTTGCCACTTGTAAAAGTGATAGCAGCCGTATATATTGCCTGCATCCTCCATGCAGTTATTGTTTACTCGTCTGCTGTAAAGGTTTTGGGGAAGATGAGTCCCATCAAGTTTTTTAAAGGGATTTCACCTGCTGCTCTTGTCGCTTTCAGTACGGCAAGTAGTGCTGGGACATTACCAGTAACCATTAAAAATACGAATGAAAACCTAGGTGTGCCAAATAAAATTTCGAGCTTCGTTCTTCCGCTTGGTGCAACGATTAATATGGATGGGACAGCCATTTATCAAGGTGTTGCCGTTGTCTTCATTGCACAATTTTACAATCTAAACTTGTCATTCACTCAACTTTTAACCATTGTCTTAATCACAATTTTAGCTTCAATTGGAACAGCTGGAGTACCGGGTGCTGGTATGATTATGTTGGCGATGGTTCTAACCTCGGTTAATATGCCCCTCGAAGGAATCGCGCTTATCGCAGGTATTGATCGGATTTTGGATATGATGCGTACAACCGTGAATATTGTAGGGGATGCATCCGCAGCTGTTGTGGTAGCAGGCACTGAAAAAGATCAAATTGAAGTTGTTCCAAGCGATTGAAGCACAGAAAAAGCGCCCTCCGCAATTGCAGAAGGCGCTTTTTCTCCGGTTCATTATTTCAGTTTATCGTTTAAAATGCTATCTTCTAGAACGGAAAATTTATCTCCATATACTTTCGTAATATGTACGTTCCCCCATGCACATAAAGAATCTAATATGCCCTCTAAACTTAAACCATATTCACTCAATTCATATTCTACTTTAGGTGGAACCTGGTTGTAGGCAATCCGGTTAATTACGCCATCTGCTTCTAGCTCACGTAATTGTTGCGTGAGCATTTTTTGTGTGATGTCAGGCATGAGCCGTTTCAATTCACTCGTCCTTTTTTTACCATGTGTTAAATGGCAAAGAATAACACATTTCCACTTTCCCCCAATTACTTCCAATGTTGCTTCAACGGATATATTATACTTCTTTTTTGTCATAGTTATCCTCCTCAGCTTAGGGTACTAAAAAGTACCTATATAACTTTTTGGTGCCTATAGTACTTTAAAGTGCGTACTTTTCTTTTTAATCCCTGTGACTCATACTAACATTTGCAGGTGAATTGCACGAGTAATCTAATTATGCTCTACTCAAATTCAATCATGCAACATGGGAATAGGAAGGATGAAAATAATGACTTTAGATAAAAAGAGAAGTATGTTTGCGCTACTTGCATTAGCTGTCAGTGCATTTGCAATAGGAACAACGGAATTTATTAGTGTTGGGCTGTTGCCGTTGATCTCTCAAGACTTAGACATATCGGTGACAACGGCCGGACTAACTGTTTCCCTGTACGCGTTAGGTGTGATGATAGGTGCCCCATTATTAACATCGCTTACTTCAAGAATGCCAAGGAAAAAATTATTGTTATGGATTATGATAGTCTTTATCGTAGGAAACGGGATTGCAGCGGGTGCAACTAGTGTTACCATTTTGCTTGTGGCCCGTGTCATATCCGCGTTTTCACATGGTGTTTTTATGTCAATTGGATCGACGATTGCTGCTGATTTAGTTCCTGAAAATCGTAGAGCAAGTGCGATTTCAATTATGTTTACAGGGCTTACTGTTGCTACGATTACGGGAGTTCCATTTGGCACATTCATAGGGCAACAATTTGGTTGGCGCTTTGCTTTTGTAGCGATTGTTGTCATCGGGGTTATAGGGTTTATTGCGAACAGTATTCTTGTTCCATCGGATTTACGTCAAAGTACTCCGACAACGATTCGGGACCAAGTTAAGCTCATAACAAATAGCCGGATATTGCTGGTATTGACTATTACAGCACTAGGGTACGGAGGAACATTTGTCGTATTCACATACTTATCTCCGTTGCTTCAGACGATAACAGGATTTAAACAAGGAACCATCGTAATCATCTTACTTGTTTACGGAATTGCGATTGCAATTGGTAATATGATTGGCGGAAAGCTGTCAAATAAAAATCCGATTGGTTCGCTTTTTTATATGTTTATTGCGCAAGCAATTGTGCTTTTCATATTGACATTTACAGCTCCATTTAAGGTTGTGGGTTTAGTAACAATACTTTTCATGGGTTTGTTTGCATTTATGAACGTTTCGGGACTTCAAGTGTATGTCGTCATGTTAGCCGAACGTTTTGTCCCAAGTGCAGTAGATGTTGCTTCTGCTATGAATATTGCCGCATTTAATGCCGGAATTGCGATGGGTGCGTACGTAGGTGGAGTGGTTACCGATTCGATTGGGCTCATTCATACGGCTTGGATTGGAGGGACAATGGTACTGATTGCAGCCATATTAACAGGCGTAAGTCGGGCGCTAGAAAGAAAAGATCAGCAAAGGATTAACCAATCCTGAAAGGGGGTGATTGGAACAGTATAATCCGTAGCACAACTTTAATTAAAAAATAGGGGGACATTAAATAATGAAAAACTTACAATCGACAACAACGTTGCATAATGGTACGAAAATGCCTTGGCTGGGTCTCGGTGTATTTAAAGTTGAAGAAGGTCAAGAATTAGTAAATGCAGTGAAGACTGCGATTGCACATGGTTATCGTAGTGTCGATACAGCCGCGATTTACGGCAATGAGGTTGGCGTAGGACAAGGTATTCGTGAGGCGATTGAAGAAACAGGTATTGCGCGAGAAGATCTATTTATCACATCAAAAGTTTGGAATTCAGAGTTGGGCTACGAATCAACAATTGCAGCATATGAAGAGAGTTTAACGAAACTAGGTGTAGATTATTTAGATCTATACCTTATTCACTGGCCAGTAGCAGGGAAATATAAAGAGGCATGGAGAGCGCTAGAAACGCTTTATAAAGAAGGACGGGTTAAAGCAATTGGCGTAAGTAATTTCCAAATTCATCATCTTGAAGACTTGATGAAGGATGCGGAAATTAAACCAATGGTGAACCAAGTGGAGTACCATCCACGTTTGACACAAAAAGAACTGCAAGCATTTTGCCAACAGCAGGATATTCAATTGGAAGCATGGTCGCCGCTCATGCAAGGACAATTGCTGGATAACACAGATCTTCAAAAAATCGCTGATAAATATGGAAAATCGGTTGCCCAAGTTGTTTTACGCTGGGATTTACAAAATGGCGTCATCACAATTCCAAAATCAACGAAAGAACATCGTATTGCTGAAAATGCAACCGTGTTTGATTTTGAATTAACGGCAGATGACATGAAACGCATCGATAGTTTGAATCAGAATCATCGAGTTGGTCCGGATCCGGATAACTTTGATTTTTAATTAAAGCAAGTCCCCTATCATCTGAACGAGGATAGGGGACTTGCTTTGCCCGGTAATGTTTGCTGATGGGAATTGAAGTTATTGACACATGATTAGATTGAATTTGTAATATATTATGGTATAGTATTGAATAATCTGGCTATTGTGCGATGTATATACTGAATCATGTTTAGCGGTAGCATATTGCAGATAAATAACTTTATGGATTAGAGAGGAGCGTAATGTATGAAGTGTAAGAATATCACGCCGATTTTTCGAATATTTGATGAGAAGAAAGCGAAAGAATTTTACGTTGACTATTTAGGATTTGTTGTAGATTGGGAACATCGATTTGAGGAGAACATGCCATTGTATATGCAGGTGTCAAACGGAAATTGTAAAATTCATCTTTCAGAACATCATGGGGATTGTAGCCCAGGAGCTGCAATCCGAATTGCGATTGAAAATGTCGAAGACCTTCATACAATGCTTCATTCGAAAGAATATAAATACGCACGTCCTGGTATTGAAACAACTCCATGGCAAACAAGGGAACTGACAGTTGGCGATCCATTCAGCAATCGTATTGTTTTTTTTGAGGAGAAATAATGAAAAGAGGGTTTTCTTCAATCGAAGAAAACCCTCTTTTCATTATTTACTATTTCTGTAGGAATTTAAGATTTGATCGGAATGTTGCATGATTTGTATGGCGTTGTCGATAGATTGTGGTCTTTTATACGTCGGGAACTTCTTCTTGATTGTTTCCGAATTATCAAGGATTGCAGGTAACTTAGCGTTTGGCGCGACACATAAGGTGTCATTGTTTATGAACGAACTGCCTGGCAAGTGGTTCTGCATGCCGAGCGGTTTTCGCTAAACGGATTGTGGCCGTTCGTTCATCCGTAGCTCTCCGAAGGTCAGGTCCACTAAGTGCTTAAGCCTCTGGGAACGAATGAATAGACACTTTTCCACTTAAAGAAAGTAGCCAAAGTTGCAATTTTAGCTCTTAAATCATTCTCTATTGCATTTTTTCATTTTCAAATTTAAGGAAGTGTCACTTTCAATATGGTACCTCAATGTTACTTGTATTATCTTTGCTAAAATAAGCAAAGAAGACATTACTCTATAAATATCGGAGTGAAAAAAATAGTCCGAAAAAAACAGCTCACTCAAATGGATTTACTCCATTGGGTGAGTTGTTTTATTAATATGGATTGGCGTCATGGCTTTTTCTCACTGCTTCATCAGGGGCTTGATCGCCATCTCTATTTCCGAGGGGCTTTTGACTCGACCCTTTTGTTGATGCTTGTGCCAAGCCATCACGTAAACGGCGCCCGTATTCTTCATCGGCTTCTTCAGCAAGTGCCATCATTTTATCTTGAATGCGCTGGTCACAATTTGTAAGATCTGATACTAAGTTTGATATTAAATCTGCTCGTTCCCATTCTTCGAACATACGATATGTCTCTCCAGCTTGCTTTGTATTGCTTTGTCGGTCAATCGACTCCCGCACAAGTTTACCTTCAATATAGGGGGTGTATTCTATTCCATCTTGTTCCGCCTCTTTTAATCCGCCCAAGATCGACGGCTCGTAGTTAATATGAGGATTCTGACCCGGAACTCGGTCAAGTTTATACTGCATTTGTCCACCACTCTGATTTGTTGCGACCCGTTTTTTTGGAGAATTAATGGGTAGCTGTAAATAGTTGGCACCAACGCGATGACGCTGCGTATCAGAGTAAGAGAAAGTGCGCCCTTGAAGCATTTTATCATCAGAAAAATCAAGACCATCAACAAGCACACCTGTACCGAATGCAACTTGTTCTACTTCAGTAAAGTAATCTTCAGGGTTTTTGTTCAAGGTCATCTTTCCGACAGGTAGCCAAGGGAACTGATCCTCCGGCCATAATTTTGTATCATCAAGCGGGTCGAAATCGAGATCTGGATGCTCATCATCACTCATAATTTGGACAAGTAACTCCCATTCGGGATAATCACCATCTTTGATCGCATCATGTAAATCTTGTGTCGCATGATTGAAACTTGTTCCCTGGATTTCACTTGCTTCTTGTTGGGTCAAGTTTTTAATACCTTGTTTGGGCTCCCAATGATACTTGACAAGTACTGCAACGCCTTCTTGGTTCACCCATTTATACGTATTGACACCGGAGCCCTGCATCATACGATAGTTGGCGGGGATGCCCCAAGGCGAATAAACGAATGTCACCATATGGAATGATTCGGGAGAGCTGGCACAAAAATCAAAAAAGCGTTCGCCATCTTGAATATTCGTAATCGGGTCTGGTTTAAAAGCATGAATCATATCGGGGAACTTGATGGCATCACGGATAAAGAAAATTTTCAAGTTGTTTCCGACAAGGTCCCAGTTCCCATCCTCTGTATAAAACTTAACAGCAAATCCACGGGGGTCACGGAGTGTTTCAGGTGAGTGACCACCATGAATAACGGATGAAAAGCGGACGAATACAGGCGTCTGTTTGCCTTTCACCTGAAATAGTTTTGCGCGTGTATACTTCGACACAGGTTCGTCACCAGCTGTTCCGTAAGCTTCGAAATAGCCGTGCGCGCCGGCACCACGCGCATGGACAACACGTTCAGGAATTCGTTCTCTGTCGAAGTGGCTGATTTTTTCTAGAAAATCATAGTTTTCTAAAACAGCAGGACCTCGATTGCCGACTGTCCTTAGGTTCTGGTTGTTTGTAATAGGATGTCCCTGTCTATTCGTCAATGTGTCTTCTTGTTCATCATTCGAGTTGTTAGTGGTTGAACTTTCAGGCAAATAAAAACCTCCTCTTTAATGAAATTCATCTTGAATAGGGTATCTCATCCCACTCTGCTCAATATCGAAGGAATTAATTCCTGTTTTAGTTTATTTTGAAAATGAATGTCGTGAATGAGTGAAGAAATGCCGGAGACAAACATATACATCAATAAAGTAAGTGAAATAGGTGGGGTCTTGTGTACATATTGCAAAAGGCATTGACGATATTTATGGGAAGTATATTAATCGCAATTGGTGTGAATGCATTTCTTGTTCCATTCGAGTTGTTGGATGGTGGTGCGATTGGTATTAGTCTAATTATCCATTATTCGATGGGTGTCAAAGTAGGGCTAACATTTCTTATCGTAGGCATTCCGATTTTTATGTTGGCTTGGAAGTATTACCGTTCATTCTTTTATAACGGAATCCACGGCATGTTGTTTTCATCCCTAATTATAGATTTGTTATATCCACTGAATGTGATTGGAAGGGAATTGGTGACTGGTCCTCTAATGAGCGCAATATGTGGCGGAATATTTATTGGTATAGGAGTCGGCATCATGCTTCGTCAAGACATTAGTATTGGGGGAACCGATTTACTTGCACAAATGATCGCTAGAAAACTAGGCATTAATACAGGTTTTGTGATTTTTTGTATCGATGTACTGATTGTTTCAATGGGAAGCTTATTGATCCCTTCCGTTAATTTGGTTTTGTCGTTTACGACGGTGTTCATTGTCGGGCTCACAACGAGTTTGATTGTATCGGTATCTGGAAAAGATATAAATGTAAAAGTGTAGGGATAGCGCCCGTATTGATAGTAAGAAATGACTTGAAGAATAATTATGAAGTTTAAAAGTATTACATCGAAACTCCGAAATGTCACGGAGAATCTCAATAAGGAGAGTGGGGGCATACAGATTAACAAATTGAATCATTGAGACTAAAAAAGCTAACAGGGAAACAAGACCAAGTGTACCTCACTCGGTCTTGTTTTTGTCAGTCTTGTTTTTCGTAAATCTTTAGTTTGGTATAAATTGTTTCCAGTGTCGGGGTGGGAATGCCATGCGTTTTTGCATGTTGCAATAATAAACCTTGCAGATGATCAGCTTCTAATGGAAGGGATTTTTCCATGTCTCGTTGCATCGATGATTTCATGTCATACGGCATAGTACTTATTTTAGTGAATAGGTCTCTCGTAATTGTATCTTGTATAGGTACACCGATCTTTTTCATTACTGTGCCGAGTTCTTCCAAAAGTGAGGCAATCGTATTACGCCCGGATTCAAGTTCCATGATAGGTCCAATAGAGGATCCCATAATTGAAGTGACACCAGACATTACTGTAATGAACAAATATTTGTGCCACATTTCTTGAGTGATTTGTTTACTTAGGTCAAATGAAGCGTTTGCTCCATTAAAAACCGATTTTAATTTTTCGATCCGGGGTGTGATTTCACCGGATCTTTCGCCGTAAACAAGTTGGTGGAGTGGGCTTTTTTGAAGGATGGTCCCGTGTTCGTCAAGTGTTGTCTCGATAAAGCACAGGCCCCCTATAACTGCATGTTCACCAAAAGCATCGACTAATTGGTCAAGATGGCCGATACCATTCAAAAGTGGCAGAATAATCGTGTCCTCTTTAACAAATAGACTGACATCATCAATTGCTTGTGTAAGATGATAGGACTTCGTTGAAATGATGACTACATCAAATTTCTCCCCAATGTCGTTTAACGTGATCAGTTTGGGAATGAACTTCATATTACCGTTAACACTTTCAATAGTTAAGCCGGATTTTTCAAGCGCTTCTTTACGCTTTGCCCGGACAAGAAAAGTAACGTTCTCCCCTTTTTCTATTAATCTTCCCCCGAAATAACCTCCGATTGCTCCCGCCCCGACGATTAATATCTTCACGTAAAATCCCCCCGCATTTGTATGATAAACTCTAGTATACATTAATCAGAGTTATTAGAAACGTTGTGTTGCGTGAAATGAAAAACGGTGGCACGACGAGACTTGAATGTCCTAATTGCCATCATTTAGCCTTAACCAATAATCGTAATCTATTTATTGTCAAGAACTTCATTTGTTTCTTAATCAATATTGGAGAATTGTTCACTCACGGATATATCCTCTTCTTTTTCTTTACTATATAAGTTAACCTTCTTTTGAGGTGTAGAGAGATCGATAAATTTCATTTCAGTGTCGCCCCCGGTTCCGCATATACCAGTTTCTAAGTCACATATCGAACTTTTTTCATTTCCATCCCACTTCCTCATTTCTTTAGTTTGAATTTGTCAGTTCCAATAAATTAGGGACAATGGGTCCATTAAAAAACCTGTCTAAAAAGTATAGAAACACGATTCTGAATTAAGTATATCGACATAGATAGGCTAAATCATTTTTTTGCTTTATTAAACATCCGGTTATTCATAGTCTTTGATATACTTAGCCTATTAAGTTATCAACGTCAAAAAAAGGGAGCGGAAATCAAATGGCCGAAGAAAAAATTTCATCCGCATTAGGAAACCCCGTTTATCCAATCATGTTTGCAATTGGCGGCGTCCATTTGTTGAATGATACGCTTCAATCTGTCATTCCTGCAATGTTTCCGGTTCTTGTAAGGGATAGGGGATTCAGCTTTACTCAACTTGGGTTCATTTTCTTCGCTTTGAATATGGTTGCATCTGTGTTGCAACCGGTTATCGGGTATTTAAGCGATCGAAAGCCAAAACCTTATGCACTTCCTTTTGGAATGGTGTTTTCGCTTGTTGGCATAGGAGGACTCGCTTTTGCACCGAGCTATTGGCTACTAATTGTATCTGTCATGTTGCTTGGATTTGGTTCCGCTGTTTTTCATCCAGAAGGATCACGAGTTTCATTTATGGCTGCTGGATCGAAGCGGGGGCTTTCCCAGTCCATCTATCAAGTAGGTGGAAACTCTGGTCAGGCACTTGCTCCGTTGATTGGGGCGTACATATTAGTTCCTTATGGCCAAAAATCGGCAGCGTTATTCTTACTTGTCGCGGCACTTGGTATTTTTATTTTGATGAAAATATCTGCCTGGTATAAAAAGCAGTTGGAACAGGAGAAATTAAACAATCGAAAAAAAGTACTACTATCTTCTATTGGTAATTTGACGAAAAGGAAAATAGGGATAGCACTAGGCTTACTTCTTGTCATCATCTTCGCACGTTCATTTTACGTTACGAATATTACAAGCTTTTTCATCTTTCACTTGGTGGAGAAATATAACATATCAGATAAAGAAGGACTACTCTATATATTCCTGTTTCTTGCACTTGGTGCAGTGGGCACATTTTTTGGCGGACCGATGGCAGACAAGATTGGAAGAAAAAACATAATTGTTCTGTCGCTCGCAGTGCCGATACCGTTATGCCTACTGCTCCCATACGCTCCATTATGGGCTGTAGCAGTGTTACTGATGTTAATTGGTTTTTTCATTATGCTAAGCTTTTCGGTGACGGTTGTTTATGCTCAAGAACTAGTACCAAGCAAAATTGGGACGATGGCAGGGCTGACTGTTGGCCTGGCATTTGGTATGGGAGCAATCGGTTCGGTTGTCATCGGAATAATGATGGATAGTATCGGGATTTACCCGACGATGATCATTGTTTCATTCCTCCCTATTATTGGACTTGTAGGATTGGCGCTTCCGCGCGATCAAAAAATAACAGCAGAAACCGCTTCTTAAGGAGGAGAAATGAATAGTTATTGTAATCACACATTGCATCAGATAAGGATTGCGGTCGATTCCCTCGTTGAACTAGTGGATGGCTTGGATGAACATGATTTACAACAAAGACCTACAGCCAATAAGCATTCGATTGGAGAGTTATTAGGACATATAGCGACAATTTGTAGAGCGGATTATTATATCTCTGATGGTAGGAATCATGAGGAAATGATTACATATTATTCAACGGTTTCATTGACTTCGAAAATAGAAATTAAAGAGGCGTTGTTAAGTAATTACGCTTTTATGGAAGAGAGGTTTATGGAGTTTAGTAAGGAAGAATTACATGAGGAAATGACTTCTTATTGGGGAACAACGTATTCGCGATTTGAATGGCTTTTAGAAATAGTGGCCCATCTGTACCATCATAGGGGGCAGTTGCATTCAATGCTTGTCCATTGTTACGGTATGGATTTGAAGATTCAGTTGTTCGAATAAGTGTACTGTGAAAATAAATGGTTTTTCCAATTGGCTTTTACATTCATTCCATATTATAATATGAAGTCGGTTTAAATTTGAAAGTAGGTTGTAAAAGTTGTCGAAAAACCAAAGGAAGAAAATGCTAGTATTAATGATAAATATGTTTATTGCGGTAGGAAGTTTTGGAATAATAATCCCTATTTTACCGGCCTATCTATTGTCAATTGGTCAAGGTGGGATGGCAGCAGGCTTGATGATTGCCATATTTGCGGGAGCACAGCTTATTATGTCGCCAATAGCAGGGAAATGGACAGATCGCTATGGACGTAGAATAATGATTATTTCAGGGCTTAGCGGTTTGGCTCTATCAATGTTTGTTTTCTACTTTTCAGATTCAATTGGAGTTTTATATCTTTCACGTGTAATTGGCGGCGTTGGGGCAGCACTATTGATCCCTGCGATTTTTGCTTATGTGGCAGATATTACGACAATGGATCAACGTGCCAAAGGAAACAGCTTCATTTCCGCTTCAATGTCACTTGGGATTGTTATTGGACCAGGAATCGGAGGATTCTTAGCTGATTTCGGTTTGAAAATGCCATTGCTCATTTCAGCATTGGTAGGGCTTGCAGCTGTTGCTTTCTCAGCATTCATGTTGGAGGAAAGCATGGATACGAAAGTCGAAGTATCTAATGAAAAGCCTGAGCCAATGGTAAAAGAAATTGCACAGTCATTTAAAAAACCATACTTTATCCCTTTAGTTATAACACTTGTCATGAGCTTTGGGTTAATGGCGTATGAATCAGTTCTTGGACTTTTTGTAGATAATGTGTTCGAAGCCACTCCGAAAGACATTGCTATATTAGTGACGTCAACAGGTATCATCAGTGTAATCATTCAACTTTTTGCTGTTGAGTGGATTGTTCGCAAATTTGGTGAAGTGGCCGTATTAAACATTTTCCTTGCGCTTGCAGCACTTGGATTTTTACTGTCCATCTTTGTACCAAGTTATATTATGTTTTTCGGTGTTACAATGATTATCTTCCTATCGACCTCAATACTGAGACCAGTACTGACAACGCTCATTTCGAAGTTAGCGGGGAACGAGCAAGGATTTGCGATGGGTATGAATAATGCATATATGAGCATTGGCAACGTCCTTGGTCCACTTCTTGCAGGCATTCTGTTTGACGTAAATATTATTTTTCCGTTCATTCTTGGATTAATCATTCTTGTTATTACAATTTTTGTCTCGATGAAATGGAAAGGTCCACAGAATATCTCAATGTGAAAAAACAGGCAATCCCAATTAGAGGGGTTTGCCTGTTTTTTTGTAAGTTCTGCTTGGATTAGCGCTTAATTAAATTTCGTAAATTCGTTTCAGTGCATCTTTAAATTGAAGTTTTACATTGATAGCGGGTTGTATTAATTTCGCTTGTTGCTCCGCTTCATCAATGGAATCAGCTAGTCCTAGTTCCATTAATGTTGCAATAGCAATGGTTCCCGCTCTACCTCGGCCGGTATTGCAGTGAAAGTAGACATTCTTTCCCTCTTTATATGAATCGATTACTTTTTTAACTGCAGCTTGTATGGACTCATCTTGTTGCTTGGCATCATCCACTATAGGCTGATGTACACTTTTATCACTTGAAAGTGCACCTGTCACTTCTGCCCGTAAATCATAAATCACATCGATGTTTTCATTGGTTAGAAGATCATCAATTGCATCTACACCGCCAATAAAGATACGGTTTGGGATTAGTTCTTCATACTTTTTGTTCGTCATGGATGCTCACCTCATTATGTAGTTACAATTAGTATATCATTTTTCAAAGATTGCTTCATATGATCAATATTCACATTAGTAATAAGGTGATGTAAATGCGGTTTAATTAATAAAGGATAATTTTATACGTGCTCGATTTACATTTGTGTGATTAAAAAGTTAACATTTTAAACGATTTAGTGGCTAGGTCTAGTTTTAGTGTGAAGTTCTATATTTCCTGGGGAATATTTCGTGAGTTTTGAAAATAAGGCGGAAAAACATTTATACATCACTGTAATTAAGGTTTTATGCATCGGGGTAATGTAAACTTGCTTTCAATTACGGCCTGTCGGCGAAGAATATAAAATAACCATTCTTTTGTTTATTTTAAAAGTAAAGTTTTTTAAATTTATTTCAACGTCGTATTAATTGGATTTTTGGTGGTATTAATTATAATGAAAAATTGAAAATCCTATTGCTGAAACAGAGTCGAAGTTTCAACAGTAGGCTTAACTTTGAGGTTTGGTGATGAATAATCAAGTGAATGCCATCATCCGATCAAGTGGACCATCGGGTTTTATAATATCCGCTAAATCTAGGATTGGAATAGGGAAATAAGGAAAGCCCCAATAGTGTGGCGTAATTTCGATTTGTTGGAAGTAGATAACCAGAGATGTATCTGCAATATAGAAATCCTGATCACTGCGGATTCCTTTGAATGGTGGGTCCGACAACTGGATATTCCAGTCTTTGATTCGTTTTCTAATTATATCCGACAACATCTTCTCGTAATCGCTTCCAGTTTTGAATAAATCCTTCAGTTCATATTGTTTTCCAGTTTTCGTATCAAAGGTCAGCGATTTACTGATAGTTAACCCGTTTGCACCGCCTGTAAATGAATATACGATTAGATTTAAACTAAGGATGCCGCGTTGATTGTTTTTTAACTCATAATTAGCAAATAATTCCACGAGGTCTTTATCGTAAAAACTTTGCTCGACTAGAATTTTGTTCAAGGCTGTTATGATGGCATGATTAATCGTACTTTGCACATTGGGATTTGGTAACTGGGTAACGACAGGGTAATACACTTTAACATCTTTCGAGGCATGGGGCAGTCTTTTTGTTGTGATCGACACTGGTAAATCCACTGGGGACGTCCTTTCCTTCTCAATAGAGTAGTACATCATATGTGCAATTGAGCTTGAAAAGTCGAAATAATGGGTAGTAAGAATAAAATAATACCACGTCAGTTGATTAACCATTCATTTACATAAAGTACTGGTGAGATGGGCTTGATGACCTTTATTTTCACTTGACTATTTTCGGCCCGCTTACGGCTAACTATTCATGACAGATTTACTAAGGGGTCCTAGTGTGGCTAGAAGTGACTCCGTCACTTCTAGCCACACCTTTTTCAGTAATACTATTGCGAATTGTTGCCTGTCGCGATCCTACACTATTCAAGTGGAAAATGAAGTTGTTTTTGAAGAAAAGAGTAGATGCCACCCTATAGGGAGTGTAAGTGCCCGAAGATACAATTTCGGGCACTCTTGCACGTTGTACAATGTGTTCCTTGCTTACTTTTAGCAAAAAGTATATATCTAATCATCTGATGCCCTATAGAAAGTGACACTTCTTTAAAATAAAAAAGAAAAAACCATAAGGAAAGCATCAGCCGCCAAAATTGTATCTTTGGCGGCTTTTCTCCAGGTAAGAAGTCAGTTATTCTTTCGTCCCGAAAAAATTCAGCACTCTGTGTATGTATGTCTTTGGAGAGCGACGGATGAATGACAACCATAGGATTACCGAAAAGATGTGTAGGGATACGACGAAGTCGAATCCCTACACATCCAGACATCTCGGTAATCGTAATCGTAGTCATTCAATCCAAAGTAATCCAAAATCAACTATACACATAGCGTCCAGTAGGTGATTAAGTTAGTTAATGGTAACTACCGGTTAATCGACAGACGTGAAATAATACCTTTCTGATACGAAAATTATAGCCGCATATAGATTGAAATAAAGAACTTCATTGAATCCACAGCGGCTACCCCTTGAAAAGCGCCTTCGCTGTTTATATTGTTATTCATACATCCAATTACCTATATAAATGTTGATGTATCAACGATGTATATAAAAACCTACCGGCAGGGCTCTAGAGCTATCGAATGACACATAGCGTCGTTCCGTGTAGAATTAATGGCACGAGCACTAAATTGGGAGGTTTTAATATGACGAAAAAAAAGAATGAATTTGAAGACAAATTGAAAAACTTTGACCCTGAGTCCAGAATGCAGGGAACAGAAAACCATTATTCAGACGAAAAGTTTTGGGGCAAAATGATGAAATATGGGAAACGGGCGGGGAAGACAACAGTCTACTATAGCCTGCTCCTTTTTTATGTTGCAAAAAGCCCAAAGGTTCCCAAATCGACAAAAATGATTATTGTCGGTGCACTTAGCTATCTGATATTTCCACTCGATCTCATTCCAGACTTCATACCAGTAGTTGGACTGGTGGATGATGCCGGCGTCATAGCGGGGGCCGTATTCAAAGTGATTTCTCATATTGATGACGATATAAAAAACAAAGCAAAAACAAAAATGAATACACTGCTTGGTGTTAAATTCGATGCTGAAGAAGTTGACAAACGATTGGTATAGTGGAAAGAGCTAACGAGGGAATGAAGAATTCCACGTTAGCTCTTTTTGATTGCTGTGCTGTTGTTATTCATAGACAATTCTAGGTGCCTTGCGAATAACGATTTCCCAGTTTGTTCCCGTGCCTACACGATAGGCATCTGCAAACGATCCCTGATTGATGGCAATACCGATGTTATCGAGTGAGTTCACATAAACGAGTGGCTCGCCGATATGCAAGTCTGCAAATGATCGGCCAAAAGTCATTATGTTGTTGTAAATAGTACGGCCATCTGTCGTTATTGAAACTTCTATCGAATCGCCATGCTGTTCTACGATTTTCTTAAATTGACTCCGGCTAATATTCGTCCACAGATTGCCGAAGGGGCGGTCGATAATATCGACTATACCTGTAATTGTTTCATCCACAATGGTGGACAATTTCAAGGGGAGTGCAATAACTGTCGATGGATCAACTGATGCACCGATATCTTCAAATTGGATAATACCAGCAGCCAGCCGTGCACCTGTGTATGCGAATATATCCCGTCCATGGAAGGTGTGCGATTCACCTGAGTTAGGGAGTCTGTTTTTCGATTCATCGATTTCCCGGATCTCCGTTATTTTGATGAATTGCAATACATGTGTTAAGGTCCCGTTATCTGGGGTAATAATATAGTGGTCATTCGCAGTCTTCGCGACAATCGCACGCCGATTCGATCCTACACCTGGGTCGACAATCGATACAAATACCGTTTCACTTGGCCAATAATTGATGGACTGTAATAAACGGTAGGAAGCTTCCCAAATATTGTATTGGGGAATTAGATGCGTGATTTCAAAAATCGGGATTCCACGTTGAACGGAGTTTGCTACGCCATGCATTGCACTCACTGCGCCATCACTTTTTCCAAAATCTGATTGAAAAACTAATAAACCTGTTGTCATTATAAATCCACTCCTCATTTATATAGTCTATGATAATAAGAAATAAAAAAATTCCATCCAAATCAATCATTAATCGATTGAAAAGGACGGAATTTACTCACTTTACTATACTCTTCAACGTGCATCTTTATTATTGTATAATTTACATGATTATGAATGGAAAGTCAATAAGGTTGGATAACGAAATTATCAGGACTTGTAAAATGCCCGCCACACCAAGTCCTTTTTGAATGAGTCCGCTTTCTTCAGCACTGATGGCTAACGGAATAAAATGACACCATTCTTCGCTTTTTGGGTCGTTTTATGGTAGAATTTAAGTTCATAACAGAAGAGGACGTGACGTTTAATTGATCACAATTACTATACCAAATCCGGATGTAACGATTGTACAACGCAAACAAGAAATGGGTGCCGATGTTGCACCGATAAAACCGATTTACGGCTTTATTGATTTACATGAGATTCCTCGTGATAAAGGCGGTATCATTTTGTTTTATAACAACAAAGATGAATTGCTGTTTGCTGGGAAAGCACGTAAACTGCGCCAACGTGTCAAGAAGCATTTTGAAGACACGGTCTCTCCAATCAAAAATCATCGTAACGAAGTGCATGAAATTGCGATTATCGTTGTCGAAGACCCAATGGAACGCGAAATTTATGAAACGTATATCATTAATACACAACGTGCGAAATATAACCTTGATAAAGTATTTTTTGAATGAAATAAAGAGCTGACTGCTTAATGCAATCAGCTTTTTATTTTGACTACATTGGAATAGGGTGAAGTTATGGATAGTAGATTGCAGGCAATTGTAAACCGCACGCAAGAGGAGTTCGGTCTTGAAAATTATTTGTTAGGAAGACACTCATTTTATAAGCAAAAGGATACTATGCAAAGTGTGTATTATCAATTGACGATGGAATGGTTCCCTAAAAATTTAAAGGGATTGATAGAAGAGGATGAGAATCCTGAAGGCACAGCAATTATTGAATATAATATTCAAAGTGGGAAATTTGAGAGTGTCATTTTTGTCCATGGCGAGTCAGATTCAACGATTACATTATTTAAAGAGAAAACCCCTGAAGAGGTGGTATCTTGGGTTGAACAACAAACAGATCTAGTATATGGAGTAGATTTCACTCTGAAAAGAGCAGCAGAAGATGAGTATGTTTATGAGACGAATGTAGATGGCGTCCAAATTTCACCTAGCTTTCAAATTGAAGTGAAGTTCGATAACGAGGGAAAACTAACGTTTTACACAACATATGGAAGTCCGCCGCAGATGGAGCTAGTTGCAAAATCAGCATTCACTTTGACGTTGGAAGAAATTGAACCCATCGTGAAAGAGCATCTTCAGCTTATCAATTTCCCATCCGAATCGCAAAAAAAGTTTGTACCAGCTTATGCGATGAATGAAGTGTTTATCATGAATGATGGGAATAGACTTATCCCATTTTTAGAGGAAGAGCGTTCTGAAATAAAGTTGGGAACTGTTTTAGAATGGAACGTGTCGTTAAAAGGACATCTTGAACGGAAATACCTTCATGTGACCCCGTCAACCTTTAAGGAAGCATTTGAATCGGAAAGTTTTTCCAATCCTCTTGTGCTTACAGATGATCAAATTGAGCAGTGTAAACAAATCATACTGGATACTATGCGAACGGAGTATCCGGCAGAAAGTGGCATATGGAAGTTAGACAAGCTTCGGGTGTTGGAAAACTATATAGAAGGATTTTGTTTTTTACAAAATGAGAATGTAGAATTATTTAGTCGTAAGATTGTCATTCTAATAGACCGGGATTCGATGAAATTTGTAAATATGATGGATAATGAAGGGATGCTTGAAGTTTTTGATTCATTTACACTAGCAGAACAAGCTACTGTATCACATGAAGAAGCATACGAGAAAATGATTTCCTATATAACTATGGATCCTGTTTACGTATATGATCAAACGACGGAAAAGTATGTCTTATGTGGCTTGCCTGATTCGGAGATGGCGGTCGATGCCGTATCCGGTGAAATCATTGCATTGGCTGATCTATAAGGGGTAAATTAGAAAGGGCAGTTCTTAATTTTTAAGGATTGCTCTATTTCTCTTTACTTTTTCAGAACCTTCTTTTATAATCAGAGTATATTAAGTTTCCCTCGTGCAACAAAAGAAATTTAGAGTAATGATATTTTTTTGTTATTAAAGTTTCCCAAGGGAAAGAAACGTGTGTAAGAATTTTATTTTTTTGACTATAAAGTTGCACTAAGGAAACATACGCGCATACACTACGGTTATACAAACTAAAAACTAGGAAGTGATTGAATGAAAAATAGTATACAAATCCGCCATTTATACGTTTCTTATGACGGACAAAATGTATTGAATAATATTGACTTTGAAATTACCAAAGGGAAACTTGTAGGTATTATAGGGCCGAATGGCGCAGGAAAATCAACGTTGATGAAAGCGATGCTTGGATTGGTTCAAACGGATAAAGGCGAGATTTCAATTTTTAATAAACAAATCAAAGAAAATAGAAAAAAAACGGCTTATGTACCACAACGTGCAACAATTGATTGGGATTTTCCTATCACCGTAAAAGATACAGTTCTTATTGGAACTTATCCTTCGCTGGGTATATTGAAAAGACCTGGCCGAAAAGAAAAGGAATGGGCGTTGGAATGTTTGGCGAAAGTGGATATGTTGTCATTTAAAGATCGACAAATTGGTGAGTTATCGGGGGGACAACAGCAACGTGTATTTTTGGCACGTGCCCTTGCGCAAAAAGTAGATTTGTTCTTATTGGATGAACCATTTGTTGGTATCGATGCTACGAGTGAAGAGATGATTATCAAAATATTGAAAGAATTGAGAAGTGAAGGTAAGACGATTATCGTTGTTCACCATGACTTAAGCAAGGCGGAAAAGTATTTTGATGAGGTTTTATTGCTAAATAAAGAATTAATTGCCTATGGGCCAGTACGGGATGTATTTATTCCTAAGACTATAGCAAAAGCCTATGGCGGACAGTTATCCTTCTTGGAAGACATGGTGATGCCGACATGATGAATTTTATAGAAGCAATCATCCAGTATGAATTTCTCCAGAAAGCACTAATTACTTCAGTAATGGTTGGCATAATAAGCGGAGTAATTGGCTGTTTCATCATTTTAAGAGGAATGGCGTTAATGGGAGATGCTATATCACATGCAGTGTTGCCAGGTGTAGCCCTATCCTTTATGTTAGGTATTAATTTCTTTATAGGTGCGGTTGTAACAGGTATTTTGACAGCTGTAGGCATTGGGTATATTACTCAAAACAGCCGTGTTAAAAATGATTCATCTATAGGGATCATGTTTACTGCCGCATTTGCTGTAGGTATTATTCTCATAACATTTCTGAAGAGTAGTTCAGACTTGTATCATATCCTGTTTGGGAATGTATTGGCTGTAAGACCATCGGATATGTGGATGACGTTGATCATCGGATTGGTTGTTTTAGTAAGTGTGTACCTCTTTTATAAAGAGCTACTCGTCAGTTCATTTGATCCAATAATGGCTGAAGCATACGGTTTGCCTAATAAAATGATTCATTATTTCCTAATGACATTGCTCACATTAGTCACCGTTGCATCTTTGCAAACAGTAGGTATCATTTTAGTTGTAGCGATGTTAATTACACCCGCATCGACTGCCTACTTATTAACAAATCGCTTATCCATTATGATATTTTTAGCGATGTTATTTGGGGCGATTTCGGCAATCGTTGGCTTGTATTTGAGTTTCACTTTTAATCTGGCTTCAGGAGCTACAATTGTTCTTGTAGCGACAGCTCTATTTATTTTGACGTTTATTTTTTCACCGAAACAAGGGGTTTTATGGCGGTCAATGAAAGTTAGAAAACAAAAGATTCGTGTGTCATAAATAAAGAAAATAGTGGGGGAATAATAAATGAAGAAATTAAGCATACTTTTTTCCGTTTTCATCATGGCGTTTGTATTGGGTGCATGTAATAAAGGCACTGCTACAAATGAAGCGCTATCGGAACAAAGTAAAGATAAGGTAAAAGTAGTGACAACGTATTCAATTGTCTACGATATTGTGAAAAACGTTGGTGGAGATTTAGTAGATATTCATAGTTTAGCGCCAATTGGATCTGATCCACATCAATATGATCCATTGCCTCAAGATGTTGTATTAACAACTGATGCAGATGTTGTATTTTATAATGGGCTTAATCTGGAAGAAGGAAACTCTTGGTTTAATAAAATGATTGAAACCGCTGGGAAATCTGGGGATGATGCCCATGTGTATCAGGCAAGTGAAGGTGTTAAACCTATGCTACTGAACTCAGAAGATCACAGGGGGGAAGAAGACCCACATGCATGGCTAGATGCTAGAAATGGAATTATCTATACCGAAAATGTTCGTGATGCGTTAAAAAAAGTAGATCCTACCCATTCAGAAACCTATGATACAAATGCAGAAAAGTATATTAAGGAAATAGAAGCAGTGCATACGGAAATTAAGGAAAAGATGGATAGTATACCAAAGGAAAAAAGAATTTTAGTAACAAGTGAAGGCGCATTTAAATACTTCTCATCGGCATATGATTTCCAAGCAGCATATATCTGGGAAATCAATTCGCATAATGAAGGAACTCCAGATCAAATAAAAAGTATTGTTTCTACAGTTTTAGATGAAAAAGTTCCTGCCCTATTCCTCGAAACAAGTGTTGATCCAAGAAGTATGGAAATGGTATCAAGAGAAACAAAAGTACCAATTGCAGGAAAAATTTTCACTGATTCCCTAGGGAAACCGGGAGCAGACGGTGATACTTATCTGAAGATGTTAAAGTGGAATGCAGATATGATCTATGAAGGATTAAGTAAATAATGAACAAACCAACGGTCAGCTTCCTATTAGAAAGGAGGCTGACCGTTTTAGATTGTATAATAAGGGGAAGGTTTACCTTTGGCCCTAAGGGGTTCTAAATGGCATTAAGAATTCCTTAGCGGTTGCTCTTTCTGAACGAACCTGATGTACCAAGGTAGTAACAAGGATGACTTTTGTTAGTCCATATTAACAAAAATACCATTCAAATCAGGTTCTTCCGTTAACAAACCTTCATTCAACATCCAGTTCGCGGTCGCTTCCCAGTTTTTCACATCCTGATCACCGAACTTGTTCTGTGCTTTCATTTTTGGAAGAAGAATAGCTAGCGATTCTTTTTCAACATCCTCAATAAGAGGGAAGTTGGCTTCATTTTGGTTTTTTAGTAAGATAGAAATTGCTTCGTCAGGAGAACTTTCTATATCGACAAATGCCTTCCCTACTGCACGCCAGAAGGCCTCAATATTCTTCCGTTCCTTTTCCCACGTTTCATCACTCGTGACAACAACAAGCTCATAAAAAGAAGGGACACCATATTCAGTTGGATCAATATAGCCAGTAGGGTAGCCTTCGTATTCAAGAAGCGGTACTTCGTGGTTAATATAAGCACCAATGACAGCATCTGTTTTGTTAGAAATAAGGGATGAATTCAACTCAAATCCAACGTCTACCATATTCACTTTACTGTAATCTCCACCATTCGCTATCATCATGGTCTTAAGCATGGCTTCGTTTAATGGATTGCCTGTATAACCAACCGTTTTTCCCTCCAAATCTTTTGGTGTCGTAATGCCACTGCTTTTTAAAAAAGCAACATGATTCAAAGGTGACTGGACAAGTGCACCGACGGATTTGATGCCAACATTCTGCTCAGACTTTGCAATGATAACGTCAGGCTGATAGGTGATACCCATTGTAACTTTCCCAGCTGCCGCAAGATTAATGGGGTCAGTCGGACTTGCAGGGAACTTGATATCCAGTTCAATACCCTCATCTTTGAAATAGCCTTTTTCCTCCGCAACATAAAGGAAGCTATGTACCGCATTCGGATACCAATCGAGCATGATACTTACGTTCTTCGTTTCTTCCTTATTATTGCATGCGCTGAGCAATAGGATTAGCGCGATACTTGTTAGTGATAATGTGATTTTCTTCAATTCTTATCCCTCCATTTTAATGTTTGATTTTCAATGACGGTCACGCAGATGAATAGAACGATTCCGACGGTACTCAGTACAAAAATGGGTGCGAAAACAGCTGCACCATCGAATTGCGTCATCATACGTCTGCTGAAATAACCAAGGCCAGCCTGCGCTCCGAGCCATTCTCCGATTGCCGCACCAATCACGCTTAGTGTCACAGCGACTTTCATGCCAGAAAAGAAATGGGGGAGAGCAGTTGGTACGGAATACTTATAGAAAATATCCTTTTTTGAAGCACCCATCGTCAAAAAGAGCTCTTGCATGTCTTTTTTTCCCGACGATAAACCATCGAATGTATTCACTGTTATCGGGAAAAATGTGATTAGTACGGTGACCGCAACTTTGCTCCAAATTGTGTAGCCAAACCACAGTACGAAAATAGGGGCAAGCGCAATAATAGGAATCATCTGAGATGCAATGAGAATGGGGTAGAGTGCTTTTCGTACGCCTGGACGAGAAGACATCAGTACCGCAATTGCTGTACCTGAAATGATTGAAATGACTAGGCCAATAACAATCGTCATTAATGTAACCGGCAGATGTTGCAACAACAATACTTCCTTCAGTTCCCAAAAACGAATGAATATTTGAATAGGGGAAGGCAGAATGAATGCTTTACCGTAAAGGCGTGCGCCCAACTCCCAGATACTTAGGAATCCTGCAATGATTACTAAGGATGCCGCATTTTTCACAGTGTACCCTCACTTCTAAGCTTGTTGATAAGTAGTTCTTTTAGCTCGAGTATTTCAGCGCGATGTAAATCGTTTCTTGTCCGGGGCCTGTCAAGAGGCACTTCGATTTCTACGAATGAAGTGACAGGTTTGTTTTGTAACAGAAAAATACGGTCTGACAGGAACAGTGCTTCCTCTACATCATGTGTGATGAATAGCACAGTTGATTTGCGCTTTTCCCATTGATTGATGAGCCACTCTTGCATAGACAGTCGAGTGATAGCGTCGAGTGCCGAAAACGGTTCATCCAATAACAGCAGGGAATTCCCAGAAAGAACAGCGCGCAAAAAAGCGACGCGCTGCTTCATCCCGCCGGAAAGTTCGCCGGGATAGTTATCCTCTGTCCCATCAAGTCCGAACTCCTGTAACAATGGTCGGACTTGTTCCCTAGCAGTTTTTTTATCTATCCCAGCTATTTCAAGCGGAAGACAAGCATTTTCTAAAATGGTCCTCCAGGGTAAAAGCAGATCCAGTTGTGGCATGTAACCAACCTTTCCAAGGCGCTGACTGTTTGGATTACTCTCAAGAGAAATGGTTCCCTTTGATGGCTCATCTAATCCTGTTACAAGCCGGAAAATTGTGCTTTTACCGGAACCGCTCACGCCGATTATTGAAATGAATTCTCCGGGATGGATGTTGAATGAGAGATTATCGAGAATGCTATTGCCTGATTGGTACGTGAATGAAACATCGTTAAACGCTAGCATTTGCCATTTCAACCCCAGGCCACATTTGTTTTGTATTCGCCATATCCCAAAACATGTATTCATAGCGAGTTGTATTGAGGAAGATATCTTCGAGCTTTAACAGTTCATGCTCCGGTTTACCCTCTGCTGATTTGTTCATTAAATCGATACACCAGCCAGCAAGTTCCTCGAATTCATCAGAAGAATACATACGAATCCAGTCTCCGTATAACGGGTGATTTGCGGCTCCTGGAATGGCATTCAGTTCCTTGCCAATTTCCCAGTAACTCCATGCACAAGGAAGCAGTGCAGCCAAAACTTCGGCAACGGTTCCATTTTGACAGACATGCAACATGTAGTGAGTGTAAGCAAGTACAATTGGAGACGGTTTTGCGTCCTCTAGTTCCTGTTCAGAAATGCCAAACCGTAAAGCATAGCTACGATGCAGTGCCATCTCCTTGTTTAGCGTCCCGTCGAGAAGTGTCGCGAACTTGCCCATCGTTTCCAAGTCGTTGGCTTTTACAGCGCCAATTGCAAACAGTTTTGCATAATCAATCAAGTACAAGTAATCCTGTACCATATAAAATCGGAATTTATCCGGATCAAGCGTCCCATCGCCAATCCCTTGGACGAACGGATGGCTATGATTCTGCCTCCAGATTGGTAATGTCTTTTCTAGCATGCGGTCAGTGAATTTCATAATTTCAACACTCCCTTTATTTATTACTTAGGAAACCATAAAATCTCGTACTGTGGATAAGTTGCAACATAGTGATTTCACGTCCAGACTCCAGCGCCTAGAGGCTCGGGTCATAAGTCGGTCCGGCTGTGCGGCAAAGAACGCCGCTTCGCCAGC
>NZ_JADPRX010000013.1:0-88681 GCF_017347125.1 Sporosarcina sp. E16_3
GGAAGTTTGCGTATAGAAACCGCAATGAATTTCCAGTTTTCATGTTTTAGGTGCTTGACATATTACCACTGGGCTTTTAAACTAGCGGCCTGAACATCCATGTCCAAGCCGCTAGTATCTTAATCTATAATACTCCGAACATGTCCACTAAATTTAGAGTTCCAATACGCTGGATGGTCGACGTTGGTAACGGCGACACCTGAAGAGGTGTTGCAGCCAACCCATTTTCCAGAGCCGATATATATACCTACGTGGCTATCTGCATAACTCATAGTTGTCCAGAAAAGCAAATCTCCTGGTTTCATTTCATTAACAGTTACCCGACGCCCTTTTGTTTTGATAGTTTGCGTGGATGTATTAACAGGTTTCCCTAAATCATAACCCCCTTGGGCATACGCCCAAACAACAAACGACGAACAATCACAAATTTTATTTCTAATATCTTTATCGCTCCGTCCGCCTCCTAGAACATATCGAGAGTTCCCAACCCATGTCATGGCTGCATCTATAATCATTTGACGTTGAGAACCGACATCTCCATCTACCATATTCCCTTCAAACATCTTCCCACGGTTGTACACCTGAGACACATAGGACTGGTCCATATTGTATCGAAATAACGCTTTACGAATGGATTCTTCATTGCCTAGTTTGTACCCATTAGAACTTATATAGTTTGCAGCCGAGAAAATCGCATCCTGCAGATTCCACGGATCAGCAATACCATCCCCATCCCCGTCTACTCCATATCCTCCGTATTTTGCGATGTTTTTCGGTTCTTTGATAACGTCTAAACTACCCACAATATTGCCTAGCCGAGTCGTTTCAAAGTTGGGGTCATTGGCGATTCCCCAGCCAACCCAAGTCAGTGGCATAAACTGCATGTGCCCAACTGCGCCTATGAAATTACCATTTTTATCTTTAGAACCTTTGGAGGGATCCGTCGCTACAGGATTACTACTAAACCCTGTTTCTTGTCCATGAATAGAAGCTAATATCCACCAATCTACTCCGTATTTCTCGCCCGCTGCCATGTATATCGCCATGTAGTTCGCTGGATACCACATTCCTGTTACTGTACCTCCATAACCAATATCACCTGTGATATCAAGTTGGCCTAAACAGACAAGAATGTCATTTTTCTTACTACATTTAATAAAGGCGGCAAAATCCATTTTTACATCTGGAAATGCGGGATCGACCTCTTTCGCAAGTTCAAGGACATACTCAATGTCCACTGGTCGAATTAACTTCGTTAGTTCTCCTTCAGGAGCAGTAACGGTCATAAACTCAACTAAAGCCAACGGACTGAAATCAATTACAGGCATTGCATTATCATCTACAATATAAAGATGATATCGGTCTTGAACTGTAGTCGAACAATTCCCTGAGCTAGAAGAACCTGCGTCGTTCCATTCTGTTACATGGTCTTTATAAGGAATTGTTGCCGTGTTGTAAAGTAATGTCGTACTCGAAACAATTTCTCTACTTGGTAATGGTACAAATTCTGTGGATTCCGAAGTTGTTGTATTTCCTTCCTCGTCCGTACAGACAGTGACCGTATGAATTTCTTTCTTTTCTTCTGGTGCAGTAGCCCATACAAATGAAGGTCTATAGGCATCACTCTCAAAAAAGTAATCGAAATCATCCGAAATTATTTTCTCGAACTCAACACGGACACTTTCTCGCTGTGCGTCAGTCGTTATATCTTTATCCTTAAATTTTCCATGCCACGGCTTATAGTTGTCATTCTTGAGATTTTTATAGTAATGATGCATAGAAGGTACAGCGTGACTAATTTTCATCGATTCGCCAAGTTGATATAACCACTGTTCACTTATAGGCGGATAAGGAAATTCTACATGTGTACCCCGGAGCGTCTCCCGTATCTCCGCGGGTCCTTCTTCATTTCGACTCTTCATTACATCTAATACCGTTTCATCAAATAGTATTTCAACTTTTTCACGTTGGGCAGATTTTTGGAAAATATCAAATACGCTGATACTATCAACCACTAATAGTAGTAAAATAATGATAGTTAAGACGAGAACACCGATTGGCCCCAAAAATGCTAACAAAGACTTTCCGATTACCGCAATCACTTTCGTTAAAAGAAAGCGTAAAGCCTTAGCCGCTATTTTTGCACCAGCTCCAGCCATTTGCATCGCTCGTCTACCGCGCATCGCGGTCTTACCGGCAGTTCCTATTCCATCTAACATCCCTTTACCAATATCCTGACTATCCTTTTTCACTGCATGTCCCCCTTTCTAACACCGCTTCACACGAACCCTTGATGACGAGCAACTCGGTCAGCAACCCGATCTGAAAGGCCCCTAGATTCCGTATTTGCCATGCTATTTTTGAAATAACTATCAGGCGACATCTCGTTTGCTTTCATACGTGGGTCTTGAATCGAATGCCCCCCGGCTCCTTTGATATAAGGATCTGAAAGACGTGTCATAGGTTCAATGCCTCCGCCTGACAAAGAATACTGTTGATTTGCATCCGGTTGATACCCCATCTGATTAAATTGATAATCCATCATACGGGTTTCTCCTTTTGCCAACGTAGGATCTGCAGCGCCAAGCGGGGAAATGGCACGCATTTTTCCGTTATCCTCCATATAAAAACCACTACCAGCATTCGTCTGCATCCAGGACACTTTAGCGCCTGGGTGTTCTTTTGCGACATCAGCAAATGTTTTACCTGCGAAACCGCCTGCTTCATCAGAATGGAAAAGACGTTGCCTTGAAACACCACTTAGTCCATGTCCAACACTTCGACCAAACTCACCTATACCAACCATTGATCCAGTAGACTCCCCTAGATTACCAAAAAAGGCTCGCCTGCTTTGTAGGTTGCCTAATGTATTTTTCATCCCATCCGTTTTAGCCAATTTCATAGTATCGGTGATTCCTTTAACACCACCTGCGAGATTTCGTGACCCTTGCAATAAACCACTTGCAGCTGTTCCACCCATCCCAGCACCAAGCATGATTCCGCCCGGTCCTAATACACTCCCTGCTGCCGCCCCAATCACCATTCCTGACTTCGAAAATACCGACTTAGCAAAAACCCAAGCATTCGAGTTTGCACCATTAGCGGTAGTTGAGAGTTGCGTCTTTTTAAGGTTGGCATAGTCAGGAACCTTACTATTAGGTAACTTGTTGTTTCCCATCTTCCCCTTGCCCATCCTGGCCATGCGTGCGGCAGACGCAATGGAATTAACTCCTTGCATTCCTAACGTTGTAGAAACCGTTCCAGAGGACAAATTTAACCATCCCATTACCATCGTTGACATAGGGATGAACATTATTAGGAGTAACAATTTAAAGAATATTGCCGCCTCACCATTAAGCGTGGAAACAAACAGGAGAACTACCGATAAATAGATTGCATGTACGGATTGCATAAATATTGCACCCAAGAAGTCTTGTATCCACGTGACAAAATAAGAACGTGATGACGTAAACAACAAGGACAATATGGCAAGTCCGCCAAGTCCTAATAAAATAGTGATCATAAATGTTCGCATCATATAGACGAAATTCAGGAACAAAACGATAAACCACTCTGCAAGCATGATGATGATATCTGTAAAGTTAAAATCATCTTGTGCCGCAACAATCAGTGGTTCACCTAGAGATATACCTTGCGCAGTAAGCATAGAGCGAAACGCACTAACTATTCCCCAATTAATAGAAAAGATTTGTTCAGCTAAGAGCCAAAAACCCGCTAGTAGGACGCTCGTGCCGATATACATGTAAACATCTTCACGGAACTCTGTCTTGTTTGTACCAAGTGGTTCGTATGCAACTTTTAGCGAAGAAATCATGATCGCTATAATCAGAGCAAGCATATATAAGCCAGTAAAAAGTGAAAATATGGGGTCTATCATTGTTTCCTTTTGTTCAGCAGGAAACATACCAAATATCAATTCCGGTTCATTATCGAACCAGATGCAATAGGGGTTTCCGAACACTAAAGTATCCAGCGTATTAATACCTACCGCATTCCAGAAAGTTTCGATTATATTGATCGCATACGATTCTTGTAAACTCGCATCTTTATCTAAAAACTTCTTAACACTATCTTTTTTTTCATCCGACATAACAGGAGAGCAAGAATTATTATCAGATGTATTCACCTCTGCAAAAACCGATGTAGAGGGGATGAGAAAAAAGAAGAGCAGAAGGATTAATACACCTTTTCTCAAACCATCACCCGCCCATCAACTAATACGAGTACTTCTTTCTTTACTTCCTTCTCGAGCAGCCATAGACCATGACTTTTTCACTTTTGCTTTTGATTGAGAAACCGATTCTTGTGCCCCATTAACTTGATCTGCAACACGGTCACCCGAAGTGCGGTTATCCATGCCCGGTACATGATGTGCAATAAATGCATCCGGATTAATTCGGTCGGCTTTAAAACCAGTATCCGACAGCCTTACCGAGTTCGTATTATTAACTGTGCGAAGCGTGTTTTGTGTAATCGTTCCATCCCCACCAACTCCTACCGTGTATGCATTCGAAGTACGCATTACATGTGGTGTCGAACCAGGTAGACCCGATGCTGCGGTTAAAGGATTTGAGTTTGTCAGCGGTATATTCGGCTGCTGACCTGGACCTATAATGTTTGTTGCTGCCGCCGGAGATCCGTGCATTGGATTCCCTTGTATCGGTTCATTTCTCGGACTATTCATTATTGGACTTACCGAATTCGGCTGTGATGACCCTATCGGCATGGCAGTTCGTGAAAGCGGACTTCCGTTTATTGAACCCATATTTCCAAGTGCTTCCGTCTGTAAAGCTGATGCAGGCATTGGACGCCCGTTCATCGTTACAGTTCTCGGTGTATTCATTGTCACTGGATTTACCGAACTCGGCTGTACTGGTCCTATCGGTAAGGAAGTATTTGAAAGCGGACTTCTGTTCATTGAACCCATACTTCCAGATGCTGCTGTCTGTAAAGCTGATGCAGGCATTGGACTCCTGTTCATCGTTACAGTTCCCGGTGTAATCATTGACATTGGATTTACCGAACTCGGCTGTGCTGATCCTATCGGTAAGGAAGCATTTGATAGTGAACTTCCTGAAATCGAATTCAAACGGGACACTTTCGAATTACCATTTAAAAACGGTGCCGTAATCGGCGTATTCATTCCTGGAATAGCTGTTGATGCTATTGGCACAATCGGAGCACTTGTACCGTTGCTACGAAGACCCGCAATTGGAATTCCATTCCTTGATACTGAATTTCCCAAGTTCGATTGCGGTGTTCCCATTGGATTACTTGAAAGCGGGCTTCCTGTAATCGAGTTCAAACGGGACACTGCTGAATTACCATGTAAAGACGGTGCCGTAATCGGCGTGTTCATTCCTGGAATAGCTGTTGACGCTAATGGCACAAACGGAGCGCTTGGCCTATTAATAGTGCTACCACCTATTGGACTCGTAATCGGACTATTTATACTGCTACCTCCACTTGACAGGGGGTTTTGAGTATCCATTGATAGATGTTCATTCATCCTTGCTCTATAGGAACCATTACCTTGTAATTCGTAAGACGTATTTGCTTGCGCAAGTTGATAATCCATTACACGTGCTTCACCATTGTTCATCAGCGGATCCGCCGCACCTGTAAGTCCAACTTGTTGCCAGTCTTGATTCGGTGTTTGCACCCACATAGATGAACCTTGGTTTGTTTGAACATATTGCATATTAGCACCAGGGTACTGTCTAGACAAACTCGCCATAGTAGTAGGCAGAACACTACCAGATGAATCGGTTAACATTCCACGACCGCCATCTGCTAATGAAGTCCCTAGAAGTCTTTGTCTTGAAACACCACTCATTGCTAATCCAATGTTCCGCCCTGCGCCGCCCTTACCTACCATCGCTCCAAGCGCTTCTCCCATATTGCCAAAATAGGCACGACGTGCACCGAGGTTACCCATCATGGATGTAAATCCAGTATTGCCAGCACCATCGTTATACCCTTTTGCGGATTGCAAAATGTTCATTGCACTTTGAGCGCCTGACACCATATTTCGAGGACCTTGAACCAGTGCCGAAGTGAGAGATTTCCCAACTTTAGCAGCCGCTATTGCACCTCCAGGTCCTGCTACCATTCCGGCGGTACCGAAAATAGCACCTCCGATATTCGATAACGTGTTTTTCGAATTCATCCAACTGTCCGAACTAGCTCCGGAAGCGTTTGTGGAGATAGAAGTGATGGATGCATCATTACCTCCACCTGCTGCAGCTATACTTGTCCCACCAAAAGCAGAATCACTTCTTGCAGAGCTACTTGATAACAGAGAATTGTTACCCCCGTTCATATTTCCACCACGCATAAGATTCCCTGCTTGGCTGGTCAACATCATCGTAGACATTACACCACCTAAGCCGACCATCGTTAACGCAGAACCCATTTTGGATGAACTATCACCAATCTTTAGCCATTTGCTGATCATGCCCGTTAAGGGGATAAACATCATCATTAAGCCTAATTTATAGATCGTCGATGCACCTTGGGATGCAAACATCGCCATTCCAAATAAGAGAAGTGCATGGATACTCTGTAAAAATACATTTCCAAGTAATTCTCGCATCCACGTTCCAAAGAACGCCCGTGTCCGTGCGAATAACAAACTGTAACCCGCAACAAACCCAAGAATCAGAAGGACTAACACAATTACTTTTCTTGCTATATAGACAAAATTTAAAACAATCGCCAAAATCCATTCAGCAAGTACCACAATAAGTAGACTTAAGATTGGAATTCCACCACTACCTATACCTACAAGGTCATGCCATGATGCCATAATAGAAAACGACTCAGGGTTGGCACCTTGTTGTTCTAAGAGTGATTTAAAACTAAGTACTACGGCAGCATTTAACTCAAAAATCATGTTCGTGATGATACCGTATCCAGCAATGAAGAATATTGATAGCAACCACATTCTCATGTCTTCACTAAAATCACTAATACCACGCCCACGTACTGAATTAAAACCTAACTTCAGTCCTGAGATCATCATTGCAAGTGTCATGAGCGCTACATAAACAACACTAAACATTTTCAAGACCGGATTTATGATTTTTTCTCTCTCAACAGCTGTGAAAATACCATCAGGTGCCATCTCGATTTTGCTTTCATCTGTAAAGGCATTATCTGCCCATACACAATACGGGTTACCAAACACGAGAGTAGACAGGCCATTGACATCCCCGATGTTCCAGAGATTTTGCAATTGACTCGTCATGAACTTTTCTGCCATATTCGCATCGTCTTCTTTATATCGTTCTACTTCGTCATTAAATTCTTCGGAGAAAAAACCACCTTTAGAACAAGTAAATCCACTTAAAGAGGGTGATTCTTCTGCCGCAAAGGTGACTCCAGAAATAGATACAAAACATAAAACAAATAGAAACAGTATTTTCTTACCCATTCCCCTCACCTACCTGCAATCAAGGATTCCGCTGTCACGTTCTGATTCGTATTGATAAATGCCCATTCAGACGGCGTTGGCTGACTTTGAAAAGAAACGATCTCTTTGCCGGCCTTCAATATGACATCACCTGTTTCTGCGGTTCTTATCATCTGTCCTACATCATCCGCAAATCGGAATGTTCGTAAGATAGGTTCAATGTCCTGATCCGACTGTTTCATAAATGCGACTGTATTTAACTGTGCAACCACATCCTGCGCTTCTTTCGAACGGTCAAACATTTCATATCGTTGTGATACGAGCGTTAATGAAACGTTCCACTTACGTCCTCGTGCAGATAAGGTTTTGAAAAAGGTCATCATCGAAGGATAATCGAGCATCATCCACGCCTCATCCTGTATCACACGTTTTTTAGGTTTCGGATCATTTAAAATAAAACGATTCCAAATCCACGTCATAAGGACATGTTGCGCAAGCGGACGTTCAATTCCATTTTTAGACAGCCTACTAATATCAAAATTAACAATGGGTGCGTCATCAATCGAAACACCAGTAGTATTTACAATTTGCGTTTGACAATCGAACATTCCAAACGCTTTCCCTTCAACGAATAAGCCAACAACATGTTTTAAATCATCTAAACCTTGGTCTCCATCTTCTATTCTTCTATCAATCTCATTTTTCACATCGGATATCTGTGGCATATTAATGTACTTTCTCTTAAATACAATATTTCCGGTTTCATCTACCGACTCTAATTGCTCATACAATGATTCCGGTTCTTCTGTAATGTTACGTTTGCGATATGCATCGCCAAGGATATCATCTAATGCGCCGAGTTCCTGGGGCGTTAAATGTGCGTTTTGCGGGGACGCCGACTCCTTCATAACTTTAAAGAATTCAATGCCCTCTTTTACTTTCTCGTTGATGTTTACTTTCTCAACGATATATTCATCAGCTGTATAACGATTGACAATTTCTTTCTCTACGTAAATATCCAAGGGATTGATGCGACTTACGTTTTGCGCTGTCAGATCACTTCGAATTTCAATAACAACACCACCAAGAGCATGTGTTAGGGCTACATACTCAGGCTCAACGTCCATGATGACCGTTTTTTCAATTCCATCCATAGCCCCGCGACCAATGAGTTGCTTAACGAATACGCCTTTACCGGCACCCGATTCACCAAATATCCCAACATTATAATTGTTTAGTTTTGAATCGAAGTTGTTAAAATAGATATATTCGTTCCCATATACACCGATTGGCATTCCGCCAGTGTGATTTAACTTAGAGGATGAGTGTGGGAAGATTGCTGTTAGTGCCATACGATCAAGGTTACGGTACGAACGATTTAAATAGTTTTGACCAAGAGGTAATGTTGAGAGCCACCCCTCTTTTTGTCGATCAAAGCTGTTTACAAGTTCAATAGACTCTGCAGCCAGCGACCTTTCGATACTAACACTTTTGTCATTTAACTCATTCAATGTATCTGCGTATATCGTTGCAGAAATACTGACATAGTAAAGTCCGTTCTCGTTGTTTCGTATCTGGTCGCGAAGTCCTTTTGTATCGCGAAGTTTCTGAAGCGACTCGTCTAAACGAGCATGATTTTCATTTTTTTGGGCGGAAATGATGACGGCCTCTAATTGGTCAATCTTATCTTTTAATTTCCTAACCGCGTCCGTCCTTTCAAACGGTTCAATATGAACGGAACAATCCATGTCATCTCCCAAAAATAGGCCCTCCAGCCAATTAATACGTACCGTTCGCGGATACCCACTAGGTTTAATAAAAAACGAACGACCGTACTTTTTTTTGCCAATTCCCGTTTGAATTTCAAAAAAGTCAGTCGAAAACTTAATACCTTCATTTATCGCATTATCCACTAACGACGGAAACGATAATTCTAGCTCATCATCAGCTGGTAACGGCATCACGGGCTTTTTCGGATTCTTCTTCAGTTTGAACAACTTCTAACGCCTCCTCATGTTCGTGTACTAAATCTACAAAGCCTGCAACGGCGGATGGATCCATCGTTACGAATGCGGCCATTTTCTCTTTTTCCGCCAGGTCTTCAATTGGGTGTAAAACAGTCCGGTCACGATTCATAGCTCGCTTCAATACTTCCATTGCGCGAAGAGAATCCTGAATTTCCGCCTCAATTTTCGCTCTTCGCAATGCTCGACGCACAATGTTTGCACGCATATACAATTGCTCAATGATGACTTTTTCTCGCTGTTCTTTATTCAATTTCGCCATTTTAGAGGGTTCATAAATGTAGTTCACTACATAATAAATACGAAGAGAAATACGGAAATCGTCCATCGTGCGTGATTGAATGTGTTCAATAACATCCATGTTATACTTTCTAGTTTGAGGGTTACATTTCTTCAAATTCTCCTCAAAACGAATTCGTTCCTTCCGGAAGTCTTGTCGAACAGCTTGTCCCAAAATTTGAATCGGGAAATTTATAACGTTATAAAGCTGTTGGTATCCTTGTAAAATCCCTAACTGTTCTGAGGGTTTCAACAAATCAAAGTTTACAAAGTCACTGCTAAGAATTATTGAGTATTCATTTTTTTGTTTATGAATGATCCCATACTCGATGTCATTGACTTCCAAAAGATCTTTTATACTTTCTACATTAGGGTCCTGTACCTCTCCCTTTTTCCTTCCTTTCAACTTCAGAATTGACTTTCCGTTTTCTTCTGGCTGGGAAACAGCTCCCCCTTCCGATTCGCGTTGTTCCTCAAGAAACTGCTTTCGACGCCACCCAAATACAGGTTCATTATTATCCATTCTTTTCTTGGCAACAAACGTAAATACTAGCGCTACAAAGAGAACAAGGATTGTAAAAATAACAAATATGTCAAACATCTTTTCACCTCAACTTCTGCTTTAAGATCTTTAAGCTTTATATATTTTTTGACTACGCATGAAGAAAACTTTTGAAAATATAAACTCGGATAAATATTGGTCACGACGGTCTAATTTAATAAAAGCTAGTGATAACGTCGTTGTATTAATCACCAGAAAAATAATAAACCTAAGACCCACATCTACTAATCCATCTACAAAGGGTAGATTGAATAGAAGTAGTTGAATCATACTGAAAACGCCTGCAGGAACAATGAGAATAAATTGACGTACAGACAATACAGCAAGAATCGTTTTTTCTTCCTCAGTTAAATCAATTGGAACCACAATTTCATTCATGAGCGTCCCGTCCTTAAATTAATATTGATAAAAAAGGAGTGGATGACTTATACAGTCGCCACTCCTTTTTTTTGTAAAGCCTCATTCTAAGACAAAATTCAATATATCTATCGAGTTTCGTATAATCAACCACCTACAATACCTTGAATTGCTGGTGCTAGGAAATACGCTGAGTAGAATAACAAAGCTCCACCGATACAAGAGAAGAGAGCCTTCCAAACCGTACCAATTTGTCTCGAAGAAATTGACCCAAAAATAATGAAGATGGCAATAATTAGTATCGCTAATGTAAATAGAGCTCCACCAATACCTCCGACCATTTTAATAATCTTCATGGTAGCTGCATTGATTTCGTTATTCCCACCACCAGTGTAAATTGATCCATTAATTGTTAGAAGTGTAACTCGATTCATAAGTTCGTTCACGTAGACATTCACCTCCCCCCGAAAAAAAAAAAAAAACACCGCAAAACGAGAGGTTTCTCTCGTTTTGCGGTGCTTCCGCTTTTGTAGTCTATTATGTAAATCTCTTATTATTATTCATCACACACTGGAAATTGTCAATCGATAAATATGATTCATAATAATCCTTCTGGAACAATGGCTTCTACTCTCGCGATTGAGCAATCCTAAAATACCCAGTGAGTGAAAAAAACAATATAAAATCGTAACTACTTAGGTACATGAATTGTTTCAAAAATTTCTATATGGGTATCTGTCTAGTAAACTCATTTTATTAATATATAGGTTGGACTAAAGTATTTCATCGACAACACTCGGCTTTTGGGGATGCCTCCCGCGATAAGCCTGACAGAAAACCGCTGTCAGTCTCATCGCTTCGGCTACCCCAGTAGACGCCTTCGCTGGAGATTACGTGAAAATTATAAGTTCATCATAGACAGAAAGGAGCAAATCTCAATGAAATACACAGCCAAACAAATCGAAGAGATTAGTCATGGAGAACCGACTGAAATTGCGTCGTTTATCACGAATCTTCTACTCTATATTGAAAAGTTGGAAATACAAATTGATCAACAGAAAATCCATATTGTTAAACTAGAAACACGTGTAAAAGAACTGGAACGACAAGTGGGGTTAACAAGTACCAACAGTAGTAAACCGCCTTCCAGTGATGGTTTGCGCAAGCCTAAAAGTCTGCGGAAATCGGGAGGTAAGATTGGCGCCCCAAAGGGTCATGACGGCTATACCCTCAAACCAACCGACCAGCCAGATGAAATTGAATGGCATAAGGTCGAAGTCTGCTCGCACTGTGAAACTTCTCTTGCAGATTTACCATCGGAAGGGTATATCCGTCGACAAGTATTTGATTTACCGATTCCCCGCGTCGTGGTTACAGAGCACCGGATTGAAAAGAAGTGCTGCCCGAACTGTGGTACCCAACAAAATGCACCTTCCCCCGAAAACGTGAAAGCACCGGTCCAATATGGAGACAACTGGATTGCCTGGTGCGCCTATTTACATACATACCACCATCTTCCGTTTGAACGCATCTGTCAGTTATTTCATGACATGACTGGGTATCGCCCCAGTGAAGCCACCCTTCTGCACCGTTTAGCCTCTATTTCCACTAAAATCGATCCCCATACTGCATACATACGAGAAGAACTATTGAAAAGTGCCGTCGTCCATGCGGACGAAACTGGGATGCGCATAGAGGATAAAACGCAATGGTTACATACCGTTAGCAGTTCTGACTGGACGCTTTATCATGTCCATGAAAAACGCGGGAAAATTGCCATCGAGAAGCACGATGTTTTACCCCAGTATCAGGGAATTCTTGTCCATGACTGTTGGGCTTCCTACTTTACCACCGACTATTCATTCGATCATGCCCTATGCGGCGCTCACCTTCTTCGCGAGTGCCAGGGTATCATCGACTATGATGGCCATCGATGGGCCGCAGATATGAAAGAACTTTTACAGGAAGCCTGTCACCACAAGAAAAAGTGGAGACTAGAGGATATACCGATAAAAGAAGCGGACGCCCTTGAATGGGAAGAGCGCTACGACCGTATTCTCGAGCGCGGTGAAAAAGAATGGGCGACTAATCCTATACCGGATGCCCCACTCAAACGTGGAAGAATAAAAAAGAGCAAAGCCGCTAATCTAGCTGCACGCTTCCAGCTCCATAAAACCGCTATATTGCGGTTTATTTGGGATGCACGCGTGCCTTTCGATAACAGTCAGGCAGAACGGGACATCCGAATGATGAAAGTGAAACAGAAAGTATCAGGCCACTTCCGTACAAATGAAGGGGCTAAACAATTTGCCCAAATCCGCGGATTTATTTCCACGCTTCGCAAACAAGATCGTGATATTCTTTCCTCGCTCGTCTCTGTTGTCCGTGGAGAATTCTCCTTCAAATAGGATCTATGTAGGTTAAACAAGTGATTCTATCTACTCTCCAGCGAAGGCGCCTAACTGGGGTAGCCGAAGTGATAAGACTGATAGTGGTTTTCTATCAGGCTTATCACGGGAGGCATCCCCAAGCGCCAAGCGTTGTTGGTAGAATTTTTTACATCAACATAGATACCTAAGTAGTTACATAAAATCTAATATTATTACATTCTACTAAAATGAACTTCTTTTCTTACTACGAAACTAGTATCAATATATGCTTCAGAGCTAGCATCATATTTCCAACCAATCACGATGGATCTATAATTCAAATCCATATTTAGGTCTTTAATTTCATTATAAATCATAGTACAAAGGTTTTTATATACATGCGTCGGAATACCCTCAAATTCATCATCAAAAGAATTGCCAATCAAGTTGTAGCAGACATCATCAAAAGAAACCTTTTGAAGTTCATTGTTACGGAAAAAGAGGGTAATCGATGTTTCTGGCAATCCACGTAATGCATTCTGCGTTTCAATATTTTCCACCAAGGCAGTTCGTACCTGATAGGCAATGTTTATATTTACTGATTTCATTGTATAATACTCCCCTTTTTTCATTGTCTGATAAGTTAATTACATGAAATTTCATTTATATTCCCTTCGTGAGTATATAAGACTAAAGAAAAGATATCAACCAATTTCCGACATTTATAAACAATTTTTCATCAAAAGAATTCTAATTCCCTATTTATTTGCTATTATATTGGTAAATATATCAGATTATAAATACCCATATTCTTTCTCCTCACTAATACTATTGTCATATATTATAATAGTATTAGGGAGAGGAAAGAACTGATTCCTCGCAATGAACGGTTGTCATTTTACCTGATAAACTGGCTCATTAAATGTTGAATATCCTGCATCTATCATCATCGGGTCTTCCCAGTGTTGTACATAAAATGAACCGTCTGTTAAAAAGTTACCTTTGACTATAATAACTTCGCCGTCGATTTTACCATTAAACTCATTTTTCAGTTCGACCCAATCATTGTCGAACTCTAATCGATTTCCATTTTCACAGTACTTTCCGATCATAATTTGTGGTCCTAAGCATCCTTGATATGGTGTACAAGTAATGATACTTGCAACACGTTCACCATAATTAGTACAAATTGCTTTGTATTGGGCTGGTGTCAAGCTAGGTACAGAAGGAAAATCTTCCATTACTAACTCTTCGGGCAATTCAGCAACAAAATCATCGTGTTTATCCTCAAAAATAGATACATAGTTCTCTTGTGCTTCATCATTAAAAATAGTTGTTGTTGTGCTAGCAAGTAATTCTTCTACACTGTTCCATAATTCTTCATCCGGAATACTAGGTTTCATTTCTACGAATTCAGGAATAGCTACATTTACATGTTGCACATTGAACTCAGGAATATTTGGTGTATTAACAAATATAGGCGATTGCGTGGCAGCAACATCTGTTATCCTTTCATCCAAAACATCATTCGTTGAATAAGCCCAAGGTGAAGGATTGTTCTCACCACGGATACGAAACAAAACAGGTAAAACTCCACAAGCCATTACACTAAGAGCTACGCCTAGAAGGAAAAGAATTTCCCACATACAATTACCTCCATAAAATTGGGTTTATCTATACAAAAAAAGCCCATGACGACTCGTATAGATACGAATTCCCGTCATGGGCTTGATAGTCAATTAGTAAGTCATTCTCCCGCGTGGGTGAATGTTTCAAGTGAAAAATAAAATATAATTAAATTATAAAACAACGGAGTCAAAATAGCAAGGTCTGACCAATAACGATACCTTCCTTTTTATTCGCTGTTTTAGATACAACAAGTACTTTTTCATGATTCTTACCTACCGGTTGTACCGCCTCTACAGGTAGTTCCTCTTCGGTTATACTACTCAATCGAGAATCCGATGCACAAAGATTTGCCTCTGCTACTTCTTTCTCTTGCCCTAGCAATGAAGCCTTTTGTCCCTCTGAACTAAAATCTAACAGCTCAACTTCTTCCTGCTCCTCAATGACATTCATAAAATTGAAATTCTCATGTTCTTCAAATTCTTCGAGAACGACATCTAAATCGTACTCTTCAGTAGATTCAACTGGAATTTTAAAGTTCTCTTCTGTTTTTAATACAAGTACCTCGTCAGTTTCCTCCAACAAGTCTTCTTTAGCGGGAGTTTGAGGGAGTTCTAAAACGAAAGGTTCGTCCTCGTAATCTTCAATGCGTGCTTTAATATCACTTGACTCTGGAATATCACGCAGTTCCTGAAGTTCTCGGACTACTTTTATATAGTCTGGCCAATCAGCTAACTTGAACTCTACATCATCCAATTCTTTCGGACGAAGGTTATCTTCAAGTAACATAGCTCCACCATCTAGTAATATATCTTCTGGCCTGAAATGCAGCCCCCACTTTTTAAATTCATCAGCGTGATACAAAAGATTAGTTTCAACTACTTCGATGTGATTTAGTATGTTCTTTTTATCAGATTGACAAGATTCCGGAAGATTTTCAAACCACTCTTCGATCATTCCCCTGATATAGGGGCAAATTAATGGTCGCTCATCAGAAGGATAGTTAGACCAATTCGCGATCCACCATCCTTTACCACCTGTGGTTGTTTCATGGGTTTTGAATTTCTTCTCTTTTGCAAATTTAATAATCCACGAAGGACGTGCTCCTTTAAAATATGCTCGCAGTACTTCTCCGGTTGTGGGATGAAGTTGAAGGCGAAGTGGAGACTTTTTCAGATAATGATGTTCTTCCTTATCTGACTTTGTTTCTATCCATTCAATCAATAATTGATTCTTTGTTGAATCCCATATCATCTAAAGTTCCTCCTCAAGATACATAGTCTGCTCTGCTTGTGCCACGTTTTAACATGTCAGTCGCAAATTGCTGATAGTCTATACCTGGGTCCAATTCGACATTTTCTCCAGCTTCAAATTCTTTGGATACCTGAACAAAATCAAGCTCCTGCCGGTCAATGGCAAGATCTACTCCAGACTTCTTTGACAAGACCAATGCATGTAGATTGGCATCAATAGTATCAACTGCCACAAGCCATAGAATTTCAACAACGTCCTTCTGCCCTAAACGAACAGCTCGACTGTAACATTGCTCGATTTTCTTTGAATTAAAATCCAAATCATATAAGATAACCGCTTTTGCCTCCGTGAGCGTGTAGCTCTCAGCACCCGTCCTCATCGTCATCACAAGAATAGATAAAGGATGATCCGGATTTTGAAATTGATCCATTAAATCGTGACGGTAAGCCATTGGGACGCCGCCATGAATATAAGCAGCACGCATTCCTGGTGCAACCGTATCAAGAAGTACTCCCAGTTCTTCAGCCGTCTGCTTATGCGCTGTAAATATCAGCAACTTTTTCCCCGTGCGTGCGTATTCCTTTATCTTCTCCTTCGTCACCTGCAGCTTCACAGGTTCAACTGAAGTTGAATAATCATAGTCGGGTTGAACCCACGGGCAAGACGCTACTTTCCGAAGTTTATCCAGCCACTGGCATACTTCAATAGTCGAGATGCGATATACATCTCCACGAGCATCTGCAGAATCTTTCCTTGCATACTCTGAGGCATACCATTCACGAAATTCATCAAGTCGTTTATCATACAGATTCCGTTCTGCCTCTTCAAGAGCTAAATGCAATCGACGGTGTTGCGGTTCAGGTATTCTAACGTCCCTCTCCACATCTATATCTGTCTTCTTTTTACGAAACATGAATTTATCTAACAAATCCCATAACTTTTCTTGATGCGAAACACGGGCCTCAATCGACTTAGAATCCATCACCGCTTGACGACTCGCTCCACCAAAGTATCCTCTGAAATTATCTTCACCTTTTCGTCCATACGCTTGAAAACGTTGAAGTTCAAAAGGGTTTTCAAAATGGTGAGAATCTCCATAGATCCACGTTGATGGCCAATACAAGTCATCTGCTCCATTTTCAGCAGGTGTACCAGTTAGTGCAATCCGTGTTTTTGTTTTGATGGCACGAATAGATCTTGAACGTTTAGTCGTACCATTCTTAATGAGATGCGCTTCATCTACCGCGCAAGCATCATATGAACGGTTAAAGAATCTGTAAAGGGCTTTCTTTCGAGACTTCACGACTGTAAAGCCGCAATCACAAAATAAGTTTCCTTTACACCATTCCTGTACACACATTGGGCATTCCCCAGGAAGGTCTTTGATTGTATACCGTTCCTCTGAAGCCTTGAATGATTTATTGCAGGAGTTGCATCGTTGTTTCGCGCTGTCCCAATTAAACCCATGTACACAATCCGGACATTCCGCATGTAATTTCTCTTTAAAAAGAATTATTTCACTTGCCCAACGTTCATAAGAAACAATATGAATTCGCTTATCTGATTTAAGGTCTGTCGGATGGCGAAGTTCAATATAGTCTTTTTGAAGTCCAAGTACTTTCATTTCACGAACCCAATCGGCAATATTCCGACTCATCGTTACTATAATGATTTTCTTGTTTGATGCATTCGAGGTTAGCCCTACAAGCGTCGTTAACGTTTTACCTAGGCCCATGTCCAACCCAAGTAATAGACGCCTTCTTGATGCGATAAGAGCAGCACCTTCAAGTTGATATTGAAAGAGGGAAGCTCCATTCGATAACGGTCCACCATAAAGTTCAATAACGCGCTGCAATGTCGCTTTATAATGCGCGGTTTCCTTAAACTCTTTTAGGGATAGACCATCCGCCCGGTATTTCCTACGTTTCTTTTCAAGTAGCGGCTGAACTGTTTCAACGTTCGCTAGATCGAGTCCCCAGCGATTAAGGGTATTATGAATGGGATGTTTCGAAAAAACGGTATCCCCTCTAGTAATGAGTGAGTGCCAATTTAACTCGCTCACCGTTTTAGTTTTTCTATTCTCACGACCATTTTCATAAGTCACGTAGTCATGTTCAAAACTTTCAATCCGATTCGCATGCAATGCCTCGGAAGCAAGTAGCTGTTCTTCTAACGTTTCTCCAGTAAAATAGACTGCTGCTTTTGAGTAATTTGCTTTTAACATAATGAATAAGGTACTACGAATAAATCGCAGTACCTTTTCACCTCCCTTATCTAATTTCCCACTCAAACAATAAGTACTTGCGCTATGAGTGCTTTAATATCATCGTTTCCATCACATAAAACCGTTAGAGGAAGTCCTTTGTTTTTAAGGCAAAGTAGCACTTCATCCGTTCGGTACAGTGTCAGGCATAACTCCAAGTAATCGCTGTGTACAGCGAATTGAAACTCCTCACCTTCCACATTTGCTCCGATTTGTTCAATCGAAATACCCAGTAGTTCTACAAAAGACTTCGTTCCATCTTTTTTAAACACCATGACCGGGTTATCGCCGCCTAAGCGTTTGATACGTCGTGTCGTATTCAAGAGCTCCATTCGGTCTACTCTCCAAACAACTTTAGCTTCCTCAATATTCGTATACGTCTTATCAATTGGTGGAAAATCTCCAACCAATAAACGTGATACCGCTTTTGTAAAACCAGATTCGAAAATTAATAACGTCTTACCTTCGTTTATGGACACCTTCACCTCAGAATCATTTGGAAAAATCTCCGCTAATCCCGAAATCGTTTCAGTAGGAATTGATGCAAAAAAACCATCGAACCAATTCACACCCTGCGCATTTATCGTTACCGCTCGAGAACCATTAGATGCTCGAACGAGAACCTCCCCTGTCTCTTCCTTTGAAAAGTACAAACCACGTAGAACTGGATATTTTTCAGCCCCCACGCTATTTGCAATCGCCGTAAAAGATGGTAAGGAACGTGAAAATATTTGTAACTTTCCAGGGGCCCAAAGAACAGATTCTGTTGCATCTGGAATCTCAATGGAAGGGCTCATCTCAGGGACTGTCTCCATCCTTATTTTCGATGAACGTCCCCACTTTAAATTAAGTTGTTCACCGTCTTTTTCAATCATAATGCACTCATCTTGTGGCAGCGCACCTACTTTAACTTCAAGCTCATGAACCGTTGTCGCAAAAGCAAAAGGGGCGGAAACTTCGCACGAAATTCTTTTCTGGACTTGAAGTTCTTCTCCTACAAAGTAGAAATCGACTTCGTTATTAGAATCAACCGAAGAAATATAAACCCGATTTTCACCTAACCGTGCGCGCTTAGCCCCTTTTGTTAAACTACTTACTACTTGTTGAAGCTCTCCACCGTTAATTTTGAACATAGAATGTTCCTCCTTAAAAAAGTTTTATTTAAATAAAGCACGCAAAAAAGCACTTTATCTAAAATGTCATTCCGCCAGAAAAAAAGACAGATGAACACATAGATAAAGTGCTTTAAATTTAACTTCTCTCCCGCATGGGTGAGATATAAAATGAGTGCAATAAATGTACATTCATAGTATCACATTTCTGTAAAATTGAATAGTAAGCTACTAAAAGAAACTGATAAATAAAAAGAAACAGGTATCCCACATACTGAAGGAATACCTGTTTTCATTGCTTGCATCTTCACGCCACGGGTTTTGATAAGAAAAACTTCTCAAGCCCTAACAAGTAGTGTTGATTGGAATAAAAGCCTCGTCCCAATTCATCCACCAATTGTTGCATTAACAAAAGTTCATTCCACGTATAGTTGGGTCTACTTGCAAGCCCCCACGGATTCTTCTGATCTCGTTTAGCCAGCCATAGTGACTTCACATAGGATTGAACCAAACGGATACTAATTAACTGCGTGGACTTGTCAGAGAACCTTTCAAGCCATGCTGTTTGTACAGACAATGTAGCTTGGGTCTGTGACAATTCAAATGTAGCCCTAATTAATGCTGTCCATTCATCTACAACTTCTTGATGTTTTTCAAATTCTTCAATTGATGTCATAACCGTACTCAAAATCGGTAATGATTTGTGAGATGTATATCCTTTAGATCGCGCTTCTCTTTCCAATGAATTCGAAACATCTATTCGAATAGTTTGAACGCGCGATAGAATGGTTGGTAAGATTGAATCCCTTTTATCTGCAATCAAAATAGAAAGTGTATCTTGGAATGGTTCTTCTAAAAATTTCAATAGCGCATTTGATGCTTGTGGATTCATTCGGTCAGCCTGTTTAATTATAAAGACTTGTTTACTTCCTTCTACACCTTTATATGCGGCCTCTTTTTGCAATAACCGTATCTGGTCAATTTTTATTGCTTGTCCATCAGGTTCTATTACATGAACATCCGGATGATTGTGTACATTGATCCGGCGACAAGAAGAGCATTCTCCACAAGGTTCATCGCTAATGATTTTACAAAACACTTGTTTTGTCAGCCACATAGCAAGCTCGTTCCCATCACCTTCAAATAAGTACGCATGTACAAGTCGATTATTATTTAATAGTGTTGTAAAACGTTTTTTCACGTTTCATCTCTCCTTATGAAACTAACAAGAGGAAACCTCCTCTCGTTAGTTTATTTTTTCTCGTAACGCGGCCACAATACGACCCCAACTATCTTCCGTTAGGAGGATCAATTGCGATGACTGATAAACTTCGTCAAAGATCGATTCAACGATTGAGCGATTTGCCACTCTTTTCATTAAATTCACTTTCGCGTTTTCACAATGACTCATGATGACATGTGTCTCGCTAACCGCTTTCAGTGAAAATTCGCGGAATAGGACTTGCGTTGATATTTTGGTTTGTTTTAACAAATCATCGATTTCAGTAAATTTTTCAGAATAAGTAGCCCTTAATTCTTTTGTACAAGAATCAAGCATAGATAAAATCTTTTCCTCATCTGCAGAAAGTGGTTTATCGGTACGTGTTACTACCGGTGCACGTTCCTCCATCGATGGTTCTTCTTCAGGAGCGGGAGGTATCTGACTTTCGTCGATAACATGAACCCAATTCTCTTTATTTTCTATTGCTTTTTCGATTATGTGTGAAAACTCAGGAACTCCATCAGATTCCATTACAGAAGCTTCATTCCGAATATTATTCAAAACTACCGCTGCTGGTAACTCGATTGAGTGATTGTCGTCCGGCGCATTAAATGTAGGGACACTATTCATATCACCAAACAAGTCTTCCATTGTAAGATCCTGTAGGAATTCTTTTTTTGTTTCCACCTTTTCCGCATTCTCAGTTTTCATCTTTGGGGAAGCTGTTTCAGAAAACTCACTTGTCTGTATTACAGGCGGCTCATAGGGATCCTCAACGGGTGCATACCTAGGAGCTTCATCTTGCTCTAAAGGCGGAGTTGGTTCCGGAGTAATCGTAATTTCATTCGGTGTTGTAACCGGTACCTCTTGTTGAGTATCTTGAGAAACCGAAATCGCTTCCTCCACTACTTCAATAACCGGTAATGATTCAACCGAAGCAGCCACTTGTTCAAGCCTTACTCCAGATTTCAACAACTCTACTTCCTGTTTAAGCTGCATGACTTCTGCACGTAAGTCCTCATTCTGATCATTCACCATTTCTACAATCGCCATTTCAACAAGCAAATGTACGTCATGATGAAATTTCATTTTCCCCATCGTCTCTTGCAAAATGTCTAAATGACGGAAAATGAGAACCGAATTAACCGATTGACGTACTTGATGGAATCCAGGGTCAGTTACACCTTTTTTGAGTGTTGCTTTTTCCCCCAGCTTTTCATAAAGAAGAATATCACGATAATAATTCATCATTTCCTCAATGAAAAACCTCGGTTCTTGTCCACTTTGGAAACAGGAATTGAAATGTTCAAGTGATCCTTCTACATCCTTCGCACCAATGAATTCAATTAATTTTCCTATTTTCCGAGTATCAACGGCTCCCGTTAGTTCAATTACATTCTTCAACGACACTTTTCCAGGTGTATGTGAAATGGCTTGGTCCAGTAGACTTAGCGCATCACGCATTCCTCCTGCAGCAATTTGTGCTATTAGTTGTAATGCCGCCATCTCTACGTCTGCCTTCTCTGCTTGGATGATTGTCTCCATACGAGAAACTATGTCATCCTGTGCGATTCGTCTAAAATCATAGCGTTGACAACGTGATAGAATTGTCAACGGGATCTTATGCGGCTCGGTAGTAGCAAGGATAAATATTGCATGTGCAGGTGGCTCTTCAAGTGTCTTAAGTAATGCATTGAAAGCTTGATTAGTGAGCATATGCACTTCGTCGATAATGTACACTTTGTACTTACCGAATACGGGTGTATATACTACTTTCTCTCGCAAATCCCTGATTTCATCGACACCATTGTTACTAGCAGCGTCCATCTCTAGTATGTCCGGGTTAGAATCTTTACACGAATCGCATACCCCACAAGGGTCAAAACCATTAGGTTCTAAGCAATTTAATGCTTTGGCTAATATTTTTGCAGAAGAAGTTTTACCTGTTCCGCGAGGACCTGTAAATAAATATGCGTGAGAAACTTTCCCTAAACGTAATGCGTTTAATAGAGTTGTTTTGATAGTTTCCTGACCAATCAACGAATCAAATCCTGTTGGGCGGTATTTACGATACAATGCTAGATGTTGCGTCATTGTCATTCATCTCCTCAAAAAAGTTTTTAAATAATTGTTTAGTCCGTTTGGATACAAAGCGAGTTTGTGCTGATCCAAATCTGGCATTAAAAATGATTTCTTCTTGAACGATTTCACCTGAATGAAACAGGTTGTTCATAAAGGTATTTGTTAACTGTGCCGCCATTTTATTTGTAGCGGAACGTTGTGGATTTTGAAGTATCAGGTCGCCACATGATTGATTGGGAAAGACACTTTCTTCATCAGCTAATATGGTTGGGTATACATCAGCAACAGGCGGCAAAAAAACCTCGCCGTACTTTTTGTATCCGCATACCACTTGGCCAGAAAATCCTGAACCCATAATCTTCTCATCAACTAACGGTTCATTGGGCAATTCTTCCTTTAACAATACACCTTCAACACCTACATCAATGTAGAGAAGTTCATCCAGTAAATACGAATGAAAATACTCATGCATTAACATTCGTGTCCTGTTATTATCAACTAGACCAATTAGAATCGGTATCATCTTATTTTTGTTATTTTCTTCATTCAACGAAAAAAGTTCATGAAGTTCTTCGATAGATGTAACATACTCCGCCACCGCCATAACGTCGACTTCATAATGGGTCCCGTATCGTTCAGCAAGGGCATCTACCTTGAAAGCATTTATGTCCTCAACATCAAATAGTTGATTCGATAAATTCTTCTGTTCAACCTTATCTCCATCAACAATCGTCAAAGTTCCGAATAATCTTGCCTTACGATAGAAAGAAGTACTTCTTCCAGCACCGTAGGTTGAGATATCTTGCAACAAGTTTCGGACAAAGTGACTTCCATTTGCCCCTGCACCAATACAAACAATGTTGTACTGAGTGTGCTTATCTGCAATTATCATAGTGACCACCCCTTAAGCGTGACTTTCTCGTCCCAATCCAATGGATAACCTTCTTGAACTCCATTAATATCAAGTTCAAAAACATCAGAAGCGGGCACGATTACCGAATGTTCATTCGACTTCGCGCGTAGGAGTATCTCTGGTATAGGTCGATTCAAACGGCCGACGACTGCATACAAACCGTAACGCTGCTCGTCATGGTCATCGGTCGAAGAAAAGAACGCTCGCATAACGTTATGAGAGTGGATTTCTAGAACGACCATATAACGTAATGAATTACGTCCCATGAACTCATCACCATAACGACAATCAATGTGAGTGCCTGTTACTGTCTGCATAGGACATTCAACTACATACAATTCCTCTTGCTGGTCCCAATACACTCGAATCATTACTTCATAATTCCCTTTACGTGTATACGCTTTAAAAAACGATAGAATATTCGCGAGAATTGTCCTTGGAATCTTAGGTAAATCGAAAGTAAATCCGGATTCAACTTGTTCCAATTGCGGAACATATGATGTTTTAGCAATCATGCGCCCGAACGGTGATTTTCTGACTTCATAAAGATGCCCATCCTGCCCTGGAACATATGAAATATTCCCTGGGTGAGATTCAGCCTCTTCGATAGATGTTAAAAAAGGGCCTCGCAAAAGCGAGTGCCCTCCTTTACTTCCCGCAAATGCATCGGGGAATAAACGCTTACTTTCTTCGTCTACATCCCATTTTGTACGTGCGGCTGAAAATTGCGCGAACGATTTTTCAAGTTCTACTCGCAATTCTTCTAGCGTAACTCCCTCTTCCGGAAAATCTTCTACAAAATCCGTAACAAGGAATTGCTCCGTTGCGAAATGGATTGTCCATTCACTTGTCACCTTAATTTCAGGTTTCGGTTCAGCTGGTGTTTTTTTGGGAGAAGAAGTTTTTCCGCTTGTGGAGGTTTTACTCTTTGTTTCTTTTTTCTCCTTTTTCGCGACTTCTTTCTTATCCTCCGTTGTTTCCATTCCAAGATCAAATAATGTTAGTTCTTGCATGTTTGACACTCTCCTTAAAAAAGTTTTATTTTATTTAAAGCACAAAAAAGCACTTTATCTAAAATGTCATTCCGCCAGAAAAAAGACAGATGAACACAAAGATAAAGTGCTTTTAATTAACTTCTCTCCCGCGTGGGTGAGATAAGAAATAAGTGCAATAAATATAACCACAGTATACCATAAACACCTCTTTCTGCAAAGAGCAAATGGTACAGTGTAGAACAATGAACATACCAGCACTATAGAGCAAATGGCGGCATGTTCATCATTGGTTATTAGATTGTGACAGCAAGTTCATCAGTAGAAAACGTCTTCGTCAACTCCGCTATGTCATTTAAACTTAAATCTAATGCTTTAAATAACTTTTCATATGTTTCTAGACCTAAGTTATCCACTCCACCTTCAGCCCGTGAAATAGTTTTTACTCCGACTTTAGCTAGGTCCGCTAGTTCGGGTTGGGTATACCCCTTTTTCATGCGTTCTGATAATACAATGTGTCCATAGACAGCCGATAAGCCATATAACGCTTCACGGAAATGAGGATGCGCTTTTAATATTTCTGTTGTGTCTAATAGATTTCTCGCTTTTTTAATGTTAATCAGTCCCCTCTAGGTATTGTCCCGGATTGCGAAGTACATCCTCATACATTTGATAAGCCAAGTCTCTCATTTGATTTGTTTGGTCCATATTAGGTCTGCGTGTTTTTATAAACTGTTTTGCAAACACGTAATACGATTGCCCATTATGCTTCATCGGAAAAAATAGAAATCGTAAATGGATATTTCCATTCATTGCATACCGAAGTTCATAAATCGGATATACCGTCAATACCTTTACTACTACATAAGATTTTAAACGAGGATATCCTTGAAAAGTAATAAGGACATCTATTTTCTTATGAAGAATACTTTCTAAAGGATGAAATCTTAAAATTTCAAATGCCTTTTGGATATACAGTAGATGCATTTCCGCCTCTGAAGAAATTAATGAGTGTTCGAGAATTTCGTCTAAAAATTCCCCTACAGTATCTCTATCATTTTCATCGTATATAGAGACAATTTTATTTTCATTTACTTTCATTATATTCACACCATATCATATATGACTTGAATTAGCTAATAATTCAAGTCATATATGCACCTTTCATGTTATTGAGTCAGAATTACATTATCTGTTTAATCGTCATTCCAAATGGACGAAGCTGTTCAGCTGGGAAGTCCTGTCCTTGGTAATGTTCAAACAGTTCTCGAACATTACTTTGTAAATGCGTATTATTTGTTCCACTTAAAAAGATAAGCGGCATTGTTGCTAGGTCTTTTCCGCTGTTTATTATTTCATCTTTATATCCATTCCAACAAACTACCCCATTATCGAAAACATTCGAATACGGATAATGGTAGATAGGCGTCTCTAAAGCTATATCACCATCGTCAGGTACAGCAACAAGCTTCATTTTCGTTACTTGTTTGTTCTGAACATGTAAGATACAGGCAAGACGGGGATGTCCAACGTCTTCGTAAGCTAAATTATGAAACTTTACACGAAAACGAGATTTATGTATTTCCAATACATAAATGTGTCGCTTGGTGGTAACTTGAGCGAGAACACAGTTCTTAGGAATTTCTAATTCTGCGACTTTCATCTCTTCCACATCTTTTAATCTTCCGAGCGCCTCAATCAGCCAAAGTGGATCGATATGAGGGATTGCTAATTCAAACCACTCCCGAAGTTGTTCACTGTTCACGTCGCTTGCCATTTTAATAAGAATCGGAAAAACTCGTGCAATTACTTCCTTTTTTGTATCAACAGCAATCACACGTTTCAATAATTCATCCAGCAATTGAACATAAATAGGTTCATTGGGTAGTCCTTTCACTTGGTCAATTAGAGACACAAATAAGTCTTCGACCACTTCTCCATGCAACTGTAACAAGTCCACTTTTTCAAGTGCGTACTTAAGAAATAATTGATATTGCTTATTTTTCCCCAAATAAAACCTATCAGCATGCTGCATTGTCTGTACCATGAAATCCGAGAGTTCTTTAGTATCCTCTAGGGACTTAATATATTCTTTGTAATCATGATTACGCTCAACTATTATATGTTGGATAATATCAGCAATTGGTAATTCATTCATCAAGCTGACAATATAATCATTTATATAGAGGCGGCGTGTGCCTACCTTCTTGTCCTGTTCATACCTTTCAACAGTCACTCTTTCACCATTTTCAAACTTGGCTAGTATTTGCATTAGTAATCTCTCCTTTTGGGTTTCTCCGTATACTACGGATCATTTTTTGTGCATCTTCATGAATTGATAGTAATTTTTGACAGAACTCACTCGCAAAGCCGACAACATAATACAATCGAAGTATTAGACTCGTTCCAACTGCATTGCATTTGCCTTCTAAATTACTTAAATCCATCAATTCAATACCATTAGCAAATTCTCGCATCCAATCGGCAATGATATTACGCTGCGAAAGAGTAAGTTGACAATTGGTCAATTCCTCAAGTGCAAACAATTGTATACTGACAGCCCCCGCGTAATCGCCCATGTCCAAGTTTCTAAATTTAAGCTTTCCGATCTTAGAAAGACTTAAAAAGTCTTGAACCGTTTCTAAATACGAATAGTCACCTATCCCATCCATTCCACCCTCGTAATAAAAGGAATAGTTGTCTGGTACAGGATTACTAGTGCTTTCAATCATTTTTGCTACAATGCAACGATCAAGCATATACTCCATCAATGCTTTATCCGTTTGCCACAACTCAAATGTACCTATATTCATAGTCAAATCTCCTTAAAAAAGTTTTTTAGAAAAATTTCTTCTTTCGACTGCATTGTTTCCACATTTCATCACTAATGGATTGCAAGATTAAACACTCTCGAAATGGATGATGTGAATAATAAGATGCTTCGCCAAAACAGTTACTTTCCTCCACTTCATCTTCCTCAGAAGTTGAGTAATAAATTGATTCAGCGGTTGATTGTAAGTCTGCAATGCTCCAAGAATTAAACAACTCTCGAATATCCCCTATGTTGTATTTGGTGGTTGAGAAAAAAAGTTCGTTAACTATTTCAACATCAACATCATGTTCAGTTGAACGCTCTTCAAACGATGACCACAACTTATCCATGTCCGTGTCCTCCTTAAATAAAAAAGCAGAAGTTCAATGTAAATGAACTCCTGCTTAACAGTTTTCTAATTCGATTGGTAACTTCGGCAATAACCGAAATTCATGGGGGACTTTTGTTCCGTAACCAATATTCAACACCGGTTTCCCTAATACAGCTTCAATGAATGCTTTTGCATCATCGAGCGGGAGTTCAGGTGCGTGAATTATCGCCCATTTAAATTGATCTTCATCGCGAACAAAAAACCAATAATCAACGATTTTCAAGATAATCGCTCCCTTTTCTTCCAGTGTAACATGATTCTTTATAATCACAATAAGGAAAGTATATCATTCATACCTAATACCTGGCATGATTCCCGCAGTTTCAATGGATTCATATATTGAACCGGAATTGAAATGGGAATGTCTCGATGAAGAGTTGTAAGAGTTTTGAAGAATACCGCCTTATCTCTTCCTTCCTCCACTTTCACCTTATACCGCTTCAATGTTTTTGGAAAATCCTTGGCTACTATTAATTCATCAACCGTTCCAAAAGTCTGAAGTAAAGAAAGTGCTCCCTTATCTCCTATCCCTGGTATTCCCGGAATATTATCTGATGAATCTCCGGCAATTGCCTTGACATCGACGATTTGCCGTGGTTTAAGTCCTGGATATTCATCACCAAAATTATCAGGCGTCATTACAACGTCTACTTTTGCTTTCCTAACAATAACTGAAACGCGTTCCGTGAGTAATTGATATGTATCACGGTCGTTAGAGAGAATATATACCTTCCCCTCTACTTGTTCAGCAAAAGATGCAATCAAGTCGTCAGCTTCGAATTCAGAACTCTTAAATACGGGAACGTTCGCATGTTTCAAAATTTCCTCTAATAGCGGAAACTGTTCCTTTAGCTCCTCAGGTGATTCCGACCTTCCGTCTTTATAGGCTGGATATACCTTTTTTCTATAACTTTTCCCATCATCAAACATGACTACAGCCCTTGCTTGATAAATTTTTTCGTTGGTTAACATCATCCGGAGGAATCCAAATATACCATTTGTGTATCGTCCATCAGGTGCTTGCCTCATTCCTTTAGGGGAATGAGCTGTTGCGTAGTAACAACGGTTCAATAAGTTATTACCATCAATCACTAACCAAGTTTCTTGTGTTTTCTTAACTTTAAGATCTGATGTCACTCCAAATAACGATAGTTGTTCCAATTTCAATCATCTCCTTAAAAAAGTGTGAGTTGCTCTTTTGCAACGCTTTGTTTAATTGACTCTTCCCTTTCTAGTGAAACAAGGGGCAAATCAGACTCGTTGAGTAATACGATTGATTCTGGAGGAAGTCTACCTGGAAAGTTGTTACGACTCCAAGCATTACAACCGTTCATCGTTTCAGGATCCTTTTCTTGATAAACACAGTTTTTTTTCCCAAAGTCGCAAACCTTCCAATGGGAACAACAGCCAAAACTACGTGAAAATCCACTTTTTGTATACATACTCATTCAATCACCCCCTTTTGGCATAAAAAAAGCCCAAACATAAGGTTTCGTTGAACACACAAAATCGCATGTCTAGAAACTCACATTTGAGCTGAATCATTAAAATAATGAAATACTGTGCAACTCTTCTCCCGCATGGGTGAAGTAATAGAAATAACAAATATAATAACATGATTATAGCATAGTGTTTGAACTATGGTATAGAACGAATTGAATTATTTTAAACTGACAACCTGGTATTCTCTGTTTGTACTAATGATTTAATTGATTTATATGTTTTAAATTTATTTAAGTGTTTTAGAGAGTCGTTCAGCCTTAGAGCCATAAGGGTTTAAGGCACTGAACTATCACCTTTTGGGCGTGAACCATCACCTTTTGGGCGTGAACTATCACTAATTAGGCGTGAACCATCACCTTTTAGGCGTGAACTATCACTTATTTATTGTTGAACTATCACCTTTTAGGCGTGTACTATCACTAATTAGGCGTGACTACAGAAATACAGTGTTTAAAGTACATTTCACACATATACTATCACCTTTGTCGAGTGATAGTATTGGAACTTTATATCTAACTATCACTAATTGGGCGTAACTTTAATTTATCGGTATGAAATCGTAAAAATGGTTCGGTAATAGTAACCATAAAATAATATTAATATAGGTTTCATTCTTCATATAAGGCTAACTATCACTAATTAGGCGTAACTTTTGATTATCGGCATTATATCTGGAAACTTAATTTCTAATGATGTTTTATTTCAATATAACCCATGTTATACGGCTAACTATCACTAATTAGGCGTAACTTTTGATTATCGGCATTATATCTGGAAGTTTAATTTTTAATGATGTTTATTTCGATATAACCTATGTTTTACGGCTAACTATCACTAATTAGGCGTGAAATTTGATTTGAATTCACTAATTTTTGGTGTTTTGTTGATGAACTATCACTAAATAGGAGTCATGTATTATTTGCTTTACTATCACTAGGTGGGTACGATAGTGATAGTAAAGGGAGTGAGTGATTACCGTGTCAATTATAGAACCAAGTTTGCTAGATATTCCTACTCAACAAGGCGTCTTAGAACGTATTGAACTACCAGAGTTCGACTTGGTGGAAGTCAATAAGTTGAACGACGAACACTGGGTAACTAAACATAACCAGTTGATCCAAAGTACATATAAGCTGTCCTTGCAGCAACAGCGGATTCTTTTAATTATCGCTTCCCGAATACAACCTAAAGATGAAAATTTTAAATTGTATCAGTTTAACACTAAGGACATTATTGAAATACTGGGCCTTTCAAGTTCAGCAGGAAGCTATTATACACAAATAAAAAGTATCGTAAATGACCTGCAAACGAAAACACTAACCATCAAAACAGAAGACCGGGAAACAAACTTCACATGGGTTATTACTTCAGATTACTTCCCAAAGCAGGGATTTTTCCAAGTTGAGCTTCATCCGAAGTTGAAGCCCTACTTCTTAGAACTAAAAGATAAGTTCACACAATACCGGTTGGAAAACGTGCTAAGGTTAAACTCATCTTATTCCATACGAATGTACGAACTATTAAAACAATACGAAAGTATACGGACTAGAAGGTTTGGTGTAGAAGAGCTAAAAGAGCTGCTTGCAATTGAACCCGGAAAATATAAGCAATATGGACATTTTAAAAGTAAGATTTTGCTTCATTCACAGGAACAAATTGAAAAGCACACTGATTTGCGGTTTGAATTTAAGGAGATTAAATCAGGTAGAAAAATAACCAAAATAGAATTCTTCATAAAAACAAAAAACGTCGGGACTACTGTGATCGGCATTAAGAAGGATGCAATCAACGATAGTTTACTTGAGATAGGGATGAGTCTAGTCCAAATCAAAAAGATTAGAGACAAATGGGATGACGAGCAAATTCTTCGTAACCTCGCATATACAAAAGTTCAACTAAAAAAGAAGCGAATTGATAAACCTGTTGGCTATTTCATTCGTGCATTGACTGAAGACTATGGAGGGAATGAAGATAGTGAACACAATTCAGGGGGTAGTAAGCAAGTTGAGCTATTAAATAGGACAGGCGTTGACCATAGGGATAAAAAGTATGGAAGAAAGGTTATTGATTTTGAAGTAATGCTTATTAGCACCAGAGATATACAGCGCGAATTAGGCCTAGATGAAGAGACTATTCAGGAGAAGCTGAAAGAGGAAGTAATTGCTTTTGTTATTTATCAATTTGAGCACTATAAAATATTGATTGAACCTGAAATGTTTACAGATACCCTATTAGCGTCTTATTGCGTAGGAAAAGTTTAGTTAATCCTTTAAAACCCATCATAAGGTTGTCGATTATTATTGAATATGATATGATTTCATCAATATATCCCACATTACCATTTTTTACTTCACCCACGCGGGAGAAGAGATTGATTTTTTTATAACAAGCATTCTATTGGATGAATGAGCGAAAGCCATTATTTCCTACGGAATGCTTTTTTTGTTTTTACATTTAACCAAAAAGGAGGAATTTCCAATGTGGAAAAAAGCCGTATTTATCATTATACTTTACCCGATTTTATGGGTCATTGATCTATTTATGAAATCTCAATTGTTGATTAGTTACCATGACTTTCTGATGAAATGGTGGCCTTATGGAGTAGTTATCGTTATGACATACTTCGCTATCCGGAAATTAGGAGATTTTAAGTATGAGGAAATGGAGAAATTACGAGAGTCACAGTTTTTCTCTGAGTTACGACGGTATCGTAATACACCGTTTATCTCACCCGTCATGCTGATGTATTTAATTAATCCACCACGCGCCTATCGTCCATATGACAGTGACTACGTGAATAATACGTTTTATCGAACCGTGGTTAACGCCTTCCGTGATCGAGTGTACATTATGTCGGATTATCGCCGCCCTCAACCTGAGCGTCGAGAACCCTATTTAAAGGTGGTTGGTTGGAAAACGTGCGGGGTATTATTCATTTATTTTAGTGCCCCCTTTAGCTGGCTTACTTATTGGGTCTTTGCAGATCCATCTATGCTAATAAAAGGTTGGCCACTCTTTACAATTCCGTTTGTAATATATGGCTTGATAAAATGCTCATTTATGATCCAGGCAATTATGGATCACCATCCAAAACAATTGGAACGGTTAATAAAGAGTGAGTCAGCTTATCAAGAACCTCAGACATGGCGTGAAGCTTTCCCAGACAAGTCTTTGGGTATTACGATTCTTCGTGCATATGAAATGGAAAAGGAATCTCGCATGCGGTATCATGCAATGTTAAAGCGAATACCGGTTCCAGAGACTACTATAGAATTTCATCATGCAAGCTTTCCACCTTATCCGCTGCCTTCACAACATTTGCCGCCCTGGACAAATGAAATGGAAGAACAATTTATAAATAAAGCGACGGAGTGGAGTGAACCAGGGAGTACAAAATCAAATGTAGTACCTCTTCGGAGAAAGATGAAATAAATGACAGGCAACTGGGGTTTCTTCTTATTCAACGCTCAATCGAATAAGGAACGAGCATAAGTTTTTCAATCCAAATATGAAGGAAGAATGTGCACTGAATTTTGTATTTAATGGGAGACATCTACGAAACATTAGGGGAGGATGAAGACGATGGAACAAGAATCTATGACGAATTCATACTCTGAAAAGATTATCATTCAACGGACTGAAGGCTCCGCTGAACCACATGAGATATCTCGAGAACTCAATCCTTTCGAGAATGCCTTCTATCCAAATGTAGGTACTCTGTTCGCTGTAAACAACGAAGTTTTAGAAGTTCTAAGCTACGATGAGGAAACTGGTATTGTAACAGTTCACAATCCTCATAGTTCTATCCCTAGATTCACATTAAAATAAGCTATATGCATCATATAAGAACCTCTGTAATAATACTTTTTCAAAATAAAAAGCATCGGTACTCCGATGCTTTTCTTGTTGTTGATAGCTATCATATGGGAGGTTGCCTGTCCTTTATTGTTTGACATGGTATGCAGGATTTGATAGATTTAGTACATAGGTTTCGGGCTCTCCGGTCCGAAATGTAGAGTGCGACCCGAAAGGCTCGCCGCTCTCCTTAAAAAAGTTTGAGAAATCCTCGTAGCTTCTCCGCTGCGAGGATTTCTTTTTGCTTATTTTCAATCCACCAATTATTTTCATTTATAGTTCAGTTCCACTAAAAAAATAGTGTTATTTCTCCGTCAATCCATAGATTGAACTTTAATAACATCTACAACCGGTATTTTATCATCACCGAACGGCCCCTCGATCGATATTAAGCTTAGGCGGTGATCGAGTACTGATATCTTTCCGGTGTACGTTATTAGCTTCCCTTTTCGCCATGTCGATACCTTAGCCTCGGACTGTCGCTTGTATGCTAATTCTAACTCCAACTGAATGGATTCTAATTCCCACTCATCAAACTGCGGTCGTTCTACTTTACCATCACTTTCCTTCCAATCTTTCACCGCTTGCACATGCTCCGTGAGCATCAAGCCTCTCCATTTTTTTGTTCCGCGATCACGAATGTTATCTAGCATCTCATTTCACGCTCACAATATTATTCATATTGATTTTTATGTTATCGTAACCAACTTGCAACGACAAAATCCCACGCTGGTCTTCGATTTCTATAACGACTCCCGTAAATGATTCATATCGCTTTTGGGCAAACATCGTGATTTCAACTTCTACACCGAATTCCTTTGATTCACCAATTCTCTCCCCGTTTTCAAGATAATTAGTTTCAGTTAGTTTTGGCCCTACCACTGTAACCTTAGATGCCTTTGGTTTTGGAATTACTGTCATCTTTATCATCCTTTCAGTTTTGGGATGGAGTTCGCTTTCCCCGATGCCATTTTGTCACATTACTTGTGTCCACCGACTAATTTCGACCGACCTATCGCCGTACCATCTTCCGTGAGCGAAACTGCCCGTAATATTGCTGTGCTTCCATATTTATCGCGGATATTATCCATTACCATTCCTAATTTACGATTTCGAACCTTGTGCTCATCAAAAAAGCTTAGTTGCATAGAAGTTTCATCTTCTAAATTCGTAATTGATATAGAAATTTTTCTAACGGGGCGGCCGTCGTGAAACTTATCAAATATAGCCACGCACGTTCGGTAAATTTTTAGTGTGTCATTTGTAGCTTCTTCTATTGATAACGCCCGACTAAATCCACCGCCTAGAGCATGCTTACTATAACCAATTCCCAGGTGGACAGTCCTACCCTCTTTCCTCGCCTCTCTCGCTCGACGAGTAACATCCTCACACATTTCTAATATGACTACGAGGACTGATTCACGGGTTACATAATCCCTGAATAGCGTCTGCCCTTTTCCGTAGCTCATAGCTTGATTCTCAAGCATAGGTGCTCCAATTTCGGATAAGTCGATCCCCCACGCGTGATGGTAATATTGATTTCCCATTACGCCAAATTTCTTTTCTAAACTTTTTAAATCAGCATGAGCAAGGTCCCTAACTGAAAAAATCCCTATATTGTTCAGGGATTTTTCTGTTTGATTGCCAATCCCCCACATTTCACTTAATGGAGAAACTGGCCATAATTTATTCGGGACATCTTCGAAGGTCCATTTTGCAAAACCAGTCTTTTTTGCTTCTAAATCGAGGGCTAATTTTGCCATTAACATATTTGGACCCATTCCAGCTGTCGAGGGTAAATTTAGCGTTTCTAAAATTTCCGCTTGGATATCCTTAACCGTTTTAACTGGATCTCCCCATAACTTTTCGGTTCCAGTTAGGTCAATAAACGATTCATCGACTGAGTAGACATGTATAGCCTCTGCTGGAACGTATTTGTGTAGGATGTGAGTGATGGACATTGACATATCAATAAAGTAAGACATTTTCGGTTCAAACAATCGAATTTCGGGATGGCTAGGAATTTCAAAAAATCGATTACCAGTCTTGATCCTGAATTTATTCTTCATAACGGGACTGGCCGCAAGCACTACACTGCCCCGTTTATTGAAATTACCAACGACTGCAATTGGCACAGTTCGAATATCTAAATTATGCAGTGTAGCCATGCAGCTCGCATAAAAACTCATCATATCGATACAGGCGATTTGTTTAATTGGCTGCCCCTTATATATCGGATGCATTTAAATCACTACTGTCAATGTTCTAGGGGATGAGGCTACGAAATTGACATACCCTTTTTCTTTCAATCTGTCCAGATGACCATGAACTGTTGATGATGATTTGAGACCGACTGCTGTAGCAATCTCTCGAATCGTTGGGGGATATTGGTTTTCCTCTGTATAGCTTTTAATGTATTCTAAGATATTTTTTTGACGTTCGCTCATTAAATATCAGCTCCTTAGTTATATTGATTTCCGGACTTCGTAAAATAGATACTTATCAATTCCTCGGTTCTGTTCCGTAGCCGTATATTCATGTAGCGTCTTATGTCCTCATAGCCACCATGGATAAACACGTACTCAGTGAATGTATCATCTTTGCCCTTTTTAATTAACTTCATGTTTTGGCTTCGTGCATAATTATTTGTCTCTTTCAATTCGGCTCGAACAATCTTCAAGGTGCTTTCGACGATCTTGATATAAGGTCCTTTCAATTTGAATGAACTCGTTTCAATCACTTCCCGGTCCCTCTCTAAGATATTTATAATCATCGGTAAGTAAATCATCTTTTCGAAGTACGGTAATGCTTCATCTGGGATTAACGCCATGACTTAGTTCACCATTCTTTCTTTCGTTTTGACGGGAACAAGCGCAAGCAAGTTATCAATTGTAAAAGTACGTTTGGATTTACGTAGAAAACAGTATGCACGAAACGATACTTCACCGACCTGCAGTACATTGATTCTTCGTTGGCTGATTGTTCCGTCTGCAGCCATGTACATCATATCTAGGAACTCGTTATATTCCAGTGACTTCATTAATTGATTACGCACACTTGTTCCCTCCTTTTGTTCCAGTATACAGAATGAATGTTCGTATTGCAAGCCACGAATAAGAAAGATGAGTGTTATATTTTGGTATTTCGATTTGTTTGCAACTAACCCACTCGATATCACGATACAGAGTCGCGCGAAGAGATTCCTGGAAGGTCTTTAGCGGTACTCGACACGTTAAGCGAAAGACGTTTTGATGTTCAATAAAAAAAGCGCCCAATCCATAATTTATGGACGGGTCGCTTATCACTTCATGATTCCTTACTGAGTCTTCAAACACATAGTCACTGAAGATTATCTGTTTTGATTGACCTTAATTATTTATATACTTGTAAATATTGATTGTATCTTCTAAATCGCATAAGCGACTAGATATAGCTAATTGAAAATCCTCTTCAGAAAGCTTCTCTTTTAATTCATTTTCAATAGCTCTTTGTATGTTATCTGGCAATAAGAAGATAAATGTCGTTTTATCCATTAAAAGCACATCCTTTTTAGATATTATCACTCTTGTAAAGTAAAGTTTTTAATAACACACCTATTTGATTGGGAGTGTCTTTAACTTTTTTAATAATAAATCGCTTGCGGTTGAAGAAGTGAATTATTAAACTTCTTAATAGCTCCCTTTACAGCTTTTGCGATAGCACGAGTCATTTCTATAGGAATAGAATTACACACCATTTGCTGAATCGAAGAAAGACTGCCAGTAAACAAATAATCATCACTGATTCCGAATAATCTCGCACACTCTCTCACACTTATCGTGCGATTTTCCGATGGATGTAAAATATTTGATTTCCGGAAGTTCGGTAACGCAATAGAAGGCTTGTCCCATAAAAGTCGTCTAAATACATGACTATGGGTTTTACCTTCTTTCATACCATTAGACATTAATTCGGTTGGTAGTTCTCGCCAATTTGACCCTGGACCGATGTGATTCATTCTTTCAATGGTTTCTGGTTTAGGTTTTGTAAAATCCAGTTGGTTTCGCACCTTATCATTTAAGCCATTTAATGCTTGTTTGACGGTCGTATACGAATCCTCGTTATGTGTGGGACTTGGTAACTCAATGTATCCAATTTTCGAACCGATGATAAAGGCTCTCTTACGCAGTTGTGCAGTCCCGTAATCAGCTGCACAGAGTACACCGGAGGTAATATCAAAGTCTCTCAATTCATCGAAAATCTCTTGCTTGAACATCCCGTTACCGGCTGTTAGTAGTCTTGGCACATTCTCTAGTACAAAGACTTTGCAATTAGGATTATTTTTAATTGAATCAATATACTCCCGAACAAGTAGATTGTTAGGGTTATCCAAAAAGTTTGTGTGTCGATTAGAGTTTGAAAAACCTTGACAAGGCGAGCCGCCAATCATAACGGTAGAACCAATTTTATTAAATGCACTTTTGTCGAATTCTGTAATATCAACGCATGCAATATCATTAGAATGATTTAATCGATAACTCATAACGGCTTCGCTATTATTCTCTAATGCAAATTTTACTTGAAAGCCTTCTTGGACAAAACCCTCATCCATGATACCTGCACCGCTAAATAGGCTAATAACATCAAATGATAGCTTCAGCCCGTTCTTTGCTGTATCAGATAAACCGATATGTCGAAGTAAAGGATCCGCTACTTTTAATGCACGTTGAAAGTAGTTTGTGTATTTAGTATCTGCAACTGCACTTTGTATATCCTCAGATGTAGTATCAAGTATTGTCGTATGTTCGTTAAACTTTCCTACAACACGAATACGATTTTGCTCTATTATTATTTCTAAATGTTTTGCACCCTCTAAAACACTTAAAACTGATTTATCTCGAATGTCGATAACTGGTTTGACATAATCTCTCATTCGACGTTTGGATACACGATTCTTGGTCTCTTCCGTTCGTTCTGATGGCCGAATAGTGATTGACCGTCCTTTTGTATCGATTTCGTAAACAAAAGGTATAGAAGGTTGGAAATTAGTTTGTAACAGTTCTTTATCCTGAATGTATATTCCTCTTGTAGAGTTTTTGGCTTTCCTAGTCTTTAACATAGTATGGCTCCCCTTTTATAAAAAAAGAGTAGCTGCATTGAATATGCAACCACTCTTTTCTATTATTCGAATCAGATTACAAAATCACACAAGTTTAGTGTGCACGTAATCCGTATAATACATTTTCTACATCCCATTTTTCATCGTCTGAAAGAACAAATCCAAATTCATCGATGTGTAATGGTTTACTAGTTGCAATCGTAGCCAAGTGATTAACGAATACAAAGTTAGCTATTTCGCATGGACTGTCTTGGCATTCATCGTCATGACGAATTTCGTAATAAAATAAGTTTTCGTCACGTTCTGATGTAGGTATTCGTAAACTTGTACTAAATACGATTTCAACATTTTGGATTGAATTTTTCATGCTCTACCCCTTTTCATACAGGTCTTCTGTTTTTCACAAGATAAATATGTCTTTAAAAACAAATTCACATATAACCTTTGTCTTTCAAAGATATATAACTATCATTTGCCACAATGATATGGTCCAGACATTCTATGCCTAACGTTAAGCCACAGTCCACCAACCGCTTAGTGACCTCAATATCCTCTGCAGATGGAGAGGAATTTCCACTGGGGTGCTGATGAGCTACAATAATAGATGCAGCAGTCTTCTCCAAAGCAAATTTAAATACCTCGCGCGGGTGAACTATGGTGGAGTTGAGCGAACCTTTAAAGATTACTTTTCTACCTGTTACCTCGTTTTTCACATTCAGACAAATAACAACAAATTGTTCCTGCTCTTCATGTCGCAAATGCCGAAAATAGTGATATGCATCTTCGGGGCTTCTTATTGTAGAAGTTTCTGGAAGGTCCATTTCGCCAATTTTCTTCGAAAGTGCTATCGTGGCTTCAAGTCGTTCGCCCATGGCCTTAGATATTCCCTCAAGTGAAGAAAAATCTTTTGCAGTCATTGCGAGCAAATCTCTTACACTCAACAGTGACAATTGACCACATACATTTACATCTGCAGAACGTCCAATCACAATTGCGAGTAAGTCCTGAATTGAGGATTGGTCCTTTCCATACAGACTCATTCTTTCTTTCACAACATCAATGTAGGATTTATGGTCAAGTTGAAATAGATTAGTTTGCATTAGTAGTCTCCTACACATACTCCGGCCAAAAGCGGCAGAGTATGTGCCGCCTCGTTATATGCCGGAGGGGAAGGCAAATTTTAACCAAAATATTTTTTGGCTTTTCCGAATTTTATCGTTCTACAAACAGAAGATAACTTCGCCAACTGAACTAACCGTCTGGCGAGTTATGTCAATCCATTCATTTTTTTTCAGCATCAATGGGAAACACTTTTAAATGTTCTAAGCCATTTACACAGTGTTGTGTAACGGGAACAGGAACAGGAACACGTTTTACGACAGACATTGTTACATGTTCATGTCGCCTTTTCATACGTTGCATAATTGCATGCATTAGTGGTTCCTCCTCAAAGGGTAAAATTTCTTGACTCATTTAAATCTCTCCTTAAAAAAGTTTTGTTATCCTTATTTCGCTGTGCGTCTTGCATTTTCTCCGACACAAGAGATAGGATACGAATTTGCTGATACTGATACTCCGTTAATTAACAGGTACTGCTTCCTCCTTTCGTTAAAGTAAATAAGCATAAAAAATACGCCTATTCATTAACAAACAAAAGATGAACCCTCCCTAAAGAAAAGGTCATTTGTTCGCAAATGAATAAGCGCATGATGGTACACATTGGTGAAAACTCTCTCCCGCGTGGGTGAGATCAAAAATAAATAAAGTATACTGTATTATATCACGAATCGATCAGCCTACATAATATCAGAATTTCCTATCTTCACTTTATACACCGTATTTATCGATAAAAGTTAGATATGTGATTACGTTCTATTGTGTAAAATAACTCCCTTTCCTCTATTGATTAGTATTGCTTCTTCATGTGTTTTTCGAATTTCTTAATTAAATATCTAACTTTCTCAACCGTATATCCATTCTTTCTTGCAATGAATTCCATACTTTCACCACTTTTAAAACTTCGAATTAGAGAAGTATAGTTTTCTTTTTTGTTGAATGTATCAATCAAGCTTTCAACTGTTGTAATAGGATACTTATATTTTAAAGATATAAATTCGATGCTTTCATCTTTTAAAAAGTCCTCTAATATAGAGTTGTACTTTTCTTTTTGCTTGTATTTCACATAAATTTGTCTTGGCCTACTCCGACTTACATCGATAAATTCACTTATAGCATTAAAAGTTTTTCCGTTTTCTCTTAAGTTATTCACCAATAATTCTTGTTCGGTAAAATGATACATCACATAAATCCCCCTTAACTCAATGAAGCAACTATAACATCCAATTATTTATGCTTGAAGGACATTAAGCGGACATTACAGAAAAACAACATTAAATTTTTACAGAGCCTAAAGAATAACCCCCCCGACAATTCAAAATCATCAAGGGGTTTTAAGGAATTTATATAATCTTCGTTTTGTAGTCCTAAAAAGAATTTAAAATAATGCTAATTGGGTCAATTCATATGTTCTAACATCATTTGCTCTAGCACCTTTTAATTCGGAAGAAAAAGCAATATTATCTTTTTCAATTTCCGCTAACGTTTCTTGTTCAAATTTGGATAACTTCATGCTAAACGGTGGATTCGATAAGACCACATCAAAGGAGTGTTCTCTTGCCATTGCTTGAACGATCTTAAATCGTAAAGCTTTCGGCATAGTTGACCATTCCTTTTTCAATTCTTCTTGATACTTATACACTTCTTTATGCCGTTCACGTACTGGGTGAAGATAAATATCTTCAAATACGCTATCCTGCTCGAAAATTTTACGGGGAGCTTGAAATTCTCCAAGGAGTGAATTTCCACAATAGATTCGCGTATCCGTTTTAAATTCAAAATATTGATGGACCCGCTGCTCTTCTGGGTGAACATGAATCCCCAGGATAGGCGCTGGCGTAAACAAAAGCTGTGGTTTATAGAAAAACGAATGGATGCACGCCGCCTTAACCATCAGCAAGCTCAAGTCCATTCCTACCATGTTTAAAGACTTTAACGGCAGGATAATACTTCCTGGACCAATGCATGGTTCCAGAACAGAATCCGTCCAATTTGGATCCATCATCATTCCCATCGCCATCGATATGCTCAAAGGTGTTGGGTAATAAGATAAGTGTCCAGACGATCCGTTTTCCGCAAGAAAACGACTGAGATAATCCGATGGGTTTCTAATCAAATCCTCCCATGGAAAGTGTTCCTCCAAATGCGCTTCAATTCTAGTTGAGTATTTGGGAGCTTTGCTGCACCATGCAATTCCGATTGCATATCCAATCCAGTCGATTAGATCATGCGAACGGTGCCCTTCTCTTGCAGCTGTATCAAAGCAATCTTGCAATGTTTTAAAAACCGATTGTTTCCCGCTAGTTGATATAGGCGCATAAGGGGCAGCGTCGCCTTCCATAAAGACACCTTTATCAATGATGTCAGTCCAATTCCCCCATAGATTATAAGAGTCGCTATCGATTAACAGACATGTGCTGCGATTCCATCCGAACTCACGCATATTGATTACCCCCAACTCTAATGGATTCATCGCTCTTTTTTTCATAAAGAGGCGGCACAGTACCAACCAGTGCATGTAACTTTCCTTTATCAAATCGAACTAAGGAACAAGCCGCTGCTTCGATTGATGGATCAAAGTTAAGGAAATGGATGAAACGTTCTACTTCACGCCCGGTGATAGGTGTCTGAAAGCGACCGTATGAATGTGTCCCGTTTTTGTAATGGATATGATAAGTTCCATACCCCCCACGTTCTTTGCGTATAAGTCCCTGGCTTGAATACCCAGAGAGTGATAGTTGGTACCCACAATGCAGGCATGACATAATTGTTTCTCTTGTGCTTTCAATATGTGATTCGGTTACAACGCCGCCACAATATACACATGCGGATGTAAGTTGAATAAATGACATAAGACATTCCTCTTTCTAAATAAGGTTTTTGGTCCAATATAATGATTGGATTAAATAAAAAAGGACAATCCCAGTATTAGGGAAAGTCCTTTTTTAACTAATTAAGCTGTACGTATTGGAAGCACCAATTGCGTCAGCGTTGGATCTTTTTCACTGAAGATAAAGATCGGTTTCTCATTGCTCTGAATATGCAGCGTTACTTCTTCTGTAGTAAAAGCCTTCAAAGCATCGCTTACAAAAAGGGCATTAATAGTGAACTTTACAGGTTCTCCATCAATAGCAGCTTCAAGTGTTTCTTCTATCGAGCCGGATTCATCAGATGCGCTATAAATGCGTAATGCACTCTCTTGCGGCTCTAACGTGATGGATCGATATTGTTCATCCTTAGCAAAGGTTAAGGACCTGTTAATGGATGCTAGGAGCTCCTGGCGATTTACTTTGACCTTCAACGAGGCATTGCATTGAATCAATCGTGAGGTGTTTGGATATTCACCTTCTAATTGTCGAATGTATACTTCACGGTCACTCGTTTGGATAAGTATATGATTACCTGCTGGGATCAACGATAGCTGCTGTTTCTCCTCCAAAGTATTCACAACTTCAGCCAGGCGTTTTGCCGGAATATTTAACGTCGGAAGTTTTAAAGGTTTTGGTATAGTTTTTTGGCTTAACCTATGTGAATCTGTCGAAGTTACTCTGAAGCTCGTTTCATCACTTTGCATATTAACGGCTTTTAGAATCGGACGTCCATCTTTATCCGATGCTGAAAAAGCAGTTTGAGTAACCAGCATAGTTAACACCTCTGTCGTTAACGTAATGCCATCCCCTTTTACATGCTCTGGAATACCCGGAAGTTCTCCATCGACTCCATTTATTTTCGCAGATGTTTTGCCTTGCTTCACTTCGATCTGATTCGTATCGAGTAGCGTGACAGACATCATTCCACTGGAAAGTTTTCTCGTTACCTCCTCTAATTTTGGGGGTAACAGCAATTCTCCTGGCGTTATAATTTCAACGATGACATCCTCTCCATTTGACAGAGCGACTTTCTTAACATACGTCACTTCACCGTCAGTGGCTCGGAACGTCAATCCATCTTTTTCGCTTACAGACAAATGGATGTGTTGCATGATCCCCTTACCTCGGAATCGTGATATTTCGCTGAATACCGCCTGAAGTGTTGTTTTTTGTATTTTCATTTTCATGATTAATAATCCTCCTTAAAAAAGTTTTGAGAGAGCAGAAATACTGCGTCTCTATTACAAAGGTCTACTAGTTCTGCAGCGGCGAATCATAGAATTCACAATCATCAACTTCTACTTCAAAGCGCACTTGTTTTTCGCCGTTTTTTTCAAATGTGTGCGAACGCCATAAGCCTTCAATGCCGACTCGTTGACCCTTGGAAGTAAAATTCGAAATTACTTCCGCTAGACCACGCCAAGCCACACATGGGATAAAATCGGTTTTCTTGAAACTCCCTTTTCGTGAGTCAACCGCAATGACAAATGTACATTTTGCTATTCCAGATCCCGTATATGTTAGTACCGGTTCTCTGGTCAATCTGCCAACTGCTATATATTTTTGCATCGTAAACTCCTCCTACATCCGTTGTAATGCATTTAAGTCTACCAGTTTCCGTTCACCTGTTCTCAGGTTCACTTCAAACGGCAGTTTATTTGCAAGCAACAAATCATCGAGTCCTTTTCCATCATTCAAGTTCCACGTCCACAAATAAACATCAATGCCTAACTGGAGCACTTGTGCAGCAAACTCTTTCAGCGTTTCAAAAAGAGACTGTTGTTTTTTTGCGGATTTGGCGGAATCATCAATACGTTGTAGTGAATCCATATCATACGCAATGATGAACTTCTCCACTCCCCATTCTTTAATCAATGGAAGCATATCTCGGAAATTACCTACACCAGGTGCACCAAATACCGGAATTTCAAGGATATTAGCGCTGATATTCGATTTGTGCTCACCTTCCGTCGCTAACAAAGTGCTAACGCGAAACACTTCTGGTAAGCATGTGCCAGGCTGCCAAGTCTTCATAAAGGAAGTAGGAACAACGACATTTAATGGTGCACCACTGCTCACACCATTTTTCCTCCATCGTCTCGGTTGTTCTTCGGTTTCTAAGTTGTGCTGGGATGAAAACCAAACATACTTAGGATTACCATCATCTTTCCGGATGCGAAGTCTAATGATTCGTCCGTATTCATCGCGTACTGGAATGAAGTAACCGGCGGCGGCGCTTGGCATATAAACCCATACGCCTTTCCTCTCTTCATCTACCTCAACTAGACTGTCTGGAAATACATGAGTCATGTGCTCTGGGATAAAGATTTGACTAAATCCAGGAATCCGTTCAAACGGGAACCCTTTGCTGCTCATTTGTTCGTAAATCTTGACCCATTCTAGCTGAGAAGGTACAGACCGTAGCATAAGCGTCTGGATATCTTCTTGGGAATATTTACGTTCATGTGTCCATTCATGTTGATGTTGATTGTGGATTGGGCAAAGGGATAGAAATACCCTGTAAACCTGATCGACTATTTCAGCAGACTGAACAGGAAGTTCGACAAACCTATTTCCTGTTTTACGGGGTTTGTACTCCTCATTACCAGGCTTGAGTATTTTACCGTCTTCTGTCTTGATTGGGATTCCCATAAGCTCGGCAATACCTCTAATACTCTTCAAAAAATGTTGTTTGGGCTCATATTCACCAAATTCATGCCATGCAAAATAAGAAATAGAATTATTTCCTCCTGCACCGCATCCACCTCCACCAAAACATTTGAATATGTTTTTGTTGGGTTCGATAAAAGTATCAGGCGTACTCTCGTTATGCTGAGGGTTGGGACAACAGACGTTGTATTGTTTACCAGCTCGTCTTGGTTGATCTCCTAGTGCCTCCGCTAACTCTAAAATTGGTACAGCCTTTACTTGTTCGATGGTTTCCTGACTAATTCGCGACATTAAACCACGACCTCCTTAAAAAAGTTTATTAAAAATGGGCATATACAAAAAAACACCCATCTCAATAAACGATGCCATCCTCATAAAAGGAAAGTTCGTTCACTCAGATGAGCGTTTTAAAAAAAATAAAAACGTTCCTCCCGCGTGGGTGGAATAATAAAAAGGTTAAAAAGGTATATGTACAGTATACGGTAATGAATATAATTTGTCATTTGTTTCTTATAAGCTATTAATACTGAAAAATTTATATAGACTCTATCTTCAAGACCAACCTATTGTAGAAAAACAAAGTCGGTAGTGGGAAATAGAATACAACTCAATAATAGGTATAGAAAGAACACTAAAAGATAGGGAGCCTGTCTATATGCGCTACAAAGCATTGGGGTTATTGGGATAGGCGGTTTGTCAAAAAGGTTCTAAATAAATTGTACATATGTTTAAACAGGTCCTATTAAAATTATCCTCATATGCACATACAGCAAAAGATTTACTAACAACCGTAAAACGATTTTAATTTTTATTAACATCCTGAAAACAATCCCTATATATGGGTAACAGCGTTTTTTTATGAAGTAAGAGTTAAAAAAGAGCAAAAAAAAGTTCAGTAACCCTAAAAAGGATCCTGAACAAGATTTATTAATTGTCGGTTGATTTTAAGTGCATAGGGAATAACCCTTGCGATTTAACAGTTTACGCAAGGGTTTGTTCAGCATTTAAAAACGCTGGAAGTGGAATCTTCGTTAGAAGAGCTTCTTTTTTTAACTCGACTTTAAAGTTCGTATGTAGTTCTTCGTATTGTGTTTTTAAGATTGGACGAATGATTGTGCGGAAGAATCCACCGAAGTTACCAATTTTTTCGCCTTCTCGATTCTTTAAGACATAGACGGTCTTATGGATAGTCTCATGTATCAATAATCGTAATTCTCGTAATCCTTCGCCAGCAATATTCGTCATTGGATAGAATGTATCCAGACAATCTTGTTGTAAGGAACGGAATGCATCACGCACATCGCCGCCCGTATATGGAACCGGTAAAGAAGTAAGTGTTGCTTGTAATTCTTTCCGAAGAGTTGCACGTAGTACGGCTTTCTGCTGGTCATATTCAGTATGATCGTAGCATTCATCCACAAATGTAAAAGAGAACATCTTGTCTTTTAAAAATCGATGTGCCGCCTTCTTCTCTTCAGTTGATTTGATTAGTAAGATTAGGCGATTCATCCAGTCCGTAATATTCCGTGTTGTTTTACCCATTTTTCTAAGCAACGTTTCCACTTTCAATGGAATACTTTGTTTATTACGACGTGTATGTTCACGGGATAACGAATTCAATACATGTAACAAGCCCAATACTCCGGATACGTCACGGGCACGGATAAAGTCATTTAAGACACCGGACTGGAGCAAGTGGTGCGGAATGATAAAGTAGTTCATCTTGCCTTCTTGGTCGGGAGTATTGTTATTTGCGTACTTAGTAATGGTTATGTAGGCCTTGCCATTTTGGACATTGCGCTGAAGAAGCCCCATGTCAAATAAATGATGGTAGCCTTTATGTATTGAACAATACGGTAGCTGATATTTGTTGGACATGTGTTTCAATACAAGTTCATCTTCACGAATCCTTCCAAATTCATCACAATAAAAGTGGAATAATATAAATGTTGCTAAAGAAGATGCAGTAAGGCGCAACTCTCCGCTATATTCGCGATTATATAAATCTAAAAAATTCAATTCTTGTTGGAAAAACTTCACGCCATTCAATTTACTCACGGGAATGCACCTCCTTCCTGTCATCTTCTAATATAAGTTAAGTAAAATAGTTCGATTGCCATTGTCAAAATGAAAAGAAGTGGGTATACTTATATGTAATTAAAGAAAAGCGGCCGCATTTAAGGGGCCTCCAATACGTTTCCTTTTTTTAGAAAAGGCGTACAGAGACTTTTTGTTTATGAGTTTGATTTTGATTTTGAATCCGAAGTTATCTTTGAATTCAATTCACAACACCTGACAGCATTGCTCGTGCTTAACAGTTGGTAGCTGTTAATCACACCGTCCTCCCAAATTTGTCGTTTCGGAAGACTTATTCTTTTAATCACACCGGTCGCTCCCCAGCGATCGGTTTTTTCTTTGCATTTGGTAATCGCATTTGAAAAATGGACAACAAAAAAATGCGGATTTATATGCATTCTTAAATGGATATAACTATCCCGTTAAGAACTGCCAAATGATTGTTTATAGTTTATCATAGTTGTAGACTATCTGGAAGTTATTTCTGAATACCACCGGTCACCATTCGATATAATAAAACAAAAAATGGGCATAAGAAATTAATCTTATGCCCGGTGCTTCCGGAGATAGAGTCGTTTTTTTTATTAATCGGGTTTAAAACTATGAGTTCATTATTACGAAATAAACGTGTATTGTCAATAGAACGTACATTCTATTCCTAGAAAGCAAAAAGCTCCCCTTAGTAAAAAGAGAAGCTTTTCTATCATTTGGCATCATAAATTCGCATTTATAACGACCGATTAAGTTGTAAAGTGATTGTATAACAGTTTTATAAAAAAAGCAATGCTAAACTGAAATAGTTTGCAATATTTTACTCAAATGCTATTTAATTGATGCTATCTTGTTCGTATTCCACGAAACATCCACATCCGCCGAAATCAAAAATGTCTAATTGCTTTTCATCTTCCAGGAGTTCTTTGTCAAAACGACTTAATGGATATGGTTTAGGTATCCCCTTGATAGATTTCTTCATGAAACTGTACGTTGTGAATTTAACGTTTTCGGGTGAAGCAGTTGCCGCTGGTGGTATATACATTTTTGGTTTATCCATTCGGCCATAAAAGTAATCGCGGTAAGCGTCATCGATTTCTTGGTATAAGTATTCGCGTTCCGACTCACAGATTTCATTGTCTGGAATCGCTTTAATGTACCGGTACGAGTCCACACAAACCTTTAAATGGTGTTCTTGTTTCAATAGTTTTTTGAATTCGTCAGGCATTTGTTCTTTTAAGTTTTTGAAATGCGCCTGCCCCGCCTTAACACAACGCCCCATACAATTATTATGAGTGAAGTGCATGTCATATAGTCGCGGTTGACGTAGATTGTATTTCGCTAACACTTCGTTATGTTCCACATACTCATTGATTAGTGGCATTTCTACATCAAACGGCCTCCAGTTTTTCCGAATTGCCTTCTCGCGATGCATTTCATCAAAACCTATTCCGAAATAAAGTGTAGCTCCCTGGATAAAGTCATCGGATTTCAAACGTTCTTTATTTCTCCATTTTTCAATTAAGGGTTTCTTGCCCCTTTTCAAAAAGTCTGCCGCCACTTTCATTTTCAAGAGCTTAGAGCAATCCCCAATCCGACTATTGAATACAAGTTTCTTTTCAAACATCAATTCTAGAGGATTTAGTCCAGTTGCGTGTGTGAGCATAGGTAACTCTAATCGATCCGCTGCTTGGTATATGAACCGATAGAGATCATCATCCTCCCACTGAGTATCTGTAAAATAGAGAAGGATATTGTCATTCGGAAAACGTTCTTTAACGTGGTGTGCGACAGTAAAGCTTGCCTTCCCACCACTAAAGAAAATAATATGATTTTTCATAGTCTCCTACCTTTCTTATTCGCTTTACGCGATAAAACCAACACTGACTAGCAGCGTTGGTTCAGTTTAATATTATTTAGACAGCTGAGTTTCAATTTGAATACTGCGCCAAGTCCATTGGAATACTTATCGTCGTTGACGAATTATCCGTTTAACGTGTTTTTGCAATTCCTTTGTAATGCCTTTATTAGCAGCAATTACACGACCAGGATACATCTTCTTAACCATGTCAACTGTGTAAGTGTCGTGATCGCCTATAAATAAGCATAAAACGTCAATACCTGACTTCTCCGCCTCTTTTACCATGTAGGTGATCGTTTCAGGACTTTCATTATTTTCGAAAATCGGCATACCGTCAGATAACATAATTGCCAAGCGGATCCCTTCAGTACGTAACTGTGTACGGTCAAGAAGGTATTTGAGGGCTACAGTGTCCCTATTACCCGCAATCGCTTCAATCCCACCAATCGCACGTCTATGTGTATCAGATAAGGCGGCGTCTGTAGGTTTCAATCGAAAGACCATAGTTTCGTCATACTCTGTGAAAGCATAAGCTTCAGTAGGAATGCCTGCTATCTCTGAAGCCTCTAGTAGCAAAGCAAGACCTTTACGCATTTCTTCGTATATCGGCACGCCGTTCGATAAGTAATTATCAGTGGAACCGCTAATATCCGTCATACAACCAATAAAGGCATCTTCTTTTGGAGTTCCTTTAAGTTGCTTGCTGAACACATGTGAGTCTTCACAGTGAATGGCTCTCCATGCATGTCCAGCCATGAAACGACCACTTCTTATATTACGTCTTGCTTGTTCAGGAACAGCTTCTAACAACGCCTTGAGCTCTTTAGCAACGGGTTTAATATACCGTTGGACTTTCGAGAGTGAATCTCTATAGGTTTCAAGACTAGGTTCCACGATCGGTAGCTCATTGACAGTGGCGCTCAAGTCTCCTCTTTCCCCTATGAAAGTCACGGTTATTTTCGAAGGAGTTTCTTCAGCTATTTCCTGTTCAACCTCAGCCTCGTCCTTTTCAAGACTTTTTGCTAGCTGCCGTAACATAGCTGCTTGTTTAGCTTCTCTTCCATTAGATTTAGCTGGCCCCTCATTTTCTTGTTCGTTAACGGATGATGGTTCATATCGTTCTAGCACAGTTCGGCCATGTTCCGCCGCCTCTTCTGCACTTTCTGCCCAAGTTCCACTTGTCATATCTGACGTAAAGGAATCCGTATCAGAGGGTTCGCTGTCTTCAATATCCATCCATGTCAACAATGTTGGCCAAACTTCACGAATCACCTCAGTGACGCATGCTAAGGATGCTTTGGTAGTAGGTGCAACGCGGACTTTGTCGATTAAGGGTTGGACCCTGTTTACTAATTCAACAACATCCTCTAACCATTCTTCCATATCCTCCATACCAAGTACGCGGTGAGCATAAGCTATTCTGAAATCATCTAAGTTAGTTTTCCCTACACCATCAAATCGTTTACCAAAGCGCCACTCGTAGTTGTTTAAGTCAAGATAAGGTTGTTGGCTCGGTGTTTTCAAAACGATTAAACGTTCCATCCGCCCATCGAGACCCATATTTCCAAAGTATTGCAACCAAGGAAGTGGATACTTTTCGTTAGCCAGATAATCTTCCTTTGAAGTAGCAATCATTTCTTTTTGCCAGTCGATATAATCCTGTAAAAAATCATATTCGCTATGTCCTGCTTCATGAACTCCATGCCCATAGCGAAGTGCGCTAAGTTCAGGTTCCGTAAAAGTACGATGGTGTTCAGTCTGCATGTCGTATTTCACGAAGATGTCCTTCCCATTGAAATAAGAAGTTTCATCATTTGTCCAAGAGAAACCGAATGACTTTTTAAACAAACGACGAAGAGACCGAAATAAACGGTCGCCTTCTCGTTGTTTGATACGTTCGTTACGGGGAGTTAAGAGTACACTCATCTCAGTACCCACCTTTCTGGTATTCATCCTCTTCAGCAGAAATCGGGAAGTCGCCCCATGCCGAATCCCGGATCATATGTCGAAGCGCCATATATTCATCTAGGTCTTCGATTTTGTTCAATACATAATCCTCGATGATTTCATGTTTTGTTTCTGCAGTGATGCCGTTTTCAAGGAAGTAGCGGGCGGCGTCTATATATCCACGGATGGTAGATGCTGCATGGCCCTGACTCTCTTCCTGAATTAGTTGGTCCACAGCCTTTTTAACCTTTTCTAGGAACAAAAGTCCGTGGCGATCATGTAGACCCGTCTTGTTCTGAATCATTTCCACGAATTCTAATGTAGATGGTAAACGAAGAACGGCAAAACGATCTTTAAAAGCATCGTTTAAAGCGCGAACTCCTGCATAACCAGCACCTACGTTCATGGAACCTATCATCAAGAATTGGGAATGGCGTTTAATCGCACCGACAGGGCTTGATAGAACTCGGTTCTCGTCTAGTAGTGAGTGGTAGACAGAAGTAACATCTCCCATCAACATATTGACTTCAGCCATGTTCGCAAGACCGCCATTTTTAACGGTTGAGGCAAATTGACTCAAATCAAATGTGCTTTCTCCATCCCGAAAAGCAGGTTCCCCGACAATTGATTCTTTTGTTTCGTCTTTGTTCCCCACGTGAATGGTTTGCGGCAATCCAAGCACCCATCCGATAGTAGCGATAAGCGTGTCTTTACCTGTACCTTTATCTCCAATTAATATCAGGTCTTTGCCAAGTAGGACGTGGCGTAATGCACGTGCAAGCATAGGACCTGAATACGGGTAGTGAGGTTGTTCCGGTTTAATCATCATTGGTAAGCAAGAAACAGTGGCATGAATAGCACCACGACGTTCTAATACCCGATGTATTAAAGCCGGTGGCAATCCTTCCTTGTCCAAATAGGTTTGAACAGTCCCCCATCCTACATTACAGTCCCGAATTTCAGTCGTGGTTGTAGGTGCCGCCGCGTCTCCTGGTTCAACAGGGGCGGCGACAGGAGGCGCGTCTACTTCTTCAATAGGTGCGAGCAATCCGAATTGAGAATTCACATTCGTAAAGTCAATATCATTTAATTGTTCATGGATGGTTTCGATTTCCTGTATAGAACCTTTTGTCGAAAACTTAACAAGCGTCTCGCCAATCGTGTCTATGATGGAACTAAAGACGTTTAAGTGCTTACAAGAAACACCCTTCTCATTGGCTTCACAGTAATGAATCGCTTTGAACTCATCGTTTTGGAAGAGAATGTAACCAGAAATGTCAAGATCCTTAAAGACGACCCGGTAATTATTGTTAACGGAATCGACTTCGATTGATGAAACATGTTGATGTAGATTTGCTTTCATATCCTGGATAGCCATTTTGTTTAAAGTTATTTTTGCAATTTTCATGTGTAATTCTCTCCTTAAAAAAAGTTTTTGTGGTCGAGCCAATTAAAAAGAAAGACAGTCCTCCGAAGAGTGCCGCCTTTCCAATGAAACGGTTATACCGCTTGATTATTTTCGATTACGGGTACCTCTTTTGATAGCCGTAATCGATTGTCATTATTGTTGAGCCATCCTTTCACTCGCAAGACAGCACGATTAGGTAAAGACCTCGCAAAATCTTGATGCAAAATGGGAATGACCATTTCAACGGTATCTCGCGACTCCAACATGACTGGAACCGTCGAACTGTTGTCTTGATTGAAAAGAATGTCACCTACAATTGCTACCCGGAAAGAGATTGGTTTATTGCTAGAGGTAGAGGGTTGGAAATGCTCATTGGCAGCAATTGAATCTGGATGAATCGATTCAGGAATTGCATTTTGTTCTTCAGCAGAAGAGAGCATACCCGTTCCAACTAATCCATAGCCCATGAAACCAAGAGCCCGTCCGATAGCAGAAGTCTGTGCATTCGCACATGGATTGGAAGCATCGACGCCGCCACCAAAACCAACTTCGACAATTCCTGTAGATGTTCCAAACACTTCTGATTCAATAGTGACTGATACTAGTAGTCGATCAGCGATTGATTGGAAAACTGGCGGATGAATATCTAGTCGTTTACCTAGCTTTACGTGTTCATCTCTTGCCATTCGAACACGTCCGTCAACAGTCATATATGGTTTTTCAATAGAAACATATGTCCCGTTTTGTGTGGAAAACATGCCAAGCTTATCTGCTTCGGCTGTAATTTTATATTGTACTTTGTTAATCTTCACATTCTGAGGCAATAAAACCAAAAAGTCATGATACTCTTCAGGAATACGCTTTTTTGCCTGGATGATCTCTTGTTGCGTATGAAAAATATCATCCTTACCTTTTTTCAATACGTAATGAGGTAGATTTGCTGTAGGCTTATTGTTGGTTGTCATATGGCAACACTCTCCTTAAAAAAGTTTGTATTAGTTCGGTCTTGCCACAAAATGTGTTGTGGTTCGATCCAACTTATAACATCTTCTAACCGAATAACGACATCGGCTATCTCCGTAATCATCGCAGCAGGAATGTTCTTTGATACGACGACATGAACTCGTGCTCCATACATTTGCGCGCGTTTAATAGCGGGAACTAAATCGCCATCTCCGGAACACACGATAATGTCTTGGAACCCATCCTTCGCAAATATGGCCAAATCCATAGCGAGCATAACGTCTACTCCCTTTTCAATGAATTTGTTACGACCATGATCGACAACAGTGAATCCTTCATGTACTAGGATGTCATCCCGTCCTAAGGCACGAAAGAATCCCGCACGCTTTGTATGACGTTCTGGATGAGTTAGCACAGGCACGTTCGCACCATAGAAGTGTTTCTCAGATGGATAACCAATGTACCTTTGTAGTGACTCGTAAAAAGCATTCCAAGGATTGATACCTTGTACGCCTATGCGGTGCAACTGACCCATAATGTTCATTTCGTCTACTAAAATAGCAGAACTCGTCATGATTTGATGTTGATTTCTCATGAAATAATTCCCTCCCATAACGTAGTTTGATAATCTTCTTGATAAACCGGAACAAAGTCGAGGACGTGCATAGGCACACCATGACCTGTTCGCTTTTCTATCAAAAGACACCACTCGTTTTTTCCGTATGGGATTCCCGCGATCTCAATCTGTTTATGCGGATACACATACCACTCACCTTCACGAATATAACCGTAAGAAGAAAGATCGGGCAGTGAACCGGCGAAAAACAGTTTGATACTTCTACACGTGAATCCATTGCGCTTAATTTGAGTGTATAGATGTTTAATTTCGGAAAACTCTACATCTGACTCACACACCAATAGGCGCCAGTGTTCTGATTCTTGTATTCTTAAAAAACCTGGCAAATCATCTTTAAAAATTGCCGTCTTGCTGCAATGCCAGACGGTTTGAATTCGCATTACGAACACATCCTCTCTCAATCTATCAATAAATGAACACAAAAAAATACGCTCATTTGCAAAGGATTGAAAACATGAAAACTCTCAAAAAAGAGTTTTTAGTCAATCGCATGCAAATAAGCGTATAGTAACCGGTTAATGTACGTCTCTCCCGCGTGGGTGAGAATAGAGAAAAAGTAAAATAATATAAGGTTAGCATATCATAGGCAGCGGTATTTGAAAAGAACCAAACGGGGGAAAGCCCATGCTTAAATAACCATGTTCAGGCGTGTCTGTTCTAATTGGGGGCGGCGTCTTGAACACCTTAAGAACTCGGGTTTTCAACTCCAAAGTTCCGACCTGTAGATGTGACGCCGGTTTCTATAGTCAGTATCCACTCTTGTAAGTCATCTAGATTGAAATGTCTTTCGATTAATTCTGTTGGGAACTTTTCAGGATTGTCTCGGAACCAATACATTTGTTCTAAAGCATTCGGCATTTTTCCAAACGAGAAAATATATTCATGATTTACCTTATTTCGCTCTCGATATGATCTTCGAAGGTAAATATAAAATGCACCATTGGATTTCTTTCTTGTGAGATAGCCACTTCGTTTCATTTATTCACACCCGCTCCCTTTTTTCCCCTACCATTGATATTTACAACGTGTAGGGGAAAAGTGGTATTTTTATATATACTTGTACTAGTCATTTCCGCCTCTCCTTTGCAGTGTATAATGGACGCATTAGCTTGTTTTCATTGAACATTATGCCATTATTACTGCATAGTGATGCTTAACAGAAGGGGCAGTCGCAATCACGGTTGCTCGTAACTCGTCTCCGAAATCAAGAACGGATATTTCCACCCCTTTTCGATGCTTTTTGCTTAACTTGTCAAAAACCTTGTGAAAAGTAGAGTCGTTATGCCAACTGGTGTCTATGATTTCACCATTTTCATCTATAGTTTGAACTTCAAAATCAGAAACCATTTCCAGTCTTGAATCCCCGTCTATCAAAAATTTCGCCATCATTGAATGTCAACCCCCTTTCTGCTGCGTTTTATGTGTTTGCAATGCATCGGTACTAATAGTCCAATTTGACCCAATTACACTTCCCGTTAAACTTTCACGAGACCATTCTTTCCAATGTTTAACGTAAAACATCAAATCCCCATCAGCATCTAATTTTGCTTTGGTATAAGCATCTGAGCAATCTCCTGATGGCTCAAATATTCTTTCGGCAATTTGACCAACTTCTAAATTATCTAACATTTGTCCAGTAGTTAATAAACTTCTCATTACTTTCACTCCTTCGCATTATAAACGTGAAGTTTGCTACCAATCCATAAAAATCACGGTGTGTGGTGGGTAGTGAACTGTCATTTCGAAACCTTTTCTACCACTTATAATTATTGCTACTATATCTTACGCAATTACAAAGTGAATGTTATGCAGTTAATCTCTTATTTTCTTCCGTTTCCTTCTGGGTTTCCGCAAAGTTTAATTCCGTTCGTATCACATCCGTAACACATTAGTAATACACGGGTAACAGAACGTGTTGGTATATCAAAAAGTTTATAGAAGGCAACTTTTTATAGCTAGAAATTATGATGACTTTTCAAGTGATTTATCAGACACGTACCAAAACTGGAATTGTTCATCATCCAAGTATTCAAACATCATCTGTGACCGTTTAAACGAGTCCTCTAATAAATTCTTGGCTGAAGTTATGTTGTGGTTTCGTTCGGTGATAAGTAGATTAATCATTTTGTATTGACTGTTACGTGAAGATATATGAACTTCTAGAGCTTGATGTAGCTGCAGGGAGATGAAAAAGGATTCCTTTGCTGCAGCATGAAATTCTTCGAAGTATTTTGGCACTCTAGCTTCATCGAAAACAATTCGAGCACTCGTTAGTTTATTTTTGAATGCTTGAAGTTCACTTGACGGAATGACCCTACTTCTTTCTGAAAGGTCCTTTAAAAACCCACTCATCGCTAGATTAACTTCTCGGTACTCGGAGTATACTTCGTCCATGTAATGGACTACTTGTTCATGCTTGAAAATGACATAGCGGTCGTATACTTTACTTCCTCCAAACAGTGTAAGTACGATTATAAGTGCGAACAATAACATCCAGGAACGGGATCTAGGAGAACCCTTTTTGCCATGAATCTCCTTTGGTTTCCACTGACTTATATTCTGAGATTCTGTTGGCTTCGCCGTCATTATTTTCTCACCTTGCCTTTGCTAAATAATTATTCTAGTGTAGGGGGAAAGAAAGACCATTAATTGCAGCAACAACATCAAGTTCAGTACAATCTTTCAACGAATCTAAAGGTAAGCCGGACTGGAATAAATCGTATTGAAAGGGTTTTAGGCTTTCGATATCTTCAATACTGTTTCTCAAATCCCTAGCAAGTGCTTGTAAGCCTATCAGATGGTTTTTATCTTCCGCAACTTCGATATTGGAGAGTACTGCGTCAAGATATAGATATATGGCTGAATCCTCATTTAAACCATTTTCCGCCGCATTTAATATCTCAACTTGTTTAGACTTTAAAAAGAACTCTTGGTCATCCAATTCGGAAAACATTCTGTTTTTAACAATTTGATAATCCATACCTGTCATCTCCATATTCTTACTTACTTGTATGTAGCGGCATTAAATCTGCAGTTAGATTTTTGTAGTCGAAGCAATCGTGTTTTAAGCTTCCTATAGATAGGCAACAATTATGACTCGTCCTCTTTGTAGTTCAGGTTCCAATCTTCTTAAACGACAGCTTACAAAGTCGCCTACTGCAGGTGCTTCAAGCGCACGAACTTTACTAGCTATTATTTTCACCGAAGGTTCAATTTGTACGTAAACCCCTTTCGAATCAGCCTGCACGACCTTCCCTTCCACAAGTTCACCTACTTTGTCAGCAAGATTGAACCAAGGATTTGCTAGCTTTCTACGTAGCTGTGCCGCCTCGTTCGCGGATAAGAGTGCGACGTTGTTTTCTAAATCCAATTCCTTGATGATAAATGAATCCTTTTGTGACATAAACTTCGTGTAGGAATGAAGAGGTCGTTCACGGAATGCAGATGCTGGACAATATCCAGTCACGCCGCCTGGCAGTAGAACAACAAGTGTTACTTCTTCAATGATTGTCGTCCCGTTTTCATATTTTTGCGGTAACTTCATAGGGCGTACACTCTGAATAACCCCCTCAATGATTTCACTATTTCGTTTGATGGCTGCAAGGTCAACTACAAGGTCTCCGTGTTCAAAAGATTGATTAACCATTGTGGATACCTCCTCTTCACATTTTTTATTTGCTTTTACCCGAAAAGCCGCCTTGCTATGCTAGACGGCTCTATATTTCAACGATAAAATGGTCGTTCCTATTAAATTGTAATTACCGAAATAAATGTTATGAAGCATATAACCGGGGGCGGAATTGTAAACTTGCTTTATTGTGGGGCCAAGGCTGACACGAATACTTTTTGAACCATTTCAAATTCTGAATCATCCACAATGTCCGCCAAACGCATGGTTTGGTCATATTCTTTGACAATCTTACAGAAAGTTTGTTGTGTATCATTCTGAACTATAGCGTATTGCACATCATCAATAACGATAACCTGCTCGACATTTAACAAGTCCAACTGTACATCGTTTTCGTTGACGACAATAATCGAAATTCGCAAGTAAATACCCCCCCTTTCTAAATATCCTCGAAATCATCTTCTGTAATTTCGACGACTTGGTGAGCGAGATATTCACTGGCTTTCATTCCTTGTGCATCTTTCAATAAAAACGGAATTGGAGAAAGTATTAATGATCCGTCTACAGGGTTAGACAGGAATGTTTGTTTATCAATTCCTGCAAGTAAACGTTCATCCGTTGTAAAGCGTAAAACAACGTCAGGCATATGTTCCTCTGCAAGTGAACCGATCATGGGTATCCTTGAGTCACTATCTACAATGAGAATAAGACGGTCGGGTTTGAGCGATGTGCTGACTTTATCAAAACCAATTTGAATTTCTCGGAATCGACTAATCAATCTTTGATACCATCCGTTCGTAATTCGTACTGGCTCAATCCATAAAGTCTTTAAATCTCCAGCATCCTTAATTACTTCTGCCACAAAGGCGGGACGGAATGTGGTTTGATCCTCAAGTAGTATATGAGGCTCTCGTTCCCATTTCACGATACGGTCAATTGATTTCAACTGGCAGAAGAATTCATTTGCTGTTAAATGCGAATAAAAATGGCTCATGAGTGGTCCTGCACCATTAGGAAACGTAACAGCATGGAATTTGAACCTATCAGGTACTCGTATATGGAATAGCTGCTCCGCCACTTCTGCACCTACTCGGGTCAACCCGTAGATTAGCGGTTTCTTCTTGCCGTCTGCACAAGGTGTCTTCCAAGAGAAGGCGGAAATAATGCCTCGTTGATGACACTTTGATATGAAATCTTTGATTTTATAGACATTATCTGTGTCTGCGAATACAGCTCGTGCAATTTGAGAACGAGTGGCACAACGATGTTGGGATAAGAAGTCCAATAGTTTTAACTCTGAATCTGTAAAGGAATGATTCTCCATACGACTTCCTTGCCAAAAACGAGCGGTGTTGTTGCCAGTCTTCGGCATGTAGTAGGTCATTTTTGCGTAGGGATCCGAAAATAAACTGAAATAAGTACCGTCAGGCGGCAGGTACTGCATAATGTCAGGTGGTGACGTATTTGGGTCATATGGATTTGAAGTAGCAAGGGGAATCTCAGACTTCCCCTGCCTTTTCGTTAACGTTTTTTCGTCAAATGTAAGAATGTCACCGACCATGTGACGTATTACCTCTAGTTTTTTGCCCCGCCCGTGGAATAATGACCAAACCGCGTAGACGTGCCCTTTGTTCATCAATATCTGTCACCTTGAAATTCACCTGGTCACCCTCATTCAGTATGCGCTTCCCTAAATTCGGCGGGAAGCCAGCGCGGCCTACTAGCCCCCGTGGTTCTAAACGAACAAAAACACCATGGTCAATATCGATATTAATGATAGTACCTAGATAGAATCCACCACGTTTATATTCAAGAATGAAATCACGAGGATCGCGTTCAAGTGCTTTCCTGCTTACATCTAGACGTTTATTCTCTTTATCTAATTGCATCACACGTACGTCCATTGTGGACCCGATATCAACCTCTTCTCGGAGGTCTGTTACAAAGTCGTAAGAATAATCATCGCGTTCCATTCGCACCCTTACACCTTCAACAAGTAGGTAAACACCGTACTTGTCTACACCCGATACATAGGCTTCAAAATCTTGTCCCGCCTTTGCTTTACGCCAGAACTTTACAGCTAGGGCATCTAACGCTTTTTTTCGGTTCCCTAAGAATAAACGACTGTCATTTTCATCGAACAGTTTATCAACTACAAATTGTATTGTTGAGCCCACAAAAGATTGAAGGGAACTAAATTCATAGTCATCCACTAAAGAAACAGGAATGTAGCCGTAAATGCCATTGTAGTAGACTTTTAATGCATCTTGCATCTTTTCACCATACTGCAATTTTTCAAGTCCTATTGCTTGTGCCTCAATGACATAGTTTTTTTCGCGGTGGCGATAAGCCTCTCGTAAATCAGCCCACGCTTGTGCTGTTTCGATATCTTTTTGTTTATGAACCATTCTAATTCCTCCTTTGAATTTTAAAAACAAAAAAGGAAGCACCAAATTTCCGCGCATAAGCGCAGAAACGGTACTTCCGTTTGTTTTCTTGATAATGAGATTAACATTACTATAGCGAACCTAATCTGAATTGACAAGCATAAATTATTCGGAATACAACATGAATGGCATTATTACAGTTGTACGAGACTGAGATATTAGAAATCATCAGTGATACTTTCTTTTATAGCGAATGGAGCATTGCTAACTGATGGTACGGACTCCAATATCTCAGGAGGGGCGGCGCTTAGTTTATTCTCTTGTTCTTTTATGGATTGTTCTAATGTTTGGAGTTCGCTTATTCGTATTGCATCCTCGTCATTAGAAGTTGAGACATTTGCCGATTGTACTTCACTTTCCGGGGGGCTAAACAATTGGTCAAAGTTTATATATTCAATTTCACTTTCCGGTGGGATTTCGTCCACTGGCCATATTGGTAGCTCGTCATTAGTTGATTCACCTTCTGCTTTAGGCAACTCAACAAAGCCTGACAGCAGTTCTTCTACCTGGCGATTGATTTCATCCGAGGGAACAGATGCGTTAGGTACAGGATTCGCTGGTTTATTTGGTTCTATAGGTTCCAAATCTGCATCAATTGAAAAGTCTATTTCCGATTGGAATAAAGTAGCGGACTTCGATTCTTTTTTCTTCTTTTGCTTTGCGTGTATGGGTACAACCTCTGCTTTTGTAATAATCTGTTCACTCTCTAGTTGAAGGTCAACTTGCTCTTGTTCCTCTAATGACTCAACAACACCTTTATCATCAAATGAAGGAGGTTCAGTACCACTTAAGTTTGTAACTATCTCTTGCGATACCATTGTGTCGATGATGAAATCCTTTTCATCAGTTGATTTAATTTCAGCTTTTTTCACTCGCAAATACGGTTTTAAGAACTTAGCCTCATGAACAAAACGTCCGACCGCTTTTGTTGAAATGGAAATGCTGTTATTTTCATCAACAACTTGAACAACCATTTGCTTAAATGGTAACTCGCGGATCTGGGTTGGCGAAAAACGGGGCATAAATTTCTTTTGCGTATTCATTCGGAACCCCCAAGATTTGCTGTCAGTCGTCATAGGAGAAGCACTTTCGTTTACAGATTCTTCTACAACCAACTCTTCTCCGAATTCTTTCGAGAAGTATTCGTTATCTGTAACTGTACCGCGGCCAAATACTGTCTTGGAAGATGCATTGGATAGAACAGTTTCTTTGAATCCTTTTACTATGTTGTCTAATTGACCAAGGGACTGCATCGCGATTAAAGTACCCACCTTATAAGAACGACCGAGTGTAAGGAAACGTTCAAAAGCTTCATTGGCGTAAAGAGGAAATTCATCCACATAGAGAAAGATAGGAATTCTTCCTTCTTGAGGGCGGCGGAATACAGCGCTCTGTAACTGACGAATAAAAAACTGGCCAAACATCAAGGAAAGTTCCTCAAGTTCTGCTAAAGCTGTATTGACTAGCAAGACGCCGCCATTTGCTAAGAATTCGTCGGCATCAAAAACCATGTCCCCTTCTTCACTGACAAAAAGGTTGGTTAGCATAGAGTTCAAAGCAATCTCGTTTAAATACTTCTTTGCACCTGTAACAAATTTATCTTTCTTATTTTCTACAACCTGTCTGCCTTCGTATCGAGTTCCTGGTGGGTATGTTTGTATCATTACATCATCTTTCACACGGTAAATCTTGAAGTCTAGAACTTCATCTTCAAAGTAACGGACGATGTTCTCCCAACTTTCTAACAACTTTCTAACATCTTCAGTTATATCGTCTTTTTCTAACTTTGAAATTAGTTGGTTTTTAACCTCTTCTACAACGTCGGCTAAATATCGGGGATCAGTAAACATTCGTTGAATGTGTGTGATATTGGTCAGATTGCCGTATCTAATTTTGGCCAACAGCGTATAAGTCTGTGCTGCTTCGTTTTGTTGCCCTTTAAAAAATTCATCCTGGTCACCAGTTAGTGCGTTAAGAGTTCCTTGGAATGAGGCGGCGGCGGCTTCAAGTGGTCCGGCGAATGGATTGTACTTAGTAGAAAATGCTTTAGTCGGGTCAATAACCATAATCTTTTCATCTGGAATCCCCAACTTCTTCGCAAGCATTAAGACATCATCTACTCCGTCACCCTTTGGCTCCAAAAAGATCAAGCCCATCTTTCTTCTCCCAGTAGCAATCTTAATAAGATCTTGTGCAATCCTGAGCAAGATGGCAGTACTGGTTTTACCAGAACCGGTAGCACCAAATGATCCTTCGTGTAAAAACCGTTGGTCCTCTTTTATTACGAGGGGTTTCTTTGTACTCATGTCATATCCAACAATTACATCACACATATCCATTTCTGCTGTATGTGTATAACGGGTGAGGAATGGCATCTCCCAAGTGTAGAACTGGTCATGCAAGATATCTTTGTTAATTTGAAAGTGCCGAACAATCGTGAAACCTAACAAAGCAGTCACGATAACAGGCATAAAATACACGAGTAGGATTAATGAGTTTAAATCATCAACTAGAAAGAATCCTTTTCGTGACTCATTTACTTGTATGGAGCTTAAATAGGGCACGTACTTTTCAGTGGAATACCTTGCCGCCCCCGCCCAAGACATCATGACGAACGAGCTTATGTTTAAAAGTAAAGATAAAATCCGTCCTTTTTTTGTACGAGACCAATCCAAAATCACCTTATACCCTTTTTTTATCGGGTAGGTAATTGTGGAGTAGTTCCAAGTGAAATAAGGAAGTATCCAGAGCGTAATAAATGCTGGCCAAGAAATTTCATATAGCCAACTAAAGGCATAACTACCTAACAATGATGAGAACCAAGTGAAGAACCCTAGTGGTAGTAATACCAATAGATTAAAGGCGGTAAAGATCGTCACTAGAATAGTATGCCCTTTTAAACGGATAAATTCGTACGTACGTTCGGTAAGTTCAGCCTTGCGAAAACGTGGTTCCAAAAAGCACTCCCCTCTCAATACCTCCAAAAAACAAAAAAAGCACCGAAAAGACATAAACTGTCTAAACGGTGCTTCCGTTGAAAGTGAAATTTGGTGGTTTATTATGCTTCAGTATAGAAAACGTTGGTAAGCCTGTCAATCTGAAAACGGAGGTTGCTCTAAGATTTCACGTTTTGAGTTATACCAAATAGGTGAACTCGCACCTAAGTCTACAGAGTGCGTATGTTCGTAAAATATTCTTTCCTCAATATCCCTTACTTGCTGCAGGTCAAAACCTTTAAGGGGCGGCACGGGATAAAAAGTAGAATAATAGAGGACCAAAAATACATGTTTATGCTCCCGCTTGAATTTTTGATAAACCTTAAAAAATTTCCCCCATGGTTCACTTTGATAGCCTTCTCCGTTTACGACGAAATAGTAATGACTCTCTTGACCTCGTTTTACAACGGCAATCTTATAACCTACTACCTCCCCTATTGCAATTGGCTTGTTATTAGTCGAGAAGGATTTAAAATATGACAAAGCATTTCGTTCAAACTCTAACCTTGTGCTAGGGATCATAAGTTGTAGGCGGGACTCAAAATGCCTTAATTCCATTACCAGTAAATCAACCTTATCTACAAAATCCTTACAAGTTGATGTATAGGCTTGATAAAAGGACTGAAAACGAACTTGTTCGCTCGCATTAACCAATTGGTTTTGATAGCGTTTACCTCGGTTAGGAATAATAACTATAACTCCTTTTGGTAACGGCATGTTGTTTTTGGTCAACCATTGAAAGTATCGGTTATACCCACTAAACTTATTTACTAAAGCTTCCCCTCGCTCCGTTGAACGGTCTACCTCTAATTCATAAAGTTCATCCAATACTTTAATTTCACCGTCAGGGCGGAACTTCGCTTTCCCCTCGTTAGACACTTTATAAGCTGTAGCAGCATATCGATTGTCACGATAGTCAAACACGCCCGGGTAGTTTCTCTCAAGCACTTGATAGACGTTAAATACGTCTACCTGTTTTAGAAAATGGTCAATATTGATAAGAGTAGGAGTGGCCAATGAGTAATCAAAATAGCCGTTATCATTATTAAAGCCTTTACCTATGTAAGACGGCTGAAGATCTAAATAGGCTATTAGTTCATCGTAGCCGTAGGCGGTTAAGTAATACACCCCCCCTTCTTTAAAGTCCCTACTAGATCTTTTCACGAACTTTTTTTCAGTTAACTTACTGAGTATCTGATAAACAGATCTACGAGTTGAATCATAATGAGACGATTGGCTCGGTACATTCCAAACAGAAAAAACGATTTGTTCGACAATAGCTCCCCTTACTCGATACAAATACATAAGTACGTCGAACTGTTTTGGTGCCGATTCTTCTAGAGATTCTATCAATTTTATACCTCCAAATATTTGGTTCAAATTTAGGTGTATCATAGGGCAAATTAGTCACGCTGTCAAAAGAGGCGATGAAATTCGAATTAAAAGCTAGTGTAAATAAGGCTTTATATTACTTTATATACATCAAACAAGTACATCAATCTACTGCTTCAATCATTGAAGTGCTTAATTGAAGTACTTGATTGAAGTACCTAAGAGGGCATTAACTCATTGTTCAACACAAATAATAAAAGAGAAATCTAATGAAGTTTACATCTCGTAGTTGTGTCGTAAGTGGAGGTCTATAAAGCGATAGAATGATTATGTATTACATTGGTAACACAATGTAATACCAATGTAATATTAATGGGTATACAAATGTATTACACTCGTATCACACCCGTATCACGAAATACTTGCTAAACCCTTAACAACGCTGTAAACTGTAAATAGTAAGGCAAACTTTTCTAAGGAGATGGAGATTAAATGAGCAAAATTATTAAAGTCGGTGTAGATGCAGGGAACAACGCGTTAAAGCTGTGGGTAGAAGGCGAAGATCCGGTAATGGTGCCTTCCACTTACGCATTACATTTCGGAAATGCTACAGAACAATTCGAACAGGCAGATATACCAATAGATGAACTGTTAGACAACATTGACGTTACGATAAACTCTAAAGCTCTCAAACATAATAACCTACGTTACTATGTGGGAGAAACGGTTCTTGGAAACCAAATAAAAGGGAATGAGTTTGAAAAGCTGTCCGATAAGTCAACTGATGAAATTCCAGTCATTTTGACTCTTTCAGCACTTGCTGTGGAAGCTATTAAAAGAAATCCAACTACAGATATGATCAAAATGTCTTTCGATTTGTCGGTTGCGTTGCCAGTGGCTACGATTACTCAGGATAAAGCTATTGCGCATTCAAAAAGATTGATGGGTGCTCACGAAGTTGTGTACCATCATCCATCAGGTAGAAACGTAACTGTGGAAGTAAATGTAGAATTTTGCAAATGCATTCCTGAAGGTGCAGCTGCCGCTTGGGGTGTAGTTTTCGACGAAAAAGGCAACCTATCTTCTCGTCAAGTTGAAACGAACGATAAATTAAAAACGATCAACTTTTCGGACAAGCTTTTACTTCACATCGATATAGGTGCTGGTACAACCGAGATCGTTGTTACCGACGGAGTTCAATACAAGCCTAGAATGTCAGAAGGCCTGAACTACGGTACGAAGGACACGATAAACGAAATCATTAAAAGATGGAACAAGGAGTATCCTAGAAAATCGATTAATGGAATTTCTGAGTACAATGAAATCTATTTCAATTCAGAACACCCAAGACATATCGATCTTTTGGCTATATCTAAAATACCCTTACGCAACTTGGCCATATTATTGAGTCAGGCTATCATTAATAAAATCGATGATTTAAAGGATGATCCTTACACGTTTATTTATGGTGGTGGTTCAATTATCTTAAAATCGCACTTAGAAGAAATTCTGAAGTCAAAAGATCGTTTAACGAATGTGGTCTTCCTTGGTAATCCTATGTACGTAAACGCTCGAGGTTTATTAGTATTTGCCCTTTCACCAGTATATGATGCGTCTAAGGATACAGCGTTAGCTACTAAGTCAGGAAAATAATATTCATTGATACGTTTCGGTTAAAAAAACGAAGTTTGAGTTTATAATAAAGGCATACAATGATGACCAGCTTGTGCTACTACTTTAAAAAGTAGTAGCATTTGTTGAGAAGTGAAAAGCGAGGTGAAATCGCTTCAGGAGATAATGTTTCCTAGCGGATATTATGAGCAAAAAAAGAGACAAAATTCATAAACCGGGAGAACGCCTATCTGTCTATCTAAACAAAGAGCTTCCAGACCATTTCTTTGATTGGATTGCTAAACAAGATGATGTATCAGCATTCGTAATTTATGCCTTGGAACAACTTTACAGTGAAACAGGAAATAAGAATGTCGCAAATATGCTACCGCGAAGATTTCATTTTGAAGATACAAAAACTAGCATTCAGCAGCGTGAACTTGTTAAAGTACCAGTAATCGTTGAAACTATCACTTCTGAGTTCGAACATGATGAGTCAACAGCGTCAACAGCGTCAACAGAGTCAGCAGAGTCAACAGCGCCAACAGAGTCAACAGAGTCAACAGCGCCAACAGCGTCAACAGAGTCAACAGCGCCAACAGCGTCAACAGCGTCAACAGCGCCAACAGAGTCAACAGCGCCAACAGCGTCAACAGAGTCAGCAGAGTCAACAGCGTCAATAGAATCAAATGATTTAGAAGATAACTCTCTTGAGACAAAAAAGTGGGCTAACACAAGTAATGTAGATCCAGACAACTTTTAACCACCCTCGGGTGGTTTTTTTACTTATACATATTTACTTGTGATAACTGGTAGATCCAGGTTCAAATCTACCTCACACTGCCCCCTACTCGTAGCTGCATTGTTCCTGCCGGGGGATTATAAACTGATAGGTATTTCCTTGGATTAAACGGCAAAGAGAACTACATTTGCTTTGAACAATACAAAAGCGGTACTACAATTGATTAAGTAGTACCGCTTTTTACCTTTGTAGTGTTACCTGTTTTCCTGCTAGTTCACCAAGGGCATGACTCTATATATGCCAATGTCCACTTTAGTTTTCGGATAACTTTGCAATCGGCTAAGGAATTTGAGTCAAGGGATTCCAATTCTTTAAGGACAAAGATTTGTAAACTCTTTGCTATCTCTTCTTCTTCATACATTCCATATAAATAATTAATATAATATAAACTATCGACATCTTTTAAAACTATCGGGTTTCTATTTCCTTCGAAATTATGAAACCCCATTTGAAATATACTATCCTCTAAATCTTCATTCTCGGGTAGGAGTTTTAAATTTATAATTTGCGGGTCAATAACGATTCGCGGATAATCAGCCAATCCATTTTCAATATTATATGCCCTAATGAAAGCGGGACCATAGGAGATAGAGCCTTTGTGATAAAGTTTACCTGCGGATACACCCCCACGTATCAAAATTCCTTCATCGGCAAGGGTTTTTTGTATTAAGTTTAGCTTCATAACAAAACTAAAAAAACTCGCGGAGTTAGTATAAGGCAAGCTAACTACAAGGCTATCTGAAAATTGAGCCATTTCTAGTGCTGAGTTTTCGGTCGATTGCTTTATTTCATTTTGTTTAACTGCCTCTTGCACATTATCTAAAGCTTTATATAATTTTTCTGCGTACAATGTATCACTTTCACTCTTTTGTACTAAAGCGCTAAATCCTAGTATGTCAATAAATGCTACTAGTCTGTTTTCATATTTACCTTCTTGTAAGTCCAAGTCTATCGCCCCTTTGAGTTGTATACTCTACTGTACATTACACCTCTATTATAATTTAGCAGTTTATCGAACCCGTGTATTGTTCTGGGTTCCATTCTTAATACAATGTCACCCTTTTGAATATGAAAAACAACATCATTAATTGGTATATAGAAATGAATTCTCTTATAGGGCTGAAAGTTCACTTCCCTACTCACGGTTCCATATCGAGGAGTGGTTTAGAGGTTAAAGACAGGTATGAAGTACATCTTTTGACAAGTGTAATACAACCGCTACCGGACCATGCATCGATTGTAATACTAAAGTATTACAATCGATGCATGGTCGTATCACGATGGTAACACAAATATGAAGAAAGTTAATGAATTGGCCTTTTTTTGCTCAGAAAACCAAATCAAGTTGGTTTATTGAGTTTGATTTGGGTTAAATCAAACTCAATCATATTCAATCGTATTCAATCATATTCAAATCGGTATTTTTTGTTCAGAAAACCAAATCAAGTTGGTTTATTGAGTTTGATTTGTTTAAAATTAAACTCAATCACTTTAAATCACATTCAATCGTATTCAATCATAGTGAAATCGAAATTTTTCTCGGTTCTAGACATACCGATTACCGCTTTGACTTGCTTTAAATTTTTCAATCACATTCGTATTGATTGAATACGATTAGTTTTGATTGAGTTTGATTTTAAGTGAATCAAACTGAATCAAGTCAATCATCCAGATTGAATAGAGATGGTAAATAGGTTAGAATCATAGTAAGAACAACGTTTGAAGGGGGATGAGCTGTTGGATTCGTCAGAAAAAAAGGAAGAGCTTCTAAGGGTTTTCAAAGATGATCCATTATGGAGACATATAGAAACACTTAGCTTACAAAACCGTGTATTTGAAAATGAAGAGTTCTTAGAAAGTATTATATGGGGCATTGATTATACAACTACACAAGTCGCCAAAATGTTAAACGTGACAAATAATCAAACAATCATAAATTTACTCAATCGACATGACTTGAAAGAGTATGTTCAAATACCTCAAAGCGATAACGGTTATTATTCGTTTGACCATATCGCCATTTTTCAGTTAAGATTAATTTTGGTATTGAGAGATAATGGTCAGCAGCCAAAAGAAATCGCAACTATAATAGGAACTAAAACTCAGTACAGTAGGGGAGAGTTCCGTAAGAAAACTATCGTGAATGAAAATGGTTTAGCAGAGGAAAAAGAAAGTACAGAAAGAATTGTAGAGCTCAAAGTGCAGCAGGCTTTAGAAAGTATCTTACCCAAAATGAGTCAAGAGTTATTAAGATATAAAAACCATTATGAAAACTCATTGATAGAAATGCAAATTGAGAATGGGTTAAGTCAGTGGGAAATAAAAATGCGGAGTATTGTAAATCAAATAGAATTATTTGAAACTCAAATGGAAGTTCTCACAAGCCATCCGACCATAAAACCGAATATATTTACAAAGATATTTAGCTTGCAAAATGAACCCAATGAAATTCAAGTAACTAAATTACAAGTTAATTTAAAAGAAAAAGTAGAAAAGCTAGTATCAGAGAAGAGGAAACTCGAAGTAGAAAAGACGGCATTGTTGGAGCAGCAAATTAAGTTGAAAAAAATAAGTGAAACTGCTACATTAGATTTTGAAGATAACTGAAAATCACAGGGGTAACTATGCGAAGCACGCATCTCAAGACTTTGAGGTGTGTGTTTTTTATATGTGAAGGGAGTAGATGTGGTAATGGTGAAAATTGCAGAAAATGAAGATGGCATATTTGTGTGGAATCATAGCATTGAAGCGCAAGCGAGGTTGGGCATTATTACAAAAGAAAAGGACTCTCTACTAATTAACTTTTTAAAGAAAAAGTTAAGAGAAAAGAATGAAGTCAACTACCATATGTCTACAAGTGTAACGAGCGATGTAATAGCTTTCACAGATACATTGAGTATATTGCATTTTGAAGAGTTTCCATCTCCAGGTGAAAACAATCCATTTTCAAACGACCGGATGAAATGGGTTCAGATGTATTTTTCATTAATATCTATGATTCACCAAAAGGAGCGAAGTGAATTCGTGCCGTTAGGGAGCTTCCGTGCACATGCAGAAGGTCCACTTATTGGATATTACAGATCTATACAAAATATGGAGGAATCAGAAGATAAATCGTTATTGAACACTCATTTGCAAAAACTTGAGAACGTAAAATGGAATATTAGTGTTGATGAAGATTTTGTATATAAAATAGAAGGAGAAACAAATGAAGAATTATTGGAGTCGTTTTTCATTGGTGCATGGGCATATTGGCTATACACAGCGTTCATCGTTGATCCTCGTCCGATAAACTTATTTGTTGAATTAGATGGATTAATGGTCAATTTCCCTGTTCTAGCTGAATCACGTAAATTCATTACCTTTATTACAGACTCTCTTGCACGACTTACTTTTCAACTAAATATGAGTTTCACGATAAAATCACCAACACTTTTCCCAATACCGGAGTCGCTGGTCGAACATTTAGTGATTCAGGATATTCAAACTGCAGATATGATGTGGTCGGAAATACCTCTTTTCCCAACTATAAACAGTGGCGAGGATATTGTTTGGGAATATCAAAAGACTTTCCGTAAGATGAAATTGGCACTTGCAGACATAAATTGACTATGCTATATTGAACTCAGCTTAATAGAAAACAGCCCAAAGTTTGCGAAGCACGCACTACTAACCGTAGTGTGTGCTTTTTTTTGTCTTCAAATCTTCAAAAAGGAGGTATTTCTTGCAGTGAAGTTGATTTTTGCGATTTACAACGTTGATTTCGCTAAACAATTAAAGGGGAATATGGAAGCCGATGGTCAAGCTCAAATTATTGATATTGTAAGTTCCGAAGAAGACTTGATAAATATGATAGCTAGAAATCCGACAGTCAGTGGTGTTTTAATATCCACTGATATTGCAACGAAATTGGGCAACCGTAACTTAGAATTGTTAGTTGATATTCTACTTGTTGCCAGGGAGAAATTCCCGAGCATTGTGTTTTCGGTATTATCTTCCGAAAGACAGGGGCATCCAGTGCATGCTGAATTGGTAGATATGGGGATATACAATATCTTTGTAAAAGATGCAGCCAAACTTTCTATTCCCTTACTTCTTCATTCATTTTTGGAACCAGCATCATTTTCTTCAGTAATGCGACATCGAATGGTCGACGATTCTATTCCCTGGCGACGAAGTTTTAATCGACAGACCACAGTTCGCGTCGACTTTAGAGAATCCGAATCAATACCGGAAGCTGAGATGGAAGAAAAGAAGACTGAGGTTATACAACCTGCTCAATTGGATGAAAAAGTGAAAAAAAAGTTTCATTGGTCAGAATCTGGTCGTGATAAAAGTAAACCTTCGGTCAAAATGGAGCAACCTCAAGAATTTATCAAAGAATGGTTCGATGATGAGTCTAGGGTAATTACTAACGACCCGATCATTGGCACTGTAGTAATCGCTCTAGGAAGTGTGGCCCCACATCTCGGCACCACTCATACAGCAATTAGTATTGCGTCTGCTTTAAAGAAAAAAGGACATATGGTTGCTTTGGTAGAAGCAAATGCCTCGCAAGATTTTGATCGGATACATTCATTGTTTGAAGGTGAAAACCGTCCAATCTTATCCGAACCTAGTTTTGAGATGAATGGGATTGAACATTTCAAATATCGCGGAGAGGATTCTATGCAAGAACTCTATGCGATATATGAATTTTTAGTTTTGGATTTAGGGAATTTAGATCTCATGGAATTTGAGAAGGAATTTAAAAGGGCCCACGTGAGAGGTGTATTATGTTCGGGCCATGAATGGAAATTTCATTGGATTGAAGAATTTCGCAGAAAACATTTCAACGAAAATGACATATTTTATCTAGTCCCTCACGGTGAACCAAGCGTTGTGAAAGATTTGCAAGAAAGAATCCCAGAAGTAACAGTTTTATCAATTCCGACCCATACCGATCCTTATAAGCCGAGTAGAGACGCAGAAATGTTTACAGAAAGTTTATTATCCGGATTTATAAAGGGGTATGGCAAGAAATTTACCAAAAGCGCTTTAATCGGGACCAGTGTGATAAGTATAACGCTCACTTTAATTGTCATTAGTGCTTTTCTAATTTTATAAAAGGAGGAACAAACGTATTGGCTATTCGATTACGAACCAAAAAATTACTGTGGGCAGGCGCTCTTGGAGCTAGCGTTACATTGGTTCTCGCTGCAGTAGGAGGATATTTACTCTACACGAAAAATCAAGCTAGTGAACTTGCGTTAGCAGAACAGTACCGGTCTGAACTAAAAGTATTAAATGAAACCGTCGTTCAAAACGAAGAGGGCTACGCACTTAAAGAGGATGTAGACCGTGGTCAATTGATAACAGAAGACCTGTTGGAAAAGGTCACACTATCAGCGGCAGCAAAATCAGAGGACGGATTGGAACTTATCGAAATTAAGACAATTGATTACTTTTCCCGGACCGATTTGAAAGCAAACACTGTCCTTGTCGAGTCAATGGTTTATGAAGAAGAAGCACTTGGTAACGACATCCGGGAAACTGAGTATGCCTTTATTGACCTTCCAACAAAGTTGAAAAATGAGGATTATGTCGATGTTAGGATTCAGTTCCCGAACGGGGATGATTATATTCTTTTATCTAAGAAAAAAGTTAAAGATACCGCTGGTTTAACACTTTGGATGAACATGGATGAAGGAGAAATTCTTTCTATGAGTTCTGCCATTGTGGATGCCTTTATCGAGGAAGCAAAAATATACGCACTTCCATATGTAGATGGTCCGATGCAAGTAGCTTCTGAAATGACATACCCAGTTAAATCAAACGTGCTTCAGTTGATTAAGGAAACGCCAAACATCGTTAACATCGCGAAGCTTAACCTTGAAAAGCAGAATCGAACCCGCCTAGAGTCTGGTCTAAATGAAATGAATTCAGAACTACGTCAAAAACTTCGTCAAGGCCAAGCCGAAACTGAAGCCCAGCGACAGCAAGACGATAAAGAGCGTGAAATAAACGCCCTTAATCAGTTCGATCAACCGACTGAAAATGATTTGATTGGAGATCCGTTCAAAGAAGGAGTAGATGCTAAATGAAAATGAAGTTAATGCAGTTTATCGGCACCCGTAATAAGACTGATTTTGTTATATACCTCAGTCACGTCTTAACTCAACTTGACAAACGCGTCTTGATTGTCGATAACACACGAAACGAATGGTACCGCCATGGATACGTACGCGAAGGGGGCCAACAACGCCTGTTTGATTTTCAGGGGGTCGACATTTTGTACGGAACGAACAACTGGTTAGAAATTGAATCTTCTTTACAACAATCAGGTGAAACATCTATTAATTACGATGTGGTTCTAATTGACATGGATACAACGGAAATATTGGAACAGGAATGGCCAGTCTTCGATGAACGTTTCTATGTAGGAGATTTTGACCGGGCCCATCAATTAAGAGATGTCGAATTACTAAAAACATTATTCCGTACAAGCGAAAGTAACGAGCTGAAGCGGATTACATTTGAGTCAAAATACAAAATGGATGCCGCATATTTTGAATCCATTCTTAAAGTAGATGTAGCATGGCGTTCAATGAATTACCTATTCGAACCAGATGATTTTAGTGATGAGCTTCGTATCCATATGCAGCATGAACAAGATATTCCGTACCGACGATTAAATAAGCAATACAAAGAGTTATTGTCTGAGATCGTTTCAGCACTATATGAAATGCATATCAAAGATGTATCGGATGCTGTGAAACCATCGTTTTTCAGTTTTCGCTCAAAATCCAAACAAATAAAGTCAACTGTACTTGAAAGCACAAATGCTTAATAAGTGAAGCTAGCAACAAGGGTTCTTGGAAAGGAGAAATAAAATGGGTAAAACTATTGTGAATTGGTCACCGGTTCACGGACAAAGCGCTACAACCTCTCATACGATTGCCCTTTCGTCAATGCTGTCGTTAGATCAATCATATCGCTCATTATTAACACATGCACAACTATCCTATGCAACGATGGATTCCATTTATAGTGATTCGAAAAAACCTGGTTTCGAAGATGGAGGGGTAGTTGCTTTAGAACGATTAGTGAAAAGTAAACTACTTAAACCTGAAGACGTTCCTAATTACACAGAAACGATATATAAGAACCGCCTTGATTACCTTTCAGGCAGCATGAGAGAAGGGGACAACTCGGATGGGAAGAAGTTGAATGTGATTTTACACGCTGCACAGGTGGAATATGATTTTGTGTGGATTGATGTACAGGCTGGAACCAAGGACCGTACGACGGTTGAATTGTTAAAAAATGCTGATTTTGTACTGGTTAATCTACCTCAAAATAAGTACATCATCGAAAAGTTCTTTGATGATATACCTGAGGAATTAAAGGACAAGCCCTATTTCGTTCTTATCGGCCTGTATGATCTAAATGCAAATTATTCAATTAGAAATATCAAACGACAGCTAAAATCGAAAGTTCCCATATTCACTATTCCTTATGCAACAGGATTTAGAGATGCGGTGAACCAAGAATCTGTTACAGAATTTTTTGTTAGAATGTTGAGAGTTGAAAAAGGTGACTTGCTCTATCCGTTTATAGACTCAGTTAGAGATGTTAACATCGCTTTGCTGAAAAAACTGGGCTATGCACGTTCGGAGGATTGGTCATGACGTTTTGGTTTAACGCTTCCATCATTCTTATGTTAATCTGTATTGTGTTTTTTGTTGTTGCATGGCGAGTGTTGCAAGGTAGCAAGCAAAAAGGACCTTCAGAACTCAGTGATCGCGAACACTATTCCATACCGAAGATTGAGAAACATGTAAAGGAAAAGTTAACTGAGCTGACGACAATGAATTTATATAATCTTGGTCTATCCGAAGAGGAATTCAATCGGCAAAACCGCCGCCGTCAAGAACTTAAGGAGGCTCTTAAGAATTGTAATACCGGCGATTTTGGTTCCAAGACCTATGTACGAGAGTTTATGTATGATTTCTTACAAAAGAGCTATGGGTTTAATGAAGAAAACATTAACTGGGCGATTCCTTTCAATACTCCCTCACAATTGAGCGGACGTGATGTATTTGACATTCTTCTATTCCTGTATACAAAAGAACATGGAAAGAATGGCCTGGGTCAATTGCTTGAAGAATACGGTCTTGCTAATCCTAAAGACGATGGCGGATATCGAATTCAGGAAAGGGAAATTCGCGAAATTTACAATGAAAAGGTCAAATACCTTAGATACGAGGATAAAGTACGCATTGTCGTACAACGTATTTATGCCCAATTTAAAGGTTTCGGTGTCATTGATGATATTCGGGATGCTTCGATTGACGGGGTATCTGGTGGCGTTTCAGGACTTCCCCCGAGAATGGAAAACTTTGACAATGAAGAACAAATGATTTCTTCATTTAGTACCGGTAAAACGGGGCTCAACAGTGTATGGATAATGTATAAAGGAAAATCCATTCACCTTTCCTTCTTACAATTTGAACATGAAGCTGAGCTTAGAAGGGTCGTTCAAAACTCATATAAGTACAACTTTCCAGGACAATTGTCCGAATCTAAGCCATACATTATTAACGAAATGCATGATGGCTCACGTGTAACGGTAGTTCGTCCGAAATTTTCGGAATCATGGGCGTTTTTTATTCGGAAAAAGTATGATATGCAAAACCTTGATCTCGAACAACTCATTACACACCCTAATGCTGAATTACCGATTACCTTAATGAAATATATGATAAAAGGAAATCGGGTTACAGCCATCACTGGTGGACAAGGAAGCGGGAAAACGACTTTGTTAATGGCATTAATAGAACATATTCACAAAGCGCTGAATCTGCGAATCCAAGAAACTAGTTTTGAGCTGAACTTACGGTCCCTGTACCCGGATCGAAACATTTTATCATTTCAAGAAACGGATAATATTAGCGGACAAGATGGCCTGGATCTACAAAAGAAAACGGATGGGGCGGTCAACATCTTGGGGGAAGTGGCAACCGATCCGGTTGCTGCATGGATGATTCAAACTGCGCAGGTTGCAAGTTTATTTACAATTTTCACCCACCATGCGAAAACATTCTCTATTCTTGTTGATAGTATACGAAACTCGCTACTAAAAACAAATACGTTTTCTAATGAAGCAATTGCAGAAGAACAGGTTGTGAGTGTTTTAGAATTTGATATTCACTTACGTCAAGACTATGACGGTTCCAGATATATTGAACGGATTACAGAATGTGTGCCGGTTCAGACAATCCAAGATGACACAGATATTCTCTCGAAAGACATAGGACAAGAGGAGAAAATGGATGCGTTTTTGCTCGCTGCAACCCGCTTTTTCAATCGACAAACACAAAAGCATTACAAAGCTCGTAACGTTATTGAATTTGTGGACGGTAAGTATGTAGCGGGTGAACCACTCAGCCATGAACGACAAAAAGATATCGAAAGTAATTTATCCTTGGATGAACAAAAGGCATTCCGCACCTTTGTGAAAGAGGTATGGGGGGATGTCGCATGATACAGTGGCTGACCTATATCGCAATCGTTGGTTTTGTAGTACTTCTAGGTATTTACATCATAGGGAAAAAGCGCTCAAACAAAGGTAAAGGTACGAATCCTTTCGATTTCGGAGCTACTTCATCGACATGGAAAGTGAATTCAAATGAATACGCGCAGACAGCATATACGCAGTCGATAAAAACGCCTTTATTAAAGGGAATCATTTTGCGAATCCGTATGCGGATTGAAACCCTTTCCGTCTACGATGAATACACCTTACGAAAAGAAGTAATGCGGATTGTATTTACGATTGCAACATTGATTATTACGATTGTTTTAGCGGTACTAATAGTACGCCCAAGTTGGCTTATTATATTTTGGGTTTTTCTGGGTGTTGTTTTTTTAGCGGGCGTCATGCTCGATTTCTTCGTATATCGAGTAGAAGCAAGACTTCTAAATCAATTGAAAGAGTTCAATAATCGGTTTCGCTACTTTTACCAACAATCGAAGATGGTTGACGAAGCAGTATATGAATCTATTCAACATGCTGGTCCCGAAATGCGGGTACAAGCAGACCGTATTTACCATATTCTAACGAATGTTGATCCGGAAGCGGAACTGGCAAAGTATGAAGAAGTTGCCCCTTCTAGATTTTTGAAAATCATCGCTGGACTTGCTGTTCTCGTCAAAGATCAAGGAGATGTAATCAACGAACGCGGTAGTGCTTTTTTGAAGGGACTAACAGGAGTAAACCAAGAACTAAACTCTGAGATCATGTATCGGTCGAAATTAACTTACAAAATGCGAGGGTTAACTGTTCTTTCGCTCATCCCGATTTTTGGAGCTCTTCCAATACAAAACTGGGCAATTTCTACATTCCCTGTAATGAAAACATTCTACGAGTCTCGTGTTGGTTTTCTAGCAGAAGTGCTTGTATATGGGATATCACTACTATCCTACTTTTTAATTCGAAAAATGCGAGAAATTAATGAAGCCAAGTATCAAGCGACAACTAAACGGTATAAGTGGGAAAAGTGGACACTTGAAAAGGTCCCATTCCTCAAAGCTATTGTGAATGGATTTACACCGACCTATTTTTCCAAAGAACATTTCAAGTTGAAAAAGCTTTTGAAAGATGCAAACTCTCCCCTAAAAATCGAGTGGTTGACACTTCATCGCATGTTGTTAACTACTAGTGGTTTTCTATTGCTAACTATCGGCTTTTGGTACGCACATGAACGCCAGGAACATTCAACTTTATATTCGGTGGTTCCCGCTACATTATTTGCCGGGAACGTTACTGACGAGGATTACGCTGTGTTTGAAGAACAAACGGCATTTGATCGTCAAATTATCGAAGACATGAGAGAAATGGAAGGTTTGTCGAGTGAAAAATTACAAGCGCACATTGCAGCTCAACTTGGCATTGACAATGTGAGAGACATAAAAATTAAACAAGCAACGGACCGAATTAGTCAGAAATGGCTCGTCGTCCAAAATTCATTTTTGAAATGGTGGGAAGTACTTGTTGCCATTCTAGCTGGATGCATGATGTGGATGATTCCTGTTTGGATTCTTCAGTTCCAGCGCTTGTTACGCACCAAGGATATGGAAAACGAGGTTCACCAATACCTTATTCTTATCAGTATTTTAAAGGAATTTGAACGGATGAGCGTCTATTCGATACTTACATGGCTTGAGAGGTTTGGAGTGGTATTCAAAGATCCGCTGCAAGAAGTACTTCAAATATATGATTCTGGTCCTGAGGAGGCACTTGACGAACTAGGGGAACAAATCAGTTTCGAGCCATTTAATCAGATTATCGAACGATTGAAACTCTCGTTAATTCGAATATCCATCAAAGAAGCCTTTGATGACATTGATATGGAACGTGAATTTTATCTTGAACAGCGAACAGAAGCAAATCAACGTTCACTGGAGGAAAAGGGTTCTTGGGCAAACATGCTTGCTGGGGCTCCAATGTCTGCTTTAACGTTTCTCTACCTAGTTGGTCCTCTGATTTATTCAAGTGTCGTGGAATCGAAGGACATGCTAACGCGATTGTAACCAACAGGTATTTCCTTGAAAGGGGTGATGCAGATGCAACTTAGAAGTGAGCGGAAGTCCAAATCAGCTTTCAAAGCTGGTAGCAGCTTATTAGTCGGAATAGCATTGATTGGAATTTCTCTCAAAACATACTGCGCTTTACGAGGCAAATAGTATCCGGTATATGAATCGGTTCAATCAGTTTTCTATTATCCTAGCCTGGTGTTATCTCCAAGCGGAAGAGCTTGTCGATATAAGAACAAAACCTAAATGAAAGGGAGAGATTTAGCTTATGAAAGAAAGTACAGCCACTGCCTTGATGTTCGGGGCAGCACTATTCCTCGCATTAGCATTAATTGGAATATCGGTTAACGTCTTTAGCCCTGCTACTGAGGCCGCTAAAGCAGCAACAACTGATTTCTCGTCTGCAACAACAGAACTGAAGGATCAAAAGTATCTTATTTACGACAATACGACAATCTCTGGTTCACAAGTTGTGAACGCCCTCCGTAAATTCCAAGCTGAAGGCGAATCTGGAAACATCGCGATTCATGTATCGACTGGTAAAAACAAACTAGGCGAATGGTATTATAATACATTCTCGACAGCCGGCATAGGTACTGGTGGAATAAAGCCTACAAACATAAACAAATCTACTGATCCAGAGTATGTGAACCCAAGCGGTATGTTCAAAGCATCTGTTGAACGGGATGGCAACAACGTTATCCGTGCACTGTATTTCGCACAAGAATAAGTAAATGACACATGGATTTGTACCTAATCGAAAATTTAGTTAAAAAAGGAGAGAATTAATTTATGAAGGAAAGCACAGCCACTGCCCTTATGTTTGGGGCAGCACTATTTCTAGCATTAGCATTGATTGGTATATCCGTTAACGTTTTTAGCCCTGCTACTGAGGCCGCTAAAGCGGCAACAACTGATTTCTCGTCTGCAACAACTGAATTGAAGGATCAAAAGTATCTTATTTACGACAATACGACAATCTCTGGTTCACAAGTTGTGAACGCCCTTCGTAAATTCCAAGCTGAAGGCGAATCTGGAAACATTGCTATCCATGTAACGACAGGTAAAAACAAGCTAGGACAATGGTACTACAACACATTCGACAAAATAGTTGGTATCACAGGTGATGGTAATGGTAAAAAACCGACAACTATTAACAATTCTACAGATCCTGAATACGTAAACCCAAGCGGTATGTTCAAAGCATCAGTTGAGCGCGATAGCAACAACGTTATCCGTGCCCTAAAGTTTGGTCAAGGTGAATGAAGTGGAGTCTCACTGAGTCGATTAATAAATTTAGACCAATTATTTTAATTTAAAAGGAGAGAATTTATTTATGAAAGAAAGTACAGCCACTGCCCTAATGTTTGGGGCGGCACTATTCCTAGCCCTAGCATTGATTGGTATATCTGTTAACGTTTTTAGTCCTGCTACTGAGGCAGCTAAAGCAGCAACAACTGATTTCTCATCTGCAACAACAGAACTGAAGGATCAAAAATATCTTATTTATGATAATACGACAATCTCTGGTTCCCAAGTTGTGAACGCCCTTCGTAAGTTTCAAGCAGAGGGAATTTCTGGAAACATCGCAATCAATGTCAAGACAGGCAAAAACACTGCTGGTACTTGGTACTACAATAAATTTACAACAGCAGGCGGTATTTCAACAGGTGGAATCACTCCAGAAAAGGTGAATACTTCTACAGACCCTGAATACGTAAATCCAAGCGGAATGTTCAAAGCAACTGTTGAGCGTGACAGTAACAACGTTATCCGGGCGATTCTTTTCACACAAGATTAAGTTACGAAACGTATAAAAGGAGGGAAGGGAGTGTTTCTTTTGTGACCACTCCCGCCATTCTTACGGTAAACATCGTAATTTTGAACAAGAATAAGTGACGACAGCCGTCAAGAAGGAGGGAAGGGAGTATTTAATCAATTATCACTCCCGCAATTCCTATGATTAAATCCATTGATACCTATTTAGGGAATGCCTTAGCGGTAATCCTGACGATGACCGCATTAGCTTATACATTTTGGTCGATGACCGAGTGGCCGGATCATTACAAGCTTGTACCATCCGCAGCTACCGTTTTTGTGGAACAGACAGATATTCCAGAAGATGTCCCGTTCACTGGGGCACAGGTCGTCGCTAAACTCTATCAGCTAAGCGAGGATAATATTCCGATTATCGTGGACGGTTTTTTATTTCGAACTGATGAAGACGTACGATTATATCAAGGGTCAGTCGTATCACTTAGGGAACTTTATGAATGGGTAGTAAAAGTTGATACTGATGGTAAAGTTAGTGAAATTAGCTTCTATCGGAAAGAGGTGTAATAAACGTGCCGAATGCTTTTTCCAAAGTATTTGTAGTTATCCTATTAGTTATTATGATTATTTTTATTCCTGTCTACCAATCGTATAAGGCACAAGATGACCTTGCATATCAAGTAGCTTTTCAAGCTGTAACAAATTTTGTAGATAATGTTCGTATGAAAGGGTACATATCACCCCAGATGGTAGAGGATTTTGAATCAAGTTTGGAGATAGGTTCTTATCTATACAAGACTGAATATGTTCATCAGAAGAAAGTTTATACACCAGTCTATGAGGACCCAACTAATCCTGCAACATTTAAAGATGAATACATCGTAACTAAAGATGAATATTTCAAAAGTCAAATTTTGGATTACCTGTATAAAGAGCCGAACAAAAAGCCGAAAAATGATCGTAAATATCTCATGACTGTTGGAGACACCTTTAATGTGAATGTAGAGAATATGACACGAACTAAAGCGAGTTTGCTTTTTGATTACTTAACGGGCGGGAATAGGGGAAACGGTGTTGTCATTTCCATTCCTTATGGAGGGATGATCTTGAATGAAGATTACGTCCTGGGAGATGATCTTGAATGAAGATGTCCAATATGATTATATTCTATCTTATTATTGTCTTTCCACTCTTCATTTTCGCACAATGGCGAGCGGAAGATACCAATACGTTTGCAAAGGCTAATAATAGTTATGAATGGGCAATGACAGCTGCTACGCATGACGCGGTGGAACAATTGCGATTGAATGCAAAACCCAATTACGAATATGGTTATTCTTCCACCAAGTTCTCTCGAATTAATAAAGAACCCGCCTTTGAAACATTTATTGATACATTATCATTAAACTTCGGTTCCGAAGATGATGTTACAAAAGAATTATTGGGACGTTATATACCCGTTTTTGGCGTACTCGAATATGATGGTTTTTCATTGAACGTTTATCAAAAATATATAAATGGGAATGAAACACTCTTCGATCGTGTTTGGCTGCCGAAAATACCTTTTGCCTATAGTGACGTGAAAGGTAATATTATCAAATTCACATTAGATGAATATGTAATTGTTTTTGATGCAGGTCTTAATGAGTGGATAGAAGGAGACCGTCGTGAATTACTCAATGATGAAGAGATCAGTATCGAATTATTGAAGGATGCTGACACATTTGACAAGATTCGCCGGGATACAATCGTTAATACCATGCAAAATCAGTTGGCTTATCGAATAAATGAGCATAATGTCTACACGAAAAGTCTAGGTATTACTTATACATTCACATTGCCTCTGATAGCGCAAGAAGACTGGTATAACACCATTGATGATGTCAGTGTAATTGCATTCTTTCAGGGCTACCCCTATGAAAGAGGGGGAGGCACGTTCAATGAATACGCACTAGCGGGAAGCCGCTTAGTTAAGCAAGATATGTTCCACGCTACAACGGTAAATAGTCAAAAGATATTTTATGCAGAATCATGCAATTTCAATTACTCAGTTCTTGAAATTTATCCGTCAAAGAAGGATGCTGCTAAAGCTGGGTACTTTGAAAAGTCTTGTTTGAATCAATGACTGTAAATGTTCAGTTATTGGTTCATATTATTTAAGATACAAGACTGTAATCCATTACTCGGGGTTTTCAATATTCTCAAGCTATGCTATTATTAATGCATATAGAGTTTAATAGTTATCCAGAGGAAGCACCTCAGCGAGAGCCTGTAATTTTACAGGCCTTGCGAGGTGCTTCCTTTTTTTATTTAGGAGGTGCCTTATAGCTTCATACGGAATTTATAGGTCCTGTTCGGTATGAATCGTATAAGCAAGACGTGTTTGGTATCCTAGGCTTTTTTTCATCTTTCACGTTATATGAGATAATTAGATTAGGTTAATCAATCACTTTATTCAAGGGGGAAGAAGAAATGAAAAACAATCTATTTATCGCTACACTTGCATCCGCAATTGTTATACCTGCAATTATTGCACCAATACAGGCGAATGCAGTTGTAAAAAATCCATTCACTGACGTATCGAAGAATAGTCCATATTATGATGTCATTCATGAAATGCGGGATAAGAACATCATTAGTGGCTATGAAAACGGGGCGTTCAAACCGAATGAGGTAATTACACGAAAACATGCTGCAGCACTTGTTAGTCGAGCTAAAGATTTACCTTCGACAAAAGATTTTGTGAAATTCAATGACATTACGGAAAAGAATGCGTATTTCTTGGATATTAAAAAGTTGCAACAAGCTGGTATTTTCGAGCCAGATAATAAAGGGAATTTCAATCCGAATAAGCCTATAACACGTGCAGAGATGGCAAAAGTATTAACAATTGCTTTTGACTTGAAACCAAAGACAGAATTCAATTTCCCAGATGTACCTAAAAATCATTCAGCAAATGAATATGTACGTGCTCTCTATTCAAACGGCATTACAACAGGCGACAACGGTTACTTTAAGCCTGCTGAGTCACTGACTCGCGCACACTATGCGGTATTCATGCATCGCGCTATGAACATGAAGGATGATGTTGTGGTTAAGCCGATACCTGAATCAAAACCCAATGTGCCAGCATCGTCCATGAAGTTGGAAGACTTTAATAAATCCATTACAAATAATCCTTTATTCCAGTCTAAGATTAATAATCCTACCTATAAGCAAGGAATGACGAATAGTAACACGTATAATGCCGATGATTTGAGAACAGTATTGACGGATGGTCAAGCGATTGTAAAAGGTACGGGTTTAAAGTATGCGAATATAGGCGGAAACATTGTACTAATGGAAGATAATTACGTGTCTTCGTTACCCAATAACCACCCGCAGTTAACAATTACTAGCTCGAATGATGGTCATACAGGATTTTATATTGACTACACAAACAAAATTTCTATTGATACCGCTATTAATCTATTTGAAATGATGTATCCTCAATTCGATTTGGAAGATGAAATCAGAACTCGGGCTAAAGAAGCCGATAATGCATTAAAAAGCGAAGGCCATAAACCTCCAGCTAAACGCGTATTCCAGGGGAATGGAGAAATATTTAAAGCAAATGGATATGAGGCGAAAGTGGGAGCAAACGCGTTTTTGAATTATTTATGGATAGAAGTGAAAGATGGAGAGTGGTGATTTTTTTTGAAGTCAATAAAAAAAACAGCGATTCTACCACTGATGCTCTTGTTACTTTTACCACTTTTACTTATTAAGACAGAAGCGGACGCAGCAAGCAATTCACTGCCATTTTATAATGGCGGGGCAGTAGAACTACTCGCTCCATTACTCCCGCAGGGTGGTAGTTCTACGTATGGTCGTGCTGATGAAACAATCGGAATTAATCCGATACTGGGGCAGATGCGGTACCCGACAATGTACGATGGAAGAATTGGTGGTAGCTCCTATGCGCCTGGGCTGAATAGTTCTTTCTACGATCCGTGGGTTGGCATTATCAACCGGGCGCAACAGGGGCAGGCCTATTATCATCTTGTACCACTTCCCGGTAAGAACTCGGCAAGGAACGTTATTGAAATAGAAAGAGTTTCCGATTCCGTAATGCGTACAGTCTATAACGGAAATCCTGAATTTATGAAAAGAGAATTACCGGTCCATGGTATTACAAATAGTAAAAATGGCTACAAGTATGGTGACTTTTACTACATTGTTGAACTAGCTTATTACTCTGGTGGTGTTGCCGATAATGCTAACGCTTCTGATTCATTTAGTGGAGTAAACCCAACCTGGCTACGGTTTGTTCGAACAAGTTGGCCAGATATCAAAGAATTTAAAGCTACATCGACCAATGTGGAGTTAGGTAATACTGTTAATTTCTCCTTTAATGGATACGAATATGTATCGGAAGGACGAACAGCCGTTGACGCAAGCATAACAATAACTAAAGATGGTGCCGAAGAATTCAAATCTGACCTCAGCTTTCATTCGTCCAAGCCTACTGCAAATCCTGACAAGCCACATGAGGAACATGCAGGGAGATATAATCAAGAAAATGTTGGCGCTTGGGTACCAACTGAATGTGGTAACTATACAGCTGAATTAAAGGTTGAAGATTCCGTTAAACGTTTCGCAACCCAAAAAGTCTCAGTAACAGTAGGCGGAGATAATTGTAATCCGACTGAGCCGCCATCTGCTCCTGCAGGAACATGCAGCTTAGACGTAAACGTTAATCCATCCGGCGAGTTAGTCAGTCTAGAAATACAGCAAATAGCAGATCCCAACGGTGAAATAACGGAATCACAAGAAAGCGCGGAATTCGATGTCAAGAAGTATGGTATCCCTTCCTCTGAATTTTTGAAGGTATGGGGTCAATCAGAAAAATACTTGACGGATTATCGATATGTCAATATGACAGGTGGTGTAGGCTATACCATCAATGTTAAGAAAAGTTATCATTTAAAGTGGAGAACGCGATATTCATATGATTGCTCTTATATCAATGACAAAGGCGATGAAGTTGATAAAACGTGCTATGACTATGAAGATCATGAAGAAGTCGTTGAACGAGCTCTAGATTTTAATGATAATTATTCCATTGGCTATTGGCAAATCGGACATTTGAACGTCTATTCTTTTGATAATGCAGTGTTCGGGAACTATGCCTTACCTAACGGAGAAGTAATTGTAGCTAATCAAGATCATGCCACAGCAAGTTCCAAACACAGTGTAAAAATTGAAGATCATGTTTTCATTAAACCTTGTGACAATTTGGACCTTGGTACGCAAGTAGTCAATGGAGGCAACAGTAAACCAGCAGTTCCGAACCAATCAGCTGAGTTTGAAAAAGCGGCGAATCTCGGAAGTAGGACGCCAGATGTGAAAAACGACATGGTTGAAGTGGAGAAATTCGTTTCTATGGACGGCAAGCTCACACCAGGGAAAGCAGGGACTAGACGTGTGGAGGGTCCCAAACCTGAACAAGTGCCAGTTGCTCCACAAATACCCGTTGAGCAATCCTCTTTAATGATTGATTCCAAGAAGGTGAACATGTGGGAAACCCAAAGTTCTGTCACTTCGAATTATAAAGAAATAGATGGGGCGACTATAAAACCTTGATTATATGTGGTACCGCCATATCGCTTACCGATATGGCGGTTTTTTTTGAATAAAAATTGAAAGGAGAATTATGATGAGAAAAAATAGAGGTAATAAAAAGAAGAAGTTGCTGGGACGATTTAATAGAGTTATGTATTTACTATTGTCGGTTCAAATGATATTGATATCCGTGTTACCAATGCTACCTCCTGTTTCTGCTGCAGAAGTAGAGGGAGAAAAAGTAGAAGCAAAAAAAAATGATAATGGAAATTCGAAGTCGTTTGTTACGACCGAGAGTACAAGCAGTACCCAAACTCAAACGTTTACTATTCCTGGGTTAAAGAAATTAAATGGCTCAACGGTTAATACAGGAAATGTCGAAGTACTTAGTGTCGTTGGGGAAGAAGTGACAGTACGGTTGAAAGATGGAGTTCGTTCAAGGCAAGAACAAACCGGTGGGACCTATACACCAGAATCAACTCAAACTGAATCAGATACCCGAACTAATACGACAGGTAGCTTTCCAGTGAATATAACAAAAAATAATATCACATTATCCAAAGATGGTTCCGCTACATCAGTGCAAACTGGAGGAAGCTATGACCCAGGAGGAACAAAGAGTAATTGGCACGGAAACGGTTATGGTTTACTTGGGTATACTCACTTTGAGGTGGGAGAGTGCGGAAACTATACAGGGTGTATAAATTGGCAGTTTAGAGGAAACACGCCGAATAATACTGTATATTTTATTGACCCAGATGGCTATAGTGGTAATCTAGTAATCCAGAAGTGGTACTGGAGTAACTACAGTTCTTTCTTCGAAGAACTCTATAAAATTCCTGAGGTGTCTTTAGGTCAAAAAACAAGTTTTCCTAACTATGGAAATTACTTCGCTCCATATGGAACACTTACAAAACCCGCAAAGGACACCAGAACATATAACTACACACAAAAATATAAAGGTACGAAGATTATTCCTGCTACAGATACAAGAACATACCAAGATTATTATCAATACGAAGTGATGTTTGATTATGAAGGAGACACTACTCCTCCAACCATTGGTTTAACAGCTAATCCGACTGCTCTGACGAATCAGGATGTTACGATATCGGCTGATATTAAAGATGTTGAGAATACGACATTAAAAACGGATGAAGGTACAAACAGCACACATACACAAACGTTTAAAATCCCTCATATGAAAAAGATGGATAAGGTCACAGTTGATACCGGAACCGTTGAGGTGGTTAGTGTCGATGGAGGTCAAGTGACGGTGAAGATGAAAGATGGTGTTCCGATAAGGCGTGAAGTGACCGGAGGGAGTTACACGCCGCCGGATACGAGGTTTGTAACAAATCAATCAGCTTCTTACTATAATTCGGGAGGTTACACAGGAAATTTAACAGCATATCAAACTAGTGAAGTACAGGAGTATGTTAGCCATATTTTAAGTGGTTACAACGTGCATGTAAGTTCTGGTTGGTCAGGAGTGATTACAAATTTTGAATTCCCCGAAACATATAGATATAACACCGGAGGCGTTGTTGGTTATATTCCCATTTCAAAAATAGTTTCAGGAAATTGGTATACATTTGAAACGAATATATATAGACAAGACGTCACTGTAACCTACGCAGGAATGGCAACCCGATTATCTGCAACGCGTTATCAGGGTAATGTGACAAAGCCTGCAACAGATACAAGAACGTACACGGATACTTATCAGTACGCAATAACATTTGATTATGAAAAAGATGTGCCCGTACAAAAATGGGCAATGGGAAATCATCCTGTTAGCTATTTTTCAGATAGCGGAAATGTCTTTACGGGTAAATCATTTAAAGTAATGGATAGTGGTACATACACCGTATTCGCTAGGGATTTGGTTGGCAATGAGTCTGTTAAATTAATCGCGATAAGTAATATTGATAAGGTAGCTCCTGTTATTACATTAACACCCAATATTTCATTACCTACCAATAAAAATATTATCGTGACAGCGAATATTGCAGACGATAGCAGTATATCTGAAAAAAAATGGGCTGTCGGTTCTCATGATGCAACCTATTTTGCCTCATCAGGAACCACTCTTGGCGCCAGTTTTGAAGTAAGTGAAAACGGTACTTTCACCGTTTATGCAAAAGATGCAGCTGGTAATATATCGGTTCAAGTGATCAAAATAACCAATATCGATAGATTGGCTCCTGTTATTTCCTTAACAGCAAGTCCTACCACGCTTACAGCTACAGATGTAACAATTACAGCGGATATTCGAGACCTTGACAATGAGTTGTTCAAGACACCCGAAAGTACTAGCATCACTCAAACTCATACATTTACAATCCCTGGATTGAAATTATTAAGTGAGGCTAAGGCTAATACCGGAAACGTTGAAATTGTTAGCGTGGACGGAGAAATGGTTACTGCGAAAATTTTTGGAGGTAACCCATCGAGGAAAGTAGAAACGGGTGGGAGTTATACACCTGCAGATACTAAGTTTGTTGTAGGTCAAACATCGATTAGTTATAACTCTGGTGGTTATGTAGGAACGTTATCACAGTATGTAGCAAGTGGTAGTTACACGCCATTACATACAAAGTTGGTAACAAATCAACCAACTCCAAATTATAACAGTGAAGGATATACTGGATATTTGGAACCTTATACTGAAACTATTCCTATTAATCCTCCTGAAACCAAAACGGTTGCTTTTTACTTAACCGGTATGCAGTGTTTTAATCACGCTGAAGAATATACAGATCCGGAAGGATTTAAGGGTATTATATATCCTTCTGACTGTCTTTACGATTGGAATTCAATGACCTCTACAACTTGGTATAAAGGGGTTGTGAATAAAACACAAAAAACAGTAACTGCTTATCGAGGAAACGTTACAAGACCAACAAGCGACACCCGTGTTTATCGTTATCAAGGTAATGTCACGAAACCAGCTGTCGACACGAGAACATATGATGATTATTTTAACTACGAAATTTCTCTTGATTATGAAAAGGATATACTTGTTCAAAAATGGACACAAGGGAATCAGATTGTTGAGTTTTTCAAAAATGCAGGGAAGGAATTAAATGGAACTACGTTTACAGTAAGCGAAAATGACACATACACCGTTTATGCAGAAGATGCGGCGGGTAATGAATCTATCGAAACAATAAATATAAGTAATATAGATAAAAAACCTATAACACCAATACTTTCTGCA
>NZ_JADPRX010000014.1:0-88120 GCF_017347125.1 Sporosarcina sp. E16_3
ACGGGTGAGGGGTATTTGTTGGGTGAAAGTGTTCAATCTTATTTAGCAGTAATTGTCCATTTTAGTATAGCGTTTACAATGGTGCCCTATCTCCATTATGAGGTCACTCTATCTCCAAATTTTAGTTCCGTAATTTGACCCGTCAATAACATTTCTAAAACTGTCTTGTTTTAGCTGCAAAGGTTGCTATATAGGCATAAAAAAGAATCCTATTCAAAAGTGAATTGGACTCTTTTTGGTATTTATACTAGTTTTTGTAACTATATATGTTGAACTAATAAATACGATAACTAGTTGATGGTAGTGGAGAGCTTCGAAACCAGCGGGAAAAGCTTGAGCTGAAGACCCCGCACTGAGCTCAGCGAAAGTCGTTATGAAGAACGGCTTTTGCGAATAAAAGCGAAGCGTTATAAGCATCGCTTTTACAACCTGTATAATTTTGCAAAGAACACAAAATTATACAAATCGCACTCTTCGTTGTGCGACTGGCTGAAGCCAAGCCCGCGGAAAGCGTCAGGGAAAGATCGAACTGTAACATTCCGCACTGTCCGCTCGGAACGAAAATCAACGTTTTGTTCAAGGCCTCCGCATGTTTAGGATCTCTACTTCAACTTATATATATTGATTTTAAATGAGTTGTGTTTTTTTCTTTGCAGGCATTGAAAGGGAAATCGCTGCACAGATGAAACCGATCAGGACAACTATACCACCAACTGCGGGCATACTAGTGACGCTTCCAGTTTGACTATAGACCATTCCGCCTACTCCTGAGCCGAGTGCAATCCCGACTTGTAAAGCTGAGTTGTTGAAACTTTGGTGAATATCAGATGAAACTGGATCGCTTTGAATAATGTATTCTTGTTGCGCGGGTGCAAGTGCCCAACTAAGTGCGCCCCAAATCATCATGGAGATGATGAAAATTGGGAGTGAGAACGTTGAGTAGGGAAGCATGAACAAACTGACCGCGAAAGCACCTAAGATAATTAAAATACTTTTGGTGGAACCAATACTTGTAGCGAGTCCGCCACCGAAGGCCCCTCCGCTCATTGCTGCGATTCCAAATAAGAAGTAGCAAATACTAATCCAGTATGGAGTTAGTTGCATTGTCGTTTCTAGGAAAGGTGTGAAATAAGCGTATACCGTATAATGTCCAGCAAGCATGAACATCGTTGCTAAATGGGCAAAGAAAACTTTCTTGTTCGTAAACGCTTTTAATTGGGCAGAAAGAGGTTGTACTTCTCCAGTCGGGATTTGTTCTAGATATCTAGCGATTAGCACAATCGAGCCAACTGTTAAAATGCCGATGCCTAGAAAGACGGAACGCCAGCCGAACGCATCTGTGACGATAATACCAATTGGCACACCAAGAACAAGTGATGAACTAATGCCCATATAGATATAACCAAGTGCTTTTGCCCGGTATGCAGGCTTTGAAATCCGTGCAGTAATGGTTAATGAAAGAACGATCACCAAGGCAGCACTTGCAGCAGTCAATACGCGTGCTGCCATCATATGGGTGAATGTAGGGCTGAAATAGGTGAACACGTTGCCGATAAAAAATACAGACAAGGTAATTAGGAACAGCTTTTTTCGTTCTACTGTTGCTGTAATAGTTAATAAAACTGGCCCAGCTATTGCAAAAACGAGTGCGAAAATCGTAATAAGTTGTCCCGCGGTTCCGATTGAAACGTTTAAGTCGTCTGCAATGACCGGCAAAATTCCCCCTACCACTAATTCTACCAATCCTACTGTAATAGCTGATATGGCTAATAATAATACACGAACATCCAAAATATCTCCTCCTATAACAGGGGGTTAGCCCATTTTTTATATAGAAAAATCCCGATTACAAAAAGTACTTTTGTAATCAGGATTTGACGGTTCCTGGTAGAGACCCCCGATCCATATTATCGGGGTTATACATGACGATTATTATAATGAAATTTTCTACTTCTTAATTTATCATGTAGTGAATCGATTGGCAAGGTGTGGATGGCAAATTTTCTATGAAACTGTACATTTTACGAACGAATAATACAGCTTTAGCGCCTATTTAATTGATATGTGCGAATTAATTATCTACCTTAATAATATTTTTTGTAATCCTAAAATGCTAATTTACGCTAAAGATGGATAATTTCTGGCCGGCTTGGCTTCAGTTGAGGGAGAATGAAATCTAACCATTGTTTTAACGTCCTATGGTCCACGAAAAATCGTTCTATATTATTGTCTAAAAGTAAGGAATATTATCAGAAAAGTGAATCATGTAAGCGTTTTGATGTATAATACCATAAAAGAGGTGGGTAAATGAGGTGGATTCATTCTTTATTCTTCAAACTATTAATAGGTCTTCTATTAGTCTCAGTTATTCCGGTTACTACAGTTGGATGGTTAACTTATAATAAAGCATCACAAAGTTTAACAGAGAAATTAAACTTTCACGCAAATTATATATTAGAACAAAAAGAAGTAAGTCTAAATAATCTACATAATATTCTTGTAAGAATGGACTATGCGATTAATACTAATACACACTTTTCTACTTTTAGTGAAAATAAAAGTTTAACCGCCCATCAACAATTATTTATAGATCTCGATAATTTACTCAAAAGTATTGAGACTGCACTACCAGAAGCTGTTGGAATCACGATGATTAACGAACAAGGATTTATATATTCTTATGACTATTCATTTAATAGCGATTTTTCCGCAAAAGATATTTATAATACTGATTGGTTTCAATCTTTTGATGACTATACAAGTGCAAAAATTACAAAACCACATACCCGTGAATACAGTAATTTTGATAAAGAATTAAATGTGCACTCTTATATCCACAAAGTTTGGGATTATAAATTAAATTTATTTAATTATATTATTATTGATTTTGATGCCTCTTTAATTGCTGACTTTTTAGGTGAAAACACAGATGGAAGTGATTTCTCAGGGACTTTTATCTACGAAAATGGTGACATAGTTTTACCGCCTAAATCATCACTTGGTTTTTCAAGCAAAATGCTAAACGAACATCAAACGGGTTCAGAAGTTACTAATAATGTAGGTAAAAAGTTTATTGTCTTTAAACGAACACATTCTTTAACCAATTGGACCATTGTAGAGTATTTTGACGCTGATGTCTTTTATAAATCCATATTAGATACAAAAATAATCACTATAATTATTGTCTTTACTAGTATACTCGTTTGTATTTTCGCTTCATTATTTATTTCCCATAAAATCTCATTACCTATTAATAAAATGCGCAAAAAAATGATAGAAGTAGAAAATGGCGTCTTCAATCAAGAATTCATTACCAATTCCAAAGATGAAATAGGCGATTTGGCCCGGGGATTTAATCATATGCTTTTCAAAATTAAAGAACTTATAGACTCAGTTGTACAAGAAACAAAACTGAAAAAGGAAGCTGAAGTTACTGCTTTACAACTTCAAATAAATCCTCATTTTATATACAACACGTTAGAATCTATTAATTCTTTAGCGCGTATGAAAAAAGAATATGAAATTAGCCATTTAATCGTTCTATTGGGAAGACTACTTAGATTAAGCATTAGCACATTTGACGAAGAAGTTACAATCAATCAAGAAATCGCCTATATTGAGGGTTATTTAGAAATCCAAAAAATTAGGATGCGTGAACCTCTTCATTATCACATTTCTATTGATCCTGGCATTGGAAGCCTTTTAACGATTAAATGGATATTGCAGCCGATTGTCGAAAATGCAATTATACATGGAATTGATCCACTTCAATCAAGCGGAAATATTGATATTAATGGAAAACTGAATGATGATCATATCTTATTCCAGATTAGGGACAATGGGAAAGGCATTGATCGAGCAACTCTTAATCAAATTCGATACAGGTTAAAATTTAAATCTTCGAATTTGACAAAGTATAAGAACAAAGTTGGTCTATATAATGTACAAACTAGAATTTCATCTCGATTTGGTAGTGAGTTTGGTATCTATATAAATAGCACAGTCAATGAAGGTACAACAGTTAAAATTAAAATACCTATTATGGATGGTGATAAAGAATGTATAAAATGTTAATTGTAGATGACGACTGGCTTATTGCAGAGAGTCTAAAAGCGATGGATGAATGGATTGATTATAACATAGATGTTGTAGGAACTGCAGGTAATGGTAAAGAAGCGCTTTATTGGCTTGACAAGGAAAATATTGATTTTATTTTAACCGATATTCGGATGCCTCATATGGATGGGATCTCTTTAGCAAAATATCTTCATGAAAACATGCCAACTATTAATGTGATAATAATGAGCGGTTATGAAGACTTTTCATATGCGCAAAACGCCATTAAATATAATGTTCAAGGGTATGTTTTAAAACCAATTGCTGTAAGTGAGTTGTTTGAAATAGTTAACAAAGTGCAGAAGAAAATAAGTTTATCAGTTGAAACAGTTCCTCAAAAAGTTGAAAGCGGGTTAACTTCACAACAAGATAGGTTAATTTTAAGTGCAAAATCATACATTAACTCCAATTATATGAATCCGATTACTTTAATCGAGGTTGCCAATAAATTTCACTTAACTGAGCATTATTTTGGCCAAATTTTCAAGTCTATATCAGGTGAGACATTCATGACTTATTTAACAACAGTAAGGTTAGAAAAAGCCTGTGATTTATTAAATAATCCATCGTTGATGGTCTATAAAGTTTCTGAGCTGATTGGGTACACTGACTCTAAGCATTTTACAAAAGTTTTCAAAAAAAATTTTGGGATTACACCTTCAGAATATCGTAGAAAAATTAGTGTAAAATAGGTTCTTTCCAACGTTAGGTGAATTTGTGGTATTCAACTTATACTAGTTTTTTCGGTAGGAGTCAAAACTGTTTCTGCCATGCATGATACGTTTGATGATTTTCAACTTATTTATGCTGCCTTCAGCTAATCCGTTTATATAGGGAAACATACTTGCATTTTCAACCGCAACTATATCCTTTTTTATACCATTGATAAAAACTAGTCAATTCATTTAATTCAAGGGCTGCGATCTCTGAAATCCATCTATGTAACAGCACTTAATCTTCTGATCGAAGAACTTCCTCGAACTGCCAAAACAAGCGAAGTAATATACCGACTAATGGATACTTCTGACAACATTTTTCACTTAAAAAGAGGTACCTGTCAAACACAAAGATGAACAATTCACATATCGGATTAATTATACGAAAAGTAATGAAAAATCGCATAGGTATTGATTTACTTTGTATTATTATAGAATTGTGTTTTATTTACTAAATAGTGCCGCCCACAGGTACCTAACACTATCATGACTGTTTCTTGCACAGATACCGAAAATTCAAGTGATTTTTATAGATTGTCTATTCCTGAAATAATCAGATTTTCAATCTTTTCTAAACTCTCGTTAGGACTATATGGTACTTTTGTAAGCCACTGATTTTCTCGTGTTACACTTGTATTTTTAGATTCAGCTACTGGGTATAAAACCCATACTTCGGGCACAGGGTTAGCTGCCCTAGATTTCCTTTTACTCGGAGCATAGTCCTTAGTTTCCCCTACAAAAGTACTGTCAAATTTACTGTAATGGAGGAGTTGCTTATATGCATAGCCATTCTTACTGTATTCACTAACAGTACCGATAGCACTGGCAGGGCGATACTTAAAATCCATAACAAAACTAGCCTCATAAATACCATTAACATAATAATCTAATCTAGCATCAGGACGATTGTTTGGAAACTCTGTATATACGGGGTTGTCAAAACTAGTATTCATCCATTTGTTTGGTATTGCCTGATCATAAACTAATTGGATTATTCTATTTTCATCATTTTGGAATGTAATCTTTGTTCCCTCTTCGAGCATTGGAACTTTCCAACTTTCCAACATTTCACTGTTACCATAAATCCAACCAGAAATAGGTTTAAACCCCAATTTATTTGTTTGAAGGGCCTTTATTATTCGAATAAAACACCACATCTCATATATTTTGTCTGTCCTTTTCCAAGCATAGGCATAGTTTGAATCAAGCTGGATTTTCTTTTTCATATTTTTTAATTCTCTAGATAACTGATATAAGGTACGGTAACGAGCATCTAGGTGTAATCCCGGAGAATGATTAGGACGCACCTTTATTTCGGTTATCCAATCCGACCTTAAAAATAGAACAAAAGCATTCGTGAGTTTGGTCATTATAATTCTCTGTTGTTTAATCCAATCTAACTGTTCCGAGTGCCGTTTCACAAGATTATCAGACTCCTGACGTCCACTATAAAAATGATTAGGATTACCGCTCTTCCCCATTAATTCTTGCTTTTCTTTTTCTATCATAGGCTCTACTTTATTAAGATAATCAATAGACAACCGGCTAATTTTCAATAAATATTTTATTGACTGAACGATTGTTTGATTTTCAGGTAAATCGTGAGAAACAATTCTCTCTGGCACAAACATTCTTTTTTGCACATCAGGATATTTCAGTCTATGCTTTATTGTTTCATGGTCAATTATCCGCACTTTCGAAGCTTCTTCTAAGTAATATATTTTCTTTAGTTTGGATCGTGGAGAATTTTTAATTTGGTCAATTAATACAACTAATTTATCGTAGTTTTGAGAAAGCAATAACATTTGATTAGCGATAGAAGCATTGTTATCTAAATTTGATTTATCTTGGGCCGCTGATGCATTGCTAACTAGCACATGAGCTAGATTTTCGATCATTTCTTCCAATTCACTCTTCATAATACTAAGTTCCTGTTTACTAACCTGTTTTGGTTCGACATTCAAGTATGCATAATACTTCTTTTCACCGCATAAGACATATATACGATAAGTACCTGGAATAAAAGGGTAATAACTGGTGATATTCTCCCTGTCAAATGAATTCTTGAAGAGTTGTATCGGATCTTCTGATTCTTCTATAAAAATATTTCCTTCCTCATCCTCTTTACAAATTGCTCCCTGATAATAATCCAAAGTATCTATATATAGCCTTGCTCCTAAGTTATTTCCCGAAAAGATCATTTTTATATCCCTATTTTCAGTAATAGAAATCATTTTATCTTTTGTCAATGATTCAAAGTAAGGGTCCTCACTAAAACAACCTGAATAATCATTAATTATCTCTTCATCTTTCCCATACGGTTTCTTTAATTTTTCCTCAATGATAAATTTAAAGGGTATGACCATATATCACCAATTCCTTCGCTAATGAAGTTACTTTATTTCTCGATTCTGTAAAAATAGATAACTCCTTGTATTCATCAAAAAGATTAATAAGTTGGCTTCCTATTATTTCATCTGATACCTTATCATATCTACCCACCAATAGTGCAAGTTGCTCTTCACCACCCCGTATTTTTGTTAAAATTCGTTGTAATATCTGTAAATCAAAAGCGGTTTTCCTAGATAAAACTTCACTTTGAGGGAGACATTGTAGGTAATGATCAATTTGACGCACAATACGGAAACCGACACCGAGTTTGTCATTACTTGTTTTTAAAGCTTCATGTATTTTCCATAAAAAATCTAATTCTTCATCCACTAATTGAAATGTCGTATCTTCCATCGTAATTGGTCTAGTTGCAAAATACTGGTCTTTTGTAAAAACAGCGGTACCAATACTTTTCGTCACATCAAACTCTTTAGCAGCTCGAGCAACTTCTTTAAATTTACGAAGCTCCAGTTGAATGACATTGGCTCTATCAAGGACTTTATCAGAAAACTGATGGGTAGACTCATCCAAATTCACGGTGCCGACAAACAATACATTTTCACCAATTTTTAGCGTATCGTTGTATTTATGACTGTTATAAAGGCGATTCTGATAATCCTTGTTATAAAGACGTATCTTTCTTTGGTTTTCTCCAGTTTCCTCTAATATAGATAGAAACTGAGAAAAGTAATGTTCTACACGTGCTAGGTTCATTTCATCGAAACAAACAAGGAATAGCTTATCTTTATTTTCAGCCATATCTGCTTTTACTAAGAAATCGATTAATCCAGAATCACCAGGGCGATATATATTATTGAGTACATCTAGGTAACCTAACAAATCACTATCATCCTGCCAGAACGGTCGTACGGGTATCTTAATTAGATTACCATGCTCTTCTAAACCAAGTGCTTCAGCGTAACAGTTCACAATTTTCGATTTACCTGTCCCACTCATACCAGCCAAGATTACTAAGTTCCCAGTCTTCATAGCGGTATGAAAGTTATAAAGGTCTTGGTCCGTATAATAGAGCCCATTACCCTCTGCACTCTTTCCAAATCGCTTTAGTATTTTTTGTTCAATTTGTTCGCCTTGTGTCTTTTCAGTATTCAAACTATCTGTTTCTTTAATATCTTCAACAATGATTGGTTCTTCTTTTTTCTTATCATCCGCTATTTTTTTTTCATTTTTCTTTAATGTTTCGCGAATTTGATTCGAAGAATGCGTAGAAACAAAGTAGCAAGTGATTTTAGTGGAATCCGATATCAATTCATCTATATTGCTATAGTTGTCTAATAAGAAATCTTCATCATTGATAATAATTTTATGTGCCTCTTTTGAGAAAATCAAAGAAATTCCCTCTTGATCATATTGTATATTATTTAAAGGACCGAAGGCATAAACCTCTTCATCATTCCCTTCTATAATTAGATAAGGTGGAATGTGGTTTTTATCAAGCATCCCCTCATCAAACGACTTATTTTGGATTAAACTTCTAATTTCAGAAATCTTACTACCTATTTTTAGTTGCTCAATAAAATGGTCTACATCTGTTACTTTAAAATACGGAATGGTATCAAATCGATCGGTATCTGAGAACACTTTATTTTTCGCTTTGAAAGAAGCACTTATTAGATTATAGTAACCATCTCTGAACTGTAATTTGAATATAACAAGTGATCCATTTAAATCATTTTGTAATTCCTTCCTTTTCTGGACTTTTGATAAATTAGAGAAACTTGATTGAGCATCAAAACTATATTCAGGTCTTAGTCTATGTTCAAGGGCCTTTACAATATTATTTTGAGGGGAAAGTTCTGAAACTAATTCACTTGGAATCTCTGATAGTATTTTTATATTAACCTTAAATCTATTATTGGTTTCAAAGATTGGATCTTGTCCGCTTGACATTTCATTTAGGGTAGCTAATCTCCCAATGTAATAATTACCATATACCAATGATTTTACTTCTGTAATATTGCTCATAGTCATTCTCCTTTTATTGAATTACTAGTGTTTTTTTATATGATGTTTTATTCCAATTAATGGTTGAGAATTTTTTATTTTTAGTTAGTTGCTGTTTTTCTTTAGCTGTAAGTTTATCCTCAATATACCAGTGTTCATCATAGTTACCTTCGAAATTATAATTTTGGCAATCTCCATCAAAAATTGAAATATCATATTGCGCATTTCTCTGAATAATAATGGGGACATCTCCAAATACTAATATTCTTTTTTTATTATTGTTAATAGTCTTTTCTTTTTCTATTACTAAATAATGATCATCTTTCATTTCTTCTTCACTTTTTCTATAAGAGTATTCTAGTTCTAATTCATGGTTACGTTTTTTCATCTTAATAGTTTCTTCTTCCAAATTCCCATAAACCTCGAAATGAACTTTGCTTTCTTCCAAGAGAGTATTAGAATATAAAGTTAAATTGTTATTTTCAATTATTAGTTCTTCTAGTTTATTTTCAAATTTCTTAATTTCTTTATTTTTTTTCTCAAGCATTTCACTATATTTCATTTCCAGAGCCTTATGCGCTTTTTTCACCTTTTTCTCTGAAACATTTAGCAATTCTATTGATTTATTTAATTCAGTTACTTTCATTAAAGCAGAATTTAATTGTTCTTCAATTAATAATGTCTCAGATGATTCCTGTTCTTTAAATTTTTCTTTATTCATTACAATTTCTTTTATCAGTTGATTAACCTTTTCTACTTGCCCAGATTTAATTAAAGCGATTAGAACATAAAAATGGCCTCGTTCTTGAATAATCTCTACAATTTTTGAGATATCCATTTCAATTAGCTCATTTATATGTATCGCTTTCTCATCCAAATCTTTCTGTACATCTGGGACAATTGATCCAACATAATAGGATAGCATTGACTTTTGTACCTTAGATTTGGAAAGTTCCGAGTCAAACATCGATATAGCCATTTTTAACTTTGAATCATTTGACAATGATTGTGTCCTCAAGCTACCAATTTGTATGTTTTTTTTCAAAATCATCTCTTTTTTTTGCTCATAAGTTAATTCTCTACTTAGAAACTTCCAGACATCCATAGCTATTTTTTTTGCCAATTCTTCTTCCCCCTCATCAAATTAATCCTGTATTATCATTGGTGCTTTTAGCTAACCAAAGACTATTATACCATTTTACAGAAAATAACTTGTTAGTATAGGTAAAAGTTCACTAATGACCAGTATAATCATTTAATTATTTAAAGATTAATTAATAATACTGAATATATATTCTTGAATTGTTTCATTGATTATATAATACAGCCAGGTTCTAGTACCCGATGTCATTCATTCTATCCAGCAATCCTTAAAGTTATTTTCCTAGCTTTTTATATGTGTCTGATATAGTAATATAACTATGTGCATCCACATAAATTAAAAACCCGCGAAATGATGCATTGACCTCGATAATGACTTATAAAAGTACCTTCTTCATCCTACCCCTAATATACTCCCCCAACTCCCTATCACAACAATACACATAACACCCCTTCATCCCCCGCGTCATCAGTGTCTTATACGTATTCCTCACCAATCTATCCAACAAATCAGCTTGTCCCTTTTTAGGTTTTGCGGGTCTTGCACCTTTATCTTTGAAATACTCTCTTCTCACAACAAGTGACTGGGTCTCAGGATCATAGCCTAAGTCATTTCCGATAATTACACCTGCGTATTCCATTTCAAGTCCTTGTACGGTATGAATGCATCCGATTTGATAAGAACAGTCTGGGTGAATGGCCCAATCGATACGATTAGGATCATTCCAAGGCATCGCAAAGTCCATGTCTTCAATTACGACATCATTTGGTAATACTCCGTCAAGAGATGTCTTATCCCAATCCCATGCATATCCTGCCATCACTCGGCCATTTCTTTCATTTACTACTTTCTGAATTAATTCTTGCGGTGTATCTACAACTTGAAAATCATAGTCTCCTTCTAAATTTGTAAGCATTTCTTTTTCATTTAATAAATGATCTAACCATTCTATATAGTTTCCTGAGCCGGAGCAGCGGAATTGTGAGTCTAGTTCAACAACATGAACCTTCGAGTTTTGTTTTTTTGCTTCTTCTTTTATTAAATTGAAATTGCCAATGTCTTTATTGGAGATGACTTGGTTGTCATCCACGAAAAATACACTTAGTTTACTTGCGCGGATAATTTGTGTGGCTTGGTTCTCGCCTTCGATTTTCCTCTTCATATGTCCCTGATTCTTTAGCCGATGTGCTTCGTCACAGACTAAAACATCGAAATAATTAGAAGGTGTATCTACATAGGAAGCGGAACCTTTAAACAAATCTCGAATTTCTACAAATCCACTAGATCCTATTAATTTCTTTCGCAGTATTTCCCTAAAAGCTTGATTGGGTGTGATGTATTCTATGGAGGATTCCTTTGTAAGCAAATAATTCATAAGGTTCAACCCAATTACTGATTTCCCCGTTCCAGGGCCGCCCTTGATTAAAATAGTATGTTTTGCTGCTGATGCACTTATTACTTCCTCATATAGAGTCACAACTTTCTCATAAGCTACTTTTTGTTCATCCAATAGAATGAATTCCTCATTCCCCTGAAATAGAGAATTCACTGTTTCGACTAGTTTTTTTGAAGGACGAATTTTACCCTCTTCGATACTTTTGGCAATTTCAAAACCATTGCCTTCTGATACATCATTTTTTAGTTTCGCCGCCAGTTCACGATCGTTAAACTGAAAGTAAATCGGAGTGTCTTCTATGTAGTTCAAATAGCGCGGATCAAGTAAGGGTTCATTGTTCCGTGCTGGGATATAATTATGCAAATAGGCACAGGATGTAAGATTAATTGATGAATCCTGATAGAAAGCTTCATTGAAGCTTTGGAGATATCTTTTGTAGGAACGCGCTTGATAGGATGGGTGAACTGTTTCCCTCTCCCTCCCCCCTAAGAAGGTTCTTACAATACCATCTCCTTTTTCTACCTTTGCTTTCTGCCATTGCTTTAATTCCACAATAACTGCATTTTTCTGCCCCTTTTTGTCATGGCCAGCGATTAGAAAATCAATCCTTTTTTCAGTAGATGGCAACTTGTACTCAAGTAATATATGCGTATCGTCTTTCACGTTTGCATCCCTTAGCACTCTAGCCATTTGTGGAAGTGAATTTTCCCATGACCTTAATTCACTGGCAGAAATGGATTTATTCATAAGATGCTTTACGTTCTCCTGTAGTACATAGCCAATTTCATTATCTAGAATATGTTCTAAAAAACGAGACGATGGTTCGTTATAGATAATCAATTTAATCCGCCCCTTTTCACAAGAACTTTTTACCGCAATTTTCATATACAATATAGTGCTATCCAATACAATTGACTTAGTTCATTAGTAACTAGTCTCATTTTACATAATTTTACCACAGTTACCAATCCAACCTACAAGAATACTCAAATAATTCTTTTTTCCGGTTTAGTTTACACTTGATGTATTCCCTTATCAGATTTCATATAGATTATTCGCCTTTGATTTCAAGCACACCACCAAAAAACCAAATTTTCACAAACCAATATAACAGACTAATAGAATGGCAAAGATCAGAAGCGATTTTATGCAATTTAAAACACTTAACCACGGACCTGATATCCCACTTGCATCGCTGGCGACGGAAGCACTTGTTGCGGCAACTCTTTTATCAATAAATTCATCACTTATCCTCCCTTATAAAATGATGAACAAACACAATTCTACCTACTAGCGAGTGTTTATTGACGGCAGCACGACATCCGTCTTTAGCCTAGACGAACGCCACTTTAACCCTTCATATAAACAATACATTCGAAAAAGGATACACCGTAGTGGCATTTAATTACCCTCACTTTTGTAATGGAGATTTCAATGTAATAAAGTCATTTGGTTACAGACAATTATGCTATTATAAATACATTAAAAGTTTCACAGTAGACGATGAGATAGAAAAAGAAATAAGGCCTTTTCAAGAAAATCATTGCGGAACAAATTATTGCTCGTTCATCAAATTTCCAATGATGTGTGGAGCGAAAACTAACTGAATGTGGGTGCAATGACGATGCAAAAGCTCTATTTTGAACCTGCATGGGACCGAGCAATTGCCCCTGCTGATCGCAAAAAAATGATGAATCATTTCCAACAACAAACAAAACAACTGCAAAGCGGCGTCCATTTTTCATTTTTATGGAATGCCCGCAATTATAAAGGTGAACAGCTTATTACTGTACTCATTCACAATTTTGAGGAAGTAAACTTCCGCTTACAAAATACAACCATTGCCTACTATGAACAAGGCAACCAACTGGCCAATGCAATGTTTAGCTTACCTTGTGAAATTGCCAGAAATACCTCCATGCCATGGACGTTTATATTTTCAAAAACGAATGAAACAACTAGTTGTCCGCAATATACAATCTGGAATTAGGGAAAAAGAGTTTGGTGAAAATGTATCTCCCCCATTAACCAGAAGGACCAACCACGACTAAAAATAAAGCACACCATAAAAAAATTCAATTTTCTGAAACCCTATGATAGACTAATAGAATAGCAAAGAAAGGAAGCGATTTTATGCAATTTAAAACACTTAACAATGGACTTGATATCCCACAACTCGGCTTCGGAGTGTGGAAAATCCCTGATGACGAAGCAAAAAATGCAGTGGAACAAGCTCTAGAAGCTGGCTATCGTTTGATTGATACTGCAAAAATTTATCGAAATGAAGTTGGTGTCGGTAAAGCACTTGCAGCTAGCACTGTGCCACGAGAGGATCTATTCATCACAACCAAACTTTGGAATGCCGATCAAGGCTATGAAAATACACTAAAAGCATTCGATGAAAGTCTCGAAAAACTTGGTCTCGATTATGTTGATCTTTATTTAATCCATTGGCCAACACCAATGTTTGATACGTATGTAGACACGTACAAGGCATTAGAAACAATTTATAAAGAAGGCCGAGCAAAGGCTATTGGCGTCTGTAACTTTGATATCGAGCATTTACAACGGATCATAAATGAATGTGAAGTAATGCCGTCCGTGAACCAAGTGGAGTGCCACCCCTATCTACAGCAAACAGAACTCAAGGCGTTTTGTAAAGAACATGGCATTCTTTTCGAAGCATACAGCCCATTAATGAACGGCACCAAGGTTTTACAAGATCCAGTAATTCAGGAAATTGCAAATCAATATGGTAAAACACCAGCCCAAGTCATTCTGCGTTGGCATCTTCAAACAGATGTCGTTGCCATTCCTAAGACAGTGACACCTTCACGAATGGACGAAAACATAAACGTATTTGATTTTGAATTAAGTGACGCGGATTTAGATAAGATTGCGACACTTGAACGCAACGAGCGCCATAATGCAGTACCTAGCCAATTTGACATGCGTTAATTGCAGACACCGAAAATAAAATAATCCCTCATTTTCTCGGAATAGAAAATGAGGGATTATTTTAACCTTCATGATTCAATGAGGATCTTAGTCTTTGTCTTTGTCTTTGTCTTTGTCTTTGTCTTTGTCTTTGTCTTTGTCTTTACCTTTGTCCAAGTTTTTCTCCTTATCTCTCTTATCCTCCTTATCCTTTTTGTTTTCTTTCTCTCTGTCTTTCCTCTTATCTTTCTTATCCTCTTTATCCTTTTTGTTCTCTTTCTCTCTGTCTTTCCTCTTATCTTTCTTGTCCTCTTTATCCTTTTTCTTTTCTTTATCTATCTTCTGCCCGTTGTCTATCATTCCACTTCGTTTCTTTTTCTTCTTTTCAACTAATGGTAAATTAAATTCCTTGTTAGGCAATTCGCTCATGGATTTAGTTACTATTTGTTGGAAGATAGTTGTCACTGTGACACCACTTGTTGCTGTCAAGTAATGGTCTTGATCGGTTTTATCGTAACCTAACCAAATCGCACCAACGATATCTGGTGTGTATCCAACAAACCAGTGATCTTTTGAGCCAGCTACGCCAGGGAAAGGCAATTGTGTAGTACCGGTTTTCCCAGCAACGTCTATCCCGGCTATCTGTGCATTCTTAGCTGTTCCGTTATCCACAACCCCTTTTAGCATATACGTCATCTTTTGAGCAATTTCCGGTTCTGTAACTTGAGCAGACTTTTCACTCCACTTCCCAACTACAATTCCTCCTGCATCCTTTATTTCTGAAATAGCATGAGCTTGCATCATTATTCCATCGTTCGGATATACGGAAAAAGCTTGCGCCATTAACAAAGGAGACGTTCCTTGGTGTAAACCACCAAGTGCTAGCCCGAGATTATGATCTTCTTTTTCTAAAGGAATACCAAACCGTTCAACTGTGCTAAAACCTTGTTCAATTCCGATTTCATTTAATAACCAAACTGGAGGTATGTTGTACGAGTTAATTAGCGCATCATACAGTGTCACTTGGCCGCGGTATCGTTTATCAATATTTTGTGGTTGATAGCCATCTATATTGATTGGTTCATCAACCAGCATATCGTCAAAGTCATACCCCTGCTCCAATGCAGACGTATAAACAGCAAGTGGTTTTAATGCTGACCCCGGTTGCCTTACTAAATTTGTCGCATTATTAAAACGTTTGTACGTATAGTCGCCTCTTCCTCCCACTAACGCGCTAATCCCACCCGTTTTAGGATTAAGAAATACGGATCCACTTTGAATTAGTTGATCGGGCTTGCTAACTGGAAAGTTGCTTTCATTCTGATAAACTTCTTCCGTAGCGTCCTGAATAACAGGGTTTAGTTCCGTATAAATGTGAAATCCGCCAGATAACACTTCACTCTCAGTTAATCCGTACTTATTTACTGCTTCCTCGATTAGATAGTCCACATAATACGGATATTTCCCTTTATAATCGATGGTCTCTTTATCCGTTAACGCAATGGGTTGAACTATTGTTTTTTCAAGATCCTTTTGATTGATATAGCCTTCGCTCTTCATTAATGACAGCACGATATTTCTTCGTTCAACCGCTTTTTCCATGCTTTTATAAGGTGATAAGTTAGACGGAGCCTTGACTAGTCCCGCTAGTGTAGCTGATTCGTTTAATGTTAATTCACTAACATCTTTACCAAAATAGACGTGTGCTGCTCGTTGAATCCCCCATGCGCCTTCACCAAAATAGATTTGGTTTAAATAACGTTCCATGATTTCATCTTTTGAGTACTTTCTTTCGATTTTCTTTGTGAATATAAGTTCTTTGAATTTACGTGTATACGTGCGTTCCTCTGTTAAAAATACATTTTTCGAAAGCTGTTGCGTAATTGTACTACCGCCAGCAACAACTTTACCTTTTACAAGATTTTTCATAAGTGCTTTGGTAATACCAAAGTAATTAATTCCGCTATGCTTATAAAAACGTTGGTCTTCTGTAGCAACAAAAGCTTCAATGAGTTCTGTTGGAATTTGATCCAGACTAACTCCTTCAATTTTCGAGTTAGAAACTTTACTAGCTACCTCGCCATTTATATCATAAATAAATGTAGGTCTTGGTTCTACTATATCCAATTTACTGACATCGCTAAACGCTATTAAAATAGAAAATACCAATAGCCCAAACAAGATAATACCTAGGAAGACTACTACTAGTCTATTGATGCGTTTTTTTGATTTAAACCGTTCTTTACTGCTGCTTAATCGAGTCTGTTGTTTCCTACGTTCCATTCTGCTCAAACGAATACCACCTTCTATGTTGTTGCAATGAAATTATGAAACTATGCGTTACAAATAATTTTTGGGAATGCATGCCTAACATTCAACACTAAACTAACGCCAATCCGATATCAATAGTGTCATTGTCGCATTTGGTGTCAGGTGCTACTTTCTCGCAATGCTTGTACCCTACTTCCATGATGAAACAATAGTACGACACAAAAAAATAACTACCCTATAAAGGTAGTCGGTTGCATATAAATCAAATTTTTGTACCTGCAAAACGAACAATCCTGTTTGTTTAAACATTCACTATACCTCAATGCATAGCATAGGTACTTCAAATTTAAGGTGCGTAATGAAAAGGTATAAACGTTTTTCACGCTTTATTGCCGGAAGTCCTATATAATTCTATCGTAAAGAGGGGGAAGATTTATGAAATTCGAAATGACGGAAAACGGTTTTGAGACTACGACGGCATTTGGTCAACTAACCATTTCAGGTAATGAGGAGTATGGGTTTAGGCCATACCAACTTCTGGTTTCTTCTGTTGCGGTATGTAGTGGTGGTGTATTACGAAATATACTAGAAAAAATGCGCATGCCCGCTGAAAATGTAACAATTGAAGTGAAAGAAGTACTTCGTAATCCGGAGATTGCCAACAGAGTTGAAAAAATCCATCTTCATTTTATCATTAAAGGTCAACATATCGATGAGTCAAAAATGGATAAAGTATTCGAGTTGACCAAGAAGAACTGTTCCATGGCCCAATCCGTCATCGATTCAATTGAACTGGTTGAAACGTATGAAATTATAGCTTGAGGTGTAGTATGTTACGTCTGTTGATTAACCAATAGTAATGAGTTAATTACTTGATCAGCACATGCCCACTACTTGTATAGTTGCGCTTTTGGATCGAATGACTTCTATGTTTCAAGTCAAAAAACCCACACTTTCTTACCATTTAAATAAGGTACCCATATATCAATCATCTAATGAAGTATTTCACTTCGCATGAGATGGATAAATGGGTACCTTTTTATAGCGTTACACCTTAAACTCTTGAATCATTTCTTGTAAGTCGATTGCCTTTTCGAGTCCCGGTTGCCTGTGCACCACACATTTTTTTGCAATCCAACATTAAATTGTTCCATCTATCCACCATTTCCTTCTCGAATTTTACGCAGTATCCCTTTCCATATACATATCCCCAAAACACCAAACCATATCTAAGATTTGTATAAACTAAATCTATGTCTTTCCTAGACCATTCACACTACAATAAACCTATACAGATGAAAGGCGGTGCTCTACACCTATGATTAGCGAACAAATCTTAATCAGCACAGTTTTCATTGCTGGGATGCTCTCCTTTTTTTCACCATGCATCCTTCCCCTACTGCCTGTTTATATATCCATCCTTTCAACGGATGAAAATGGCACACAAGATCGGCAATCTTTGAAAACACTCGGTAAATGGCAAGTAAACCCGCGTTTAATTTTCAAAACAATTATTTTTGTTTTCGGACTATCCACAAGCTTTGTCATCTTAGGATTTGGTGCTGGGGCTCTTGGCTCTTTCATTAATACAGATTGGTTTATCGGCTTTTGCGGGGCTATCGTGGTGGTGCTTGGATTACACCAAATGGGGTTATTTAACCTCTCTCTATTAAACCGACAAAAAAAGGTTGAACTTAAAAGAAGTGGCAAGCGAGATATACTAGGAACCTATTTACTCGGCTTTACATTCAGTTTTGGATGGACCCCTTGTATCGGCCCAATCCTTGGCGCAGTATTAGGATTATCGGCAAGTGAAGGTCATGCACTATATGGTGCTATGCTCATGTCATTTTATGCACTTGGTTTATTAATCCCCTTTTTACTGCTTTCTATTTTCTCAGATTTATTATTAAGACAAGTAAAGAAAATCAACAAGCATATGCGTAAAATACGCTTTATTGGCGGTGTCATTATTGTCATCATGGGCATTATTTTGATGACGAACAACTTAAATCTATTCGTATCTTTAATACCACAGTAAAGGAGGCGTTTAATTGTGTTGAAAAAAATACCTATTCTTCTTGCTCTCGTCTTTTTAATGACAGCATGCTCTGGCGATAAGGATCAAACTACTAAGCAAACAAACAATGAAAAGCAAGCACCAACTTTTGACTTAGTGGATGTAGATGGAAATCCGCACAATCTCTCGGATTATGCGGGCAAAAAAGTATATATTAAATTCTGGGCTTCTTGGTGTTCAATCTGCTTATCGGGCCTAGAAGAAATAAATACGCTAGCTGCGGAAGAGAAGGACTTTGTCGTTCTTACAATTGTTTCACCCGGTTTTAACAATGAAAAGAACAGTGATGCCTTTATTAAATGGTTCAAAGGCGTTGAAAATGTCTCTTCTATACCTGTTCTTTTAGATGAGGGTGGCTCCATAGCCAAACACTATCAGGTACGGGGTTACCCTACTTCTGTCTTCATTAATGCAGACGGTGAATTGATCAAAACGCAACCTGGACATTTAAGCAACGAACAAATCAGAACTCAATTAAAATAATACCACTAACGAAGGGGGCTTGAAGAACAATGAAATTTAAACTTATCGGCGGATTACTAGGACTACTGCTTCTACTTGCGGGTTGTTCGACATCGAACGCAACGTTAAAAAGCGTTACAGATACTTCACCTAATCAAACTGGAGCGGCTTCCAAGTATCCTGAAAACCCAAATTTACAAGTGACATATGATCCCGATAAATTAGAGGAAATTTGGCTTGCAGGCGGTTGCTTTTGGGGAGTTGAAGCCTATATGGCACGGGTGTATGGTGTAGCTGACGTTACTTCTGGTTACGCAAACGGCCATACAGAAGGCCCTACCTATGAAAAGGTAATTAAGGGAGACACGGGATATGCTGAAACAGTCCATGTACGTTACGACCCGGAGCGCGTTGATTTGGAAAAACTGTTAACACACTATTTCCAAGTGATTGACCCGACTGTCTTAAATCGACAAGGAAATGATCGCGGAGAACAATACCGTACGGGCGTTTATTATAAAAAAGCCTCAGATAAAGGTATAATTGATCAAGTAGTCGCAAAAGAACAGAAAAAATATGATGACCCCATTGTGACTGAAGTTGAATCATTACTATCCTATACACTTGCGGAGGATTATCATCAAGATTATCTGGAGAAAAATCCAGACGGTTATTGCCATATCGAATTCGATTCGCTTGAAGATCAGGAAATACCTAGCCTCATTGATCCCGCGTTATACCCTAAACCGAGCGATAAGGAACTTAAAGAAAAGTTGACTGACATTCAGTATAAAGTGACCCAAGGTAATGGAACAGAAATGGCTTTCTCCAATGACTTCTGGGACAATTATGAACCTGGACTATATGTTGATATTGCAACTGGTGAACCTCTTTTTTCATCATCCGACAAATATGATTCTGGCTGTGGTTGGCCAAGTTTTACAAAACCAATTGACCCGGATGTAGTCGTTGAACTGGAAGATAAAAGCTTTAATATGATTAGAATTGAGGTAAGAAGTCGCTCAGGAAATAGCCATTTAGGGCATGTTTTTGACGATGGACCAAAAGACAGAGGCGGATTACGCTATTGCATTAACAGTGCTGCGATAGCTTTCATTCCACAAGCAGAAATGGAAGCAGCTGGTTACGGCTATCTTAAAAACAGTACAAAATAAGGGGGTTCTTGCCCCCTTTTTAGTCATTTAGATAGAAAGGAGACAGCCATGTACACATTATTAGTAGTCGATGATGAACCTATCATTATTAAAGGCATTCGCTCCTTTGTCGATTTTGAAGCACTTTCGATTTCAGCTGTCTACGAAGCATCCAATGGAGAAATGGCGCTTGAAAGCTTTAAGGAGCATCTACCTGATCTTGTTTTAGCTGATATTAATATGCCTAAAATGAACGGACTTGATTTTGCCATAGCTGCAAAAGCCATTAAACCGGATGTGAAAATAGCACTCGTAACCGGCTATGATTATTTTGACTATGCGTTAACGGCTTTAAAGAATGGCATCGACGACTATGTATTAAAACCCGTATCCAGAAAAGACATTCAAGAAACATTAAAAAAGCTCATTGAAAAGCTTAATAATGACCAAAGTACTTCAGAGGTTTCGCGACTTGTAAAGGATATTATCAGCAACTCGATTTCTTCTGAAGATACGGGCTACAAATCTAAAATCCAAAATGAAATAGCTCTAAACATCTCAAATAACGAGTTCTCTTTAACCTATTTGGCGAAACAAATGTCCCTAAGCACATCCTACCTAAGCACGCTATTTAAGTCGCTATATGGCACTACATTCCAAGATCATATGCTTTCCATTCGACTGGATCGCGCTAAAATATTATTGCTCAGTACAGAGATGAAAGTATATGAAATTGCTGATGCAGTAGGCTTCGACGATCCTAACTATTTCAGTGCAACCTTCAAAAGGAGATTTCATTTTTCTCCAAATCAGTTTAAGGAAAAGGCAAAAGAATGAAGCGATTTACATCTAAAATGATGAAAAAACTTCGCGTGCAAATTGCCCTCCATTATTTAATGGCGAGTGCACTCACCCTCTTACTGATGGGATTCATCCTCTATGCGAGTATTTCATCAGTTGTATTAAAAGAGGCTGTAACTACAACGGAGACGGCTGTTGATAAAAGTGGGATGTATATTGACTTATATATTGATCGTTTAAAAGCTGTTTCAAGCTTACTCTCTGAAAATCCACAACTTGTTAGCTATTTATCCAACACAAAGCGTGATCCTTTAGCAAAGAAAGATATATACACGAGTATTGACACAACAATTGCTTCAGACTCCTTCATTAAATCGGTCATTATCGTCAGTAAGGATGGGCAAATCCTTTCGAATGAACGTAACTTAAACATGAGCATGTCCAGTGATATGATGAAGGAACAATGGTATATCTCCGCGATCCATAGTGGAAGCATGCCTGTACTTACGTCTGCGAGAATGCAGAAGTTTTCTATGGACAAAGACAGTTGGGTAATCTCCATCAGCCGCGAGATTAAGAACACACAAGGCGAAAATATTGGTGTGTTGCTGATTGATATCGAATATAAGGTAATTGACGATTACTTAGCAAATTTGGATTTAGGTAAAACCGGTTTCTCTTTTATTATCAATGACAATTCCGAGGTCGTTTACCATAAGGACCCTGTTTACTTTAGAGACGTGGCGAAACAAAACACACTTCGAAATATTGTTGCAAATAAAGACAGTTATGACACGAAGCAAAACACACTCACACATACCTATCCTCTCAAAAATGCGGATTGGCTGCTTGTCGGTGTGTCTTCTCAAGATGGTCTACTTGCTATAAAAAAACAACTTCTAGAAATCTTTTTATTGGTAGGAATCGTCCTTCAAATCATCGCAGCTATAAGTGTCGGCTTATTTGCAGGGAGAATAACTGCACCTTTTCAAAAATTAGAAAAAGCGATGCAAGAAATTGAGAATGGTTTATCAGAAGTGCCAATTGACGACAAAGGTTGTTATGAAGCACAAAGTTTAGCAAGACATTTCAATCTTATGATTCAAAAAATTGAAAAGCTCATGCAGGAAATTACGGAGAAAGAAAAGCATCTTAGATCTTCTGAAATTAATGTACTACATAGCCAAATCAATCCGCACTTTTTATACAACACGCTCGATACAATTGTATGGATGGCTGAGTTTAATAATAGTGAAAAGGTCATTGAAATCACGAAGGCACTTGCACAATTTTTCCGCTTGTCACTTAGTGGTGGCAAGGAACTGACAACTGTAGAAAATGAACTCGATCATGTACGCCAATACCTCTTTATACAACAAGAGCGCTATGGGGATCAGTTGGCCTATGATATTGTCTGTGATGATGCATTAGTGCAGATGCAAATGCCGAAGATTTTAGTACAACCCATCGTTGAAAATGCATTGTATCATGGCATACGTGGTATCGCACGTCAAGGTCATATTGAGATTCGGGCCGAAGAAAGCGCTGGTGATATTCTTCTAATTGTAAAAGACAACGGAGAAGGCTTCGACTTGACGCAAATTGACCAGAATGTTTCAAACAATGTCGCTAAACTTGGCGGAGTCGGTATTAAAAATGTTGATGAGCGCATCAAGCTCTACTATGGAGAAGCGTATGGTATAACAATCGATTCAATTGTCGGAAGTGGAACGACTGTAACAATTAAAATCCCCCAGAATTGCGGGAAGTTGAATGTTTGAAGGCTCTTATATAAAAGTCCTTTTATCAATGATTACATGACGGCGAAAAACGTGAATAGTTGGGCTAGTCACATGCCCCTTCACAAAAATATCACGTTTGTTCCAACAATCAGATTTACTCTGCAAACAGATTGCATTTTTAATTCTTTTGGCATTGTGTAGTGCACAGGCAGAGTTGACATTATTCGAGGAACTAAAAATACACCGCTAACAGATAAACTATCTGTTAGCGGTGTATTTTCTCTTCTATTATATTCGGCATATCTTATTTGGAATAAACCAGGTCGTATAACTCACCCGTTTAACGAACAAATCTAGCGAAGGAGCGACACTAATGAAAGGCAGCCCAATATCGCCGCATCCTGCAGGCGCCGAAGCAATAAGACCTAGGAGGGATGCTCCCCGATAATCTTCTGACGGGTTTATTGCGTGAGGTCATCACCAAGCGATAAAGCGATTTCGGAAAAACAATTCATTTGTTATGTGCCTACTATATGTACATATTTCACAACGGATTTTATTAAGACTTATATAGCCGCTTAACAGCGTTTTTATAAGCTTCATTTTCTTCACGTTTCCCAATCGAAATAATTTCGGCTATTTCAGCTTTATCACCAATAATTCGATACACGATTCGTATCCCTATTTTCTTAAACTTGATCTTTCTACATCCAATCAAATTTGATGCATTCTTTTTTTTTAGCTCTTCTCCAAGCACATCCGCACGATCCAGCATCTTTGCAATTGCGATATCAACATACCTTTTTATTGATCCATCTAATTTCTGATAATCGTTTTTTGCTTCTTCTATGAATACAACTTCAAATTTATTTTTCATGTTTTATTCGAATAAATCTTCATCTGACATAGAATTCGGGCTGATTTTTTGGAACTCTGAATAGCCTGCATCGCCCATAACCTTTTCAAGATTGAATCGGAGCCCTGGATTTAAGTCGGCTTCTTGAATGCGCTTGGAAAGATTTAGTTCCAAAGTTAATTCACGAAGAAACTCTAATTCCATATACATTTGTTCGTAATCCTCATAACTTTGCACAACCGAATCAATCCGATTATTTTCAGAAATAAATTGCGGAATAATTTTTGCATTCCTACGAACCTCGCCGAAACGCCTAGAAGCAATTGATGCGGGTACAACCTGATCAACATTGAATTGTGGTTTTTCCATAACATCCACCTTCATTTCTTCCATCTCCTTCACAGTATATGTCTATTACTAGAAATTATACAGGATATAACGCCGAATGTACATCTAGATATAACGCACAATACCACGCAATATTTCACGTTCTTTGTGAAGACCACTTGCGAAGAAATAGTCATGAGCGTTACTCTCACAAGCTCTACGAATTCCGCATAAAAATACACCACCTTCAGATTAACGATCTGTTAGTGGTGTGTTTTCTCTTTTATATCCAGTGTTCGGTGCATACATATTAATTCACTACAAAATACCGCGCATCTGGATGAGCGAATACCATCGCAGAAACGGATGCTTCTGGTTCCATCATAAATTCTTCTGTTAACTCAACGCCAATATCTTCAGGGTTTATCAATCCAAAAAGCTTGGCTTGATCATCTAGGTTTGGACATGCTGGGTAACCAAAGGAGAATCGTTGCCCTTGGTATTTAGCAGCGAAAGCATCTTTCATTGTAAAGTCTGTTGCGTCCGGGAAGCCCCACTGATCTCGAATTTCTTGGTGAATTCGTTCCGCAAAACCTTCCGCTAGTTCAAGAGCAGTTGCTTGGAATGCATGGCTTTCTAAAAACTTGCCTTGTTCCTTTAATCTGTTCGCTTCGGCACGCACGCCGTGACCTGCCGTTACTTGCATAAACGCAACATAGTCCATTTCCCCACTTTCCACTGTTTTCAAGAAATCAGCTAGGCACAAGAAAGGTGTGACCGATTGGCGTGGGAATGTGAAACGTTCGATTTCTGTTTTAGCGTCTTTTGGATCATAGATAATTACATCATCGCCATCTGCCTGCGCAGGGAAAAATTGATACAACCCTCGTGGTTTTAATAGATCCGAACGTAAGAACCCAGTGACTAGTTCATGGAGCCCTGTTGCACGTTCATCTCCTCTTTCGATTAGCTTATCGCTATATCCCCTTAGACCTAAGTGATGGCCAATCAATGTGCGCATATTGACATAAGGATGAAGGTGGGCAACGGAATAATCTCTCATCACATGTCGTCGAAGATCTTTCGGAATGTAGACTTCAACATCTTCACGGACCGTTTTCACTGGCTTCTCCAATACAGCAACCGCAGTTTTGGAAGCACGAACCGCCTCCGCTAGTACACGTTTCTCCTGTTGGATAACCAAGTCGTCCAATAAAACCACTTTATCTTCCTTATCCTGCAAACGATTGGCAAGATCAAGCCCTTGCATGGCATCTTTTGCATATAACACCGGACCGTCGTATTCAGCAGATATTTTTGTTTCTGTGAAACGACGAGACAGAGCTGCTCCCCCTACAAGGATTGGTACATCAATACCCGCCTCTTTAAAATCTTGCGCTGTAATCACCATTTGATGCGCAGATTTAACAAGTAGGCCAGACAAACCAATGATATCCGGCTTTTCTTGACGAATGACTTCAATCAGCTTAGCGGGTGTAACTTTAATGCCAACATCGATTACTTTATAGCCATTATTACTTAAAATAATCTCGACCAAGTTTTTCCCAATATCATGCACATCACCCTTGACTGTTGCCAACACGATTTTCCCCTTACCGGAATCGTCTTCTTTTTTCTCCATGAAATCTTCTAGGTAGCCAACAGATGCTTTCATAACACCTGCACTTTGCAGTACTTCGGCAACAATGAGTTTATTCTCATTGAACAAGCGCCCTACCTCAGCCATCCCTTTCATCAGCGGCCCGTTGATAATATCAAGCGGCGTATCATACATCTGAAGTGCAGCTTCCAAATCAGGGAGTAGCCCTTCTTTTGTTCCTTCAATAATGTAATAAGCAAGACGTTCAGGAACTGTTTTTGGAATATCATCTTCTGTTTTCTCTTTTTTCTTACCGCGATAAAAATCAGTGAAATCAGCAAGTGTTTTGTCCGTTGTGGTAAATAAAAGCTCGTCCGCCATTTTAATTTCCTGCTCTGGAATAGACGCAAAGCGCTCCAGTTTCTCTGTATTCACAATCGCAAAATCAAGCCCTGCTTGCGTACAATGGTATAAATAAACGGCATTCAACACTTCACGTCCGACCGGCGGCAGTCCAAATGATACATTACTTACACCTAACGTCGTTAAACAGCGTGGCATCTTTTCTTTTATTAAACGAATGCCTTCAATCGTTTCTACTGCTGCACCAATGTATTGTTGATCCCCTGTTCCGACTGGGAATACGAGCGGATCGAAAATAATATCTTCCGGCGCAAGGCCCCATTTGTTGACAAGCAAGTCATATGAACGCTCCGCGATTTCAAGTTTTCGTTCACGCGTAACGCCCATTCCGATTTCATCAATTGTCCCTACGACGACAGCGGCACCATACTTTTTCACAAGTGGCATCACTGCGTCAAAACGTTCTTCCCCGTCTTCTAGGTTGATGGAGTTAATAATTGTTTTACCTTGTGAATACTTTAGCGCTTCCTCAATCACATTTTCATCCGTCGAGTCAATGACAAGTGGTACTTTAACTTTTTTCACAACCTCTTTCATGAATTCGGACATGTCCTCTAACTCATCACGGTCTGGGTTCGCAAGACAAATATCAATAACGTGCGCGCCGCCTTTTACTTGGGCACGTGCAATTTCAGATGCTTCTTCAAACTTGCCTTCTATAATTAGTCGTTTAAATTTCCGAGATCCTATTACATTCGTGCGTTCGCCAATTAATAATGGACGCATTGATTCATCATATTGAAGGGGCTCAATCCCAGATAAAACATGACCACGACTTGATTCCGCCGGCTTACGTGGCGCCAAATCCTTCACCGCTTCTCGTAGTGCTCGAATATGTGCAGGAGTCGTTCCGCAACATCCACCCACCACATTTAACCAACCTTTTTCTGCAAAACCCTTTAACTTTTTAGAAAGTGATTCGGGCGATTCATGGTAATGCCCTTCTTCATCTGGTAATCCAGCGTTCGGATAACAGCTAACATAGCCATCCGATATCTCTGACAGCGAGCGGATATGATCCCTCATAAATTCGGGTCCAGTTGCACAGTTTAAGCCTACAGAAAGTGGTTTAACATGCTCAATGGAAATATAGAAGGCTTCAATGCTTTGGCCAGCTAGCGTCGTTCCCATCGGTTCAATTGTTCCTGAAATCATAATTGGAAGTTCTATCCCCGTAACTTCAAACGCTTTTTTAATGCCAATTGTAGCGGCCTTGACGTTCAGCATATCTTGGCTAGTTTCTAGTAAAATTAAGTCACTTCCGCCTTCAACTAATGCTTTTGCTTGTATGTAAAAGTCCTGTGTCAATTCGTCAAACGTAATTCCACCTGTGACAGATAGCGTTTTCGTCGTTGGCCCAATTGCACCTGCTACAAAACGTGGCCATTCATCTGTAGAGAATTCAGCACTGCATTTCTTCGCAAATTGTGCGGCGCGGAAGTTAATGTCATGTGCTTGGTCTCCAAGATCATAATCATTCAACACAACTGGCGTTCCACCGAACGTATTCGTACAAATGATATCGGCACCCGCTTCTAAATAACCACGATGAATCGTTTCAATAACGACTGGATTAACGATATTTAAATATTCATTACAGCCATCATATTCTTCCCCACCGAAATCTTCCGGAGATAGATTCGCGTTTTGAATCATCGTTCCCATTGCTCCATCGATGATAAGAATTCTTTTTTGAAGTTCCTCTTTAATTAGGTGAGTCGACATAGCTGATCTCTCTCTCTCTGTACGTGAATTTAGTTGTAATGGTGAATAAATTTCAATAACATGCCATTTCGAATGAAAAACGTGATTATGTATTAGCTACTAAAATACCTTTTGCAGCTTTAGTTTCTCTAGTAAACCTATTCTACTTATCCTGCAAAATCACAAAAAAACCTTCTATGAAAAGAAGGCTTACGATATCTAATTCGTTCCTTTTCATCTGTCAGGACATCGCTCGCCTGCTGGATTTAGCACCTCACCTGACGGCTGGTTGCTGAAGCGTCATAGGGCCAGTCCCTCAACTTCTCTTGATAAGAATTCACTATTCAGTTTTAGTTAGTAAGTGTATCGTAACTTGATAGTCTGTTTCAGTCAAGCCTATTTTCATAAGATAGGGAATCTTCTTTCTCCTCGGATAGACAGTTGATTCAATCATCCTTATCATTTTTTCTAACCTTCTATCGCTACTATCCAATGAATCAATAAAATTCTTTTATTAAAATTGGTTTATCTTAAATCAGTGCGGGTATAGTTAGATTACAAGGCGGAACTACCGGAGGATGGACCTTAGTAGACGAGTAACCTACAGGCGATTCTGACGATGAACTGCACAGCCTTGGCGGAAAATTTGCTTTACTGGCGACAGGTACACTTTTTTAGAACCACGTTATCAGGTTCCAATCTTTATGTGTTAACCAAGCAGTAAACGTACCATTTTTTGTGGAAGTGCAACTTGAAGACTGACTTCAAAAAAGCGGATTGCGTACCAACCATCTTGCGTCTGCATGGCCCGAATGGCTAATTGAGTCAGCCCTATCAAACTGCATTGACGAGCGTTTCATTATTATTCGTCAGGAAGAACAGTTTGTGTAATTGAAAAAAACTATCAAATTTTCCGAGTGCACCCCCTTTTTATCGGGGAATAAAAAAAGCATGATCCTCTTAGTTTGTAACCCGTTCAGTGGAGTGGTACAGAATTCAAATTAAAGCATTTTAAAGACCGCTAATTCGATTCTGAATTAGCGGTCTTTAAAATGCCTATACAACAATGTTTACATATAAATCACACTCGTTTTTACAATTGGATTGACAGAAGAAGCAATCACCTTGCAATAAATATTCTAAGGTGAATATAACGTGTTAAAACCACTGCTAATTTAGTGGTTAAATTGAAGGATAATCGAGAGAGAAAAGATGATATTTACCAACCCAAAAACTTGAAAATGCAAATATGTAAAAAGGACCAAACTTGCCCTTTTGCTAATACCGATTAAGTGAATTGGTGCAATTTTTTTCGCTATGTTTAGTTTCATCTTGGACAATTTCAGTAATTCCAGCGGGAGTTAGTTTATCTTTCTCACAAAACTGTTTTACCTTGTTTCCTATTTTTGTGATTCCATAATAATACGTTATATCTGTTTCATCTTTGAAAACTACCCTATAGTGACCGTGAAAAAACTTCCTGTTTATAGTGTGTTTTGGTTCTATAAAGTGAGATTCATTTATCTCTTCTTCTGCATATCCCTTTTCCGACAAATATGTCGGCACTTTTTTGTCTGCTATATATTTTGTAATAGGATTACCATTGTTCAACACGTAAAAAAGACTTAAAGTGATTCCTATGATGATAATAAGCACACTAAGACTTAAAGCAATCACTCTAAAGATTTTCTTTTTCATCAAACTTCCCCCTAGGCAAATTCCGTATTTTGGTAGAGTCGTTGAGTAACGGTACTTTTATTAATACGTTTTAGCAAATATTAAGTTTCATTTTTTAAAAATAACGTGAATTAGAAATGACTACGTATCAATCTCCTTTACCCTCTATACTATATATATCCAATAAAACCTTTTAAAGATAAGTTTTAACTTTAGATATCTGATAAGTTCAAGAAATGAAAAAGCACCACTACATACGGTGCTAATTAGTAACTAGAAATGGTGTGAAACATCTGCTGAAATCTAGTTAATTATTGTGTTATTTGATTTGTTATTTTGTGTTTTGTACTACTGAACTGAATGGGGAAAATTTATTAACAGTTGTTATTTCATCAATTTGCGGTTGTAATTTGATTTATTTCGGGAACACTACAGCTTACTGGAGGAGATAAAATGGCTAGAAATAATAGAATTTTAGTGCCAGGTGCACGACAAGCATTAGATCGGCTGAAAGCGGACGTCATGCAAGCCCAAGGCTACGACGTGGATAAATCTGAACCTAACAACGTGAAATTCGAAATTGCGAAGGAACTAGGCATTCCACTGACGAAGGGCTATAACGGAAAACTAACGTCGGAACAGGCGGGGAAAATCGGTGGCCCGATTGGCGGTAATATGGTGAAAGAAATGGTGAGAATGGCGCAAGAGCGGATGGCGAAGAAATGAAAATAACGCTTGTCCCGCAACTTATGGGGCAGCGTTTTTTATTTGTTGGACAGTTTGTCATGTTTGTTGGACACTTCAGCAAAATGGTTGGACACTCTACTGCGTTTGTTAGACACTTCGGTACAATGGTTGGAAATCACCGCGTTCGTTGGACTCTAACATAATGGTTGGACTGTTTGGCACCTAAAAAAGCACCAGCCAAGTTGCAGCCGGTGCTCCATTTTAAAACTTCGATCCAGTATCTCCGAACTCTTTGAGTAGTTCCCCAAAACTTTTGTTTTTCTCACGTTCTTTGCGTTCAAGGCGAAGTTGCTCTTGGCGTTCTTCTTCTTTCGTCTCTTCAACAGCTGACAATGCCTTTTTTGCCGCTTTCAATTTCTCAAGAATATCATCATCAAGTGCATCGGAATATACAGATCCTTCGTTAGCCCTTTTTTTCGGTTGTGGTGTAGTTTGTTTACGTTTTTTCGCCATTTATTTCACCTACTTTCGTTCATGGTCGTGTAACGATGGTTGCGACACCTTGACCCCCACCAATGCATAGCGTGGCAAGTCCGGATTTCACATCACGACGTTTCATTTCGTGAAGAAGTGTCACTAGGATGCGTGCCCCACTAGCCCCGATTGGATGGCCAAGTGCGATTGCACCGCCGTTGACATTAAGTTTTGATGCGTCAAATTCCAGTTCTTTTCCGACTGCGATTGACTGTGCTGCGAATGCTTCGTTCGCTTCAATCAAATCAATCTCGGATAGTTGCATATTGGCTTTAGTGAGCGCTTTTTTAACTGCTTCCACAGGGCCCAGACCCATAACCGAAGGATCCACACCAGCATTACCATTGGCTACGATTGTTGCTAGTGGTGTCAAGCCAAGCTCGTCAGCTTTTTCTTTCGACATGATGACAAATGCTGCTGCGCCGTCGTTAATGCCTGAAGCATTCCCCGCTGTCACACTGCCATCTTTTTTGAATGCTGGTCGAAGTTTACCGAGCTTGTCTGCAGTTGTTCCGGCTTTGACGTATTCGTCTTGATCGAAAATAATAGGATCACCTTTACGCTGCGGAATTTCAATCGCAACGATTTCTTCAGCAAAAGTTCCGGCTTCAATTGCCGCCGCAGCTTTTGCCTGCGATGTTGCCGAAAATGTATCTTGCTCTTCACGTGTAATTGAATAGCGATCACAAAGATTTTCTGCCGTGATGCCCATATGGTAATCATTGAATGCACACCATAGTCCGTCAGAGATCATACTGTCGATAATTTTTTGGTCCCCCATTTTAAAGCCTTCTCGGCCATCTTTCATTATGTAAGGGGCTTGGCTCATATTTTCCATACCGCCTGCAACAATAATATCCGCATCTCCTGCAATAATTGCTTGACGTGCAAGATGCACAGCTTTTAATCCAGAACCGCATACTTTGTTAATTGTCAGAGCAGGAACGGTTTCAGGTAGTCCCGCTTTTATGGCCGCTTGTCGCGCCGGATTTTGACCTAATCCCGCCTGTAGGACATTCCCCATGATCACTTCGTCAACGCTCTCTGGCGCTACCCCTGCACGTTTTAATGCCTCTTTGATAACTGTCGCCCCAAGATCTGTTGCCGGTATATCTTTCAATGAACCAAGGAACGATCCGATAGCAGAACGAACCGCACTGATAATTACGATTTCTTTCGACATTTCTTTTCCCCCATTCCCTTATTTAAGTTGCCTGTATATGCATCCCTTCATTACAATATACTAGAGGAGGGATGATATGTTCATTTTACCAAATAACGTTACAATAATCGAGGTTGGTCCACGTGATGGACTACAAAACGAAAAGAAACATGTCGCCGAAAACGACAAACTAGCATTTATTGAAGCTTTACAAGGGGCGGGCATTCAAGAAATGGAGCTAACTTCGTTTGTCTCACCGAAATGGGTGCCGCAAATGGCGGATGCAAAAACAATTGTAGAAAAATCAAAGAAGGTCGGCAGGCAATTCGTCCTTGCGCCGAATGACAAAGGTGCCGAGCTTGCAATTGAAGCTGGCGCGACTAGTATTGCCGTGTTCGTTGGGGTGAGCAATACATTTAACATGAAAAACATTAACCGTTCAACAGATGACAGCATCGATGCGCTCCAGCCCGTCTTTGCGAGATTAAAAATAAATGACATTTTTATACGGGCTTGTATTTCAACTGCGTTTTATTGTCCGTATGAAGGGAAGATAGAAATAGAGGATGTCGTTGCACTATGTAAACGGTTTGTCGACATGGGTGCAGACGAACTAAGTGTCGCGGATACAATCGGGAAGGCGAATCCCCGTGAAAGTTATGAGTTGTTCAAGACGTTGAAAGAGGAATTTCCAAACGTACTGTTGACAGCTCATTTTCACGATACACGCAAAATGGCGATAGCAAATATTTTTGCTGCGCTACAAGCAGGTATCAACCGGTTTGATACGTCTGCAGGCGGCTTGGGTGGCTGTCCGTTCGCACCTGGAGCAACAGGTAATGTCGCTACTGAGGATGTTGTCAACATGCTCGATACGCTCGGTATCGATACCGGTATCGATGTGAATAAAGTTTGTGCAGCAGTCCGAGTGATTGCGCCGCATGTGTCACGGCCGATTGATACAGGTATGTACAGATTGTTCGAAAACAATCAACCGTAAAAGGAGTTGAGTGGTTTGAAACGGCGCATTCTTTATATAACCGGTGTTTTTTCCAGTGTTGTTACAGCGTTACTGACCATTTTCGGATTTATCGCAACGAATAGGCTGATGTTTTTGAAGTTGAAGGATTCCAATTTTATTTTAGAACGCGAAATTATTACGAAACGGTTCGATAAACATTGGTATGAAACAGTGCGCAAAGATGATATGTGGATTAAGTCACCAAACGGTTATTTATTGAGAGCGGTCTTTCTAAAACCACTCGAAACGGCAAGAACTGTGATTATCTGCCACGGCGTAACGGAAAACAAAATCAATTCGACGAAATATGCCCGTCTTTTTGAACGACTTGGATTTAATTCGGTCATCTATGATCATCGTCGACATGGGGACTCTGGTGGTAGGACGACAAGTTTTGGTTATTATGAAAAGATTGATTTGCAGGCAATTGTCCATGCTGTACGGGAACGAATCGGAAAGCGGGCTTTGCTCGGTATCCACGGCGAATCCATGGGTGCCGCAACGACGATATTATATGCGGGAACATTTAAGGATGAAGCAAATTTTCATATCGTCGATTGCCCATTTTCAGATTTCTCCGAGCAAATTCTTCATATATTACGGAAAAATACGCCTATCCGGTCATCAATGGCTCTACGTATCGCCAACACTTTCCTAAAAATGCGCGATGGCTATACCCTGAACCTTGTTTCTCCGCGAGAAGTCGTCCGAAATATTACAAAACCTGTCCTTTTCATACACAGTCTGGAAGACGATTTCATCCTTCCCTATATGACAGAGGAATTATACGAAGCAAAGCAAGGCGACAAAATGTTGAAATTTTTTAGTAAAGGTGCCCATGCGAAGTCGTTCAATGATAATCCGGTGCAATACGAAAAAACAGTACTGGAATTTCTGGGACGTTTTGGATTTAGAGATTGAAGAAAAAAATCCATAATGAACGATTGAACTGTACCCCGAATTCCGGACACTTTAAAAAAAGATCCGAGAATTTCGGGGTTTTATATATAATTACTGGAATTCTTCCAGCATGACCGACCATATCCCACGCCAACCGATCATAGATCCCCCTCGACCAATCATATCCTCGCGCTAATCAATCAATTCATTTCTAGACAACAAAAAAACCATTTTCCCTGTCAAACGTTCAACAGAAAAAATGGCTTATTAAGTGATCAGTAGAAAGTTTAAGTAATCAGAGTAAATTTCAGGTGAAAGATTAACCTATGTATAATAAATTGCAGGCTTTCCTTTTCACTAATCCTTTACAAACCCATTAATGACGGGTATTACATAATTACTTTTTAACCTTTTTTTCCTTTTTGTCACTTACTTTGTTCATTTGGTTCATCATTTGATTGATTTTTTTCTGTGAGGGTTTTTGCCCCATTTGCATCATCATCATACGTAACATGTCTTCATTAATCGGCGGGTTATCTTTCAAATATTTCATCATATATTGACGTGCAATGAAAAATCCGAGGGCCACACCTGCTAATAGCGCGACGATGATCAAAACGATCCACCATACTGTACTCATCCGCTATACCTCCTCTACTTCAGTTATTCGATTTTACTCTACCATGATGGATTATACAACATTGTACGGGTGAATAGCAATGGACCTTAATTAAATATTCTATTCATCGCATAATGGACCACTTTACTTCATTCTATTTGAACAGACAAAATAGACCCTAATTTTGAGATTTGGGTCCTTTTTGTCCCTATCCTATCAGTATCATTTCAAAGATAGGCAGCTTCTTCATATGCACGAAAATCAGTCGTTTTGACCGGTTTAAGCCATCCCCACTCCCCGCGTCCGTCCATGACAGCGAAGAAACGATCAGCCGCCCCAGATAAAGCAACAAACAAATCCAAATCCAACATGCGGGATCCGTCGCAAAACACATTAAGCGAATACGATGATAGCGAAATATGAATGGAACCTTTGACAGGATGCGTCAGTTTGTATTCCCCATCTTGAGATTCAATCGACGTAAATCCTTCGCCAAGGTTTGCAATTATAGCCTCATTAATCATTTTCTCTTCAAGCCTGTCACATAAATAATGAATTTCAGGCATACAATTATTCTTCTGCTCGTCTTCTTTTAAAAGATCATACAAAAGCCGTTCACGTCCAATGACGAATGGCTGGTACATTTCTTTCACTTTATAAATTCCATATGATCGCAATATCGCCACCCCCTAGAGATAATCCTACATGGTTTGATGTAAAAAGGATGTCATATTGCGGAATAGAACTGCACTATTATTGTCGGAAAAGATGGATAACTAAAGATTCTGTCAAGTTGCCCTAAAAAGCAGTCCAGATTGCCAAAATTTCTTCGACAAGCAGGACTGCTTCATTTATTTTTAGTTGTTGATTAACATTTTTACAGTTGCAAGAACATTGTCCTCTGTGAAACCGAATTCTTTGATGACAGTATCTCCAGGTGCACTTGCCCCGAATGTGTCAATCGCAATGATCGCGCCTTCGTCACCAACATATTTATGCCAGCCTAATGAAACGCCCATCTCGATACCCAGACGTTTTTTTACGTCTTTCGGCAATACACTTTGTTTGTATGCATCGTCTTGCTTCTCAAACAGATCCCATGAAGGCATGGAAACAACAGCAACATCGATTCCTTCAGCTAACAGTTTCGATTGTGCAGATACCGCTAGGTTCACTTCCGAACCAGTCGCGATTAAAATTGCGTCCGCTTGTTTTTTGCTTGCAGGAGATATGATGTAAGCTCCCTTTTTGACGCCTTCCATTGCAAGTTCAGCTGACTTCGGAAGAACAGTCAAGTTTTGACGAGACAATACAAGTGCAGTAGGAGAGTTCTTCGACGACACTGCAATATTCCATGCAGCTGCCGTTTCGTTAGCATCAGCCGGACGAATAACCGACAATCCAGGCATCGCACGAAGCGCAGCAAGTTGTTCAACAGGTTCATGTGTAGGTCCATCTTCACCAACAGCTACGCTGTCGTGTGTGAAAACGTATGTGACAGGGATAGCCATAAGAGCTGAAAGTCTGATTGCAGGACGTACATAGTCACTGAACACGAAGAACGTTCCACCGAATACATGTAATCCGCCATGCAAAGTCATTCCATTTAGCGCAGTTCCCATTGCGAACTCACGAACACCAAACCAAATATTACGGCCGGAATAATCGGTAGCAAGGAAATCGCCAGCACCTTTAATTGTCGTCTTGTTAGAGCCTGCAAGGTCCGCACTTCCACCAAAGAATGAAGGAAGCTGTTTAGCAATTGCATTGATAGCGTCACCGGATGCAGAACGTGTCGCGTGAGATGAACCCGCTTCATACATTGGCAAGGATTTCTCAAATCCTTCAGGTAGTTTACGCTCGATTGCATCTTTCAATTGCTTCGCAAGATCAGCATGCGTCGTTTCGTATTTACCAAATAGTTCGTTCCATTCCTGTTCTTTTTGCGCGCCCAATTTCTCAGCCGCTTCTTGGAATGTTTCATAGACGCCTTCAGGAACATGGAAATCTTCTTCCAATGTCCATTTGTAGTATTCTTTTGTCAATTTCATTTCATCTTCACCAAGTGGCATGCCATGCGCATCCGATTTTCCGGACCTATTTGGCGATCCGTAACCGATGACCGTTTTAACTTCGATCATTGTCGGGCCTCCGACATTTCCTTTTGCTTCTTCAATCGCTGTTGAAACGAGGTCAATGTTGTTGCCATCTTCAACACGGATGTAATTCCATCCGTATGATTCAAAGCGTTTACGAATATTTTCAGAGAACGACATGTCAAGTTCACCATCTAGTGAAATGTCATTGCTATCATAGAGGACAATCAGTTTATTTAACTGCAAGTGACCTGCAAGTGAAATTGCTTCAGCAGCAACGCCTTCCATGAGATCGCCATCACCACAAAGAGCATATGTGAAGTGGTCGACTACGTCAAAGCTTGGTTGATTGTACGTTGCAGCAAGGTGTTGTTCTGCCATTGCCATTCCGACTGCCATACCAATACCTTGTCCAAGTGGACCAGTTGTTGCTTCAACGCCGACTGTATGACCGTATTCCGGATGTCCTGGTGTTTTAGAGTTCCATTGTCTGAAATTCTTGATTTCATCCATCGGAAGTCCGTAACCGCCAAGATGAAGCAGGCTGTATAGGAGCATTGAGCCGTGTCCTGCCGATAAAACGAAACGGTCACGGTTAAACCACTGTGGATTTGAAGGGTTGTGATGCATATGTTTTGTCCAAAGTGTATAAGCCATTGGAGCAGCTCCCATAGGTAATCCTGGGTGTCCGGAATTCGCTTTTTCGATTGCGTCAATAGAGAGCGTACGGATTGTGTTAATGGCTAGCTGGTCAATTTGTTTAGTCATTGTGTACATCCTTCCCGTCATATGTATTTATCTACATATCCTAGTTTAGACAATTCGCGCAGTGAATGCAAAGCTCAGTTTAGATATTTGCCGCTACGGGCGTCTTTCACCTTGTCTGGTGTCACATCGTTGCCTTCAGGATCAAGGACTTTGACTTGCTCAATTGTGTTGCGCATAGATGAACGAAATGTCTCTAAATATTCTTTTCTTAGTTGTGTCTGTTCTTTTGCTTCTTCGATTGATAGACCTGCCGTCTTCGACTTTTTTGAAAGTTCATTAATTCTTTTCATTTTCTCAGCTGGTAGCATATAATTTCCTCCATTTAGTTTATGATTACAAACGTATACAAAAACTGCAGAAAGTGCAATAAATCAGCCTTCCTGCTCCATCTCATATTCTTTATACCTGCGGTGCACGGTCGCTTTACTAATATCATGACCGAGCCCTTTCAAGACGCCCGTAATTTCTTCATAGGTCAGTCCTTTGTCCCTCAATGAAACGATTTCAGCTATCGGCACTTCAATACGCTCACGGCCTTCCGCGTTGCCCCTGTTTTTCAAGTTACGCTCGGGCCGATAGCCTTCCCTAACTGCACGTTTCATACCCCTCTTAATTTTGGCATTATGTAGTTTACGTTGGTATTCTTCGACGATAGCTAAAATTTCAAGTAACATTGTGTCCATTTCATTGAGCGCAATTGGCCCACTATCATTATGCGAATAAATCGCCGTGTCCGTCTTCGCCAATAGATGCAAAACCGCCATCCGAGCATTTCCACGCCCAAGCCTTGTTTCATCTTGGATAAGGATTGCATCGACTTCCTCATCACGGATGTAATCCAGAAGACTTAGAAGCCCCTCGCGGTCAATGTCAAAACCACTGTGTTTATCCATAAATGTCGCTACGTGTTCGAGACCAAGTTCTGCTGCCAAGTCAACAAGCTCTTCTTCTTGCCTCACTAGCGACATTTCCTGCGTTTCTTTCTCAGTGCTCACCCGGCAATAGATGACACCTCTTTTATTGCGTCCAGTCATCGATTAACACCCGCCAGTTGTGTATTGGTTTTCCGCACAGTAGGCAAAAGTAGATCCTCACCTTTTTTTATTGTAGCAGATGGTAAGTCATTCAATTTTATCACTTCTTTGATCCATTTATCTGTAGACATATTTGCCGAGTGGTGATTTGCGAGACCCCAAAGTGTATCCCCTTCAGTAATTGTGATTTTCGTGTCCGTTTGTTCTTTCTCGTATTTGCTTACACCTATGATTGCAAAACCCATACATAAAACGATAATTAGTAGAACATAACTATTTTCTTTAATAAAAGTCATCATTATTCCCCCTTACGAATACTTGTTCGGAATGCCTGTTCTTATTATAGAAAAAACAATCGGCATTGTCAACACTTATTCGAACCTGTGTTTGCCATTTATCCAGGAGACTGATATAATGAATCTATTGAAAAGACTAGATTGTCGGGAATTTCTTCACGACTTTCGGAAGTTAGCAGAATATAAGGTGAGAGGTGAATGGGATGAAAAAAATTTCAAAAAGACAAGAAGATATTTTGTCTTTCATTAAATCAGAAGTGAAGAAAAAAGGTTATCCACCATCCGTAAGGGAAATTGGCGAGGCTGTCGGCTTGGCATCAAGTTCAACTGTTCACGGACATCTAGCGCGATTGGAAAGCAAAGGTTTCATTAGAAGAGACCCAACAAAACCGAGAGCAATTGAAATACTCGATCCTGAAGGGTTGGAAACGATGAAACCCGGCGTTCTTCACGTACCCCTTGTCGGTAAAGTTACGGCAGGTCTTCCAATTACAGCAATTGAAAATATCGAGGAGTACTTCCCACTTCCTGAATCTTTTGGTACATCTGAAGACAATTTGTTCATGCTTGAAATAGTTGGGAACAGTATGATTGAAGCCGGAATTTTGAATGGCGACTATGTTGTCGTTAAACAACAACAAACAGCTAATAACGGCGAGATTGTCGTAGCAATGACCGAAGACGATGAAGCTACAGTGAAACGGTTCTTTAAAGAAAAAGATTATTTCCGTCTGCAACCTGAAAATGCTTCGATGGCTCCAATCATTCTCGATAATGTATCGATTCTAGGTAAAGTGGTTGGCGTTTATCGCATGATACACTAATTTAAAGTATGCAAAAGGGCTGTATCCTTCACTTGAAGGATACAGCCCTTTTTTAATTGAAGAATTGATTTGACAGTTCGGCTGATTGCCATGACAGTTTAACGTCTTGCACTCACAGTTTCACTGATTGCCAAGACAGTTAACTAACTTTACTTCCCAATCAAATTTTCTTTAACTAGTTTACCGATTGAGGACAACACAGCTACTTTTACATGCTCGTACGTCAGACCACCTTGGACATATGCCGTATAGGGCGGTCTGATTGGGCCGTCTGCTGTCAGCTCGATGCTGGAGCCTTGAATAAATGTTCCCGCCGCCATGATGACGTCGTCCGTGTAGCCAGGCATATACGATGGCTCAGGCGCGTAGTGCGCATTGATAGGCGAGTTTTCTTGTATTGACCGACAGAACGCAATCATTTGATCTGCATTTTCGAAAGATACCGATTGAATCAGGTCGGTTCTTTTTTCAGAGTAATGTGGCGACGTATTGAGTCCGAAGCTTTCTAGGAGTGCTGCTGTGAATAGCGCTCCTTTTACAGCTTGACTAACAACATGCGGCGCTAGGAAGAATCCTTGGTACATTTCACGTAGTGTATCTAGCGATGCCCCCGCTTCTGCCCCGAGACCTGGTGATGTCATCCGGTATGCACACTTTTCAACTAGATCGGCACGGCCAGCGATATAGCCACCCGTTCTTGCAAGTCCGCCACCTGGATTCTTGATGAGTGAACCTGCCATAAGGTCAACACCGACTTGAGTGGGCTCTTTTTCTTCGACAAATTCACCGTAACAGTTGTCCACAAAAACGACTAGTTCAGGATTAATGGCCTTCACTTTACGAACCATTTCACCGATTTCATCCACCATGAAAGAGGGACGATCCGAATAGCCTTTCGACCTCTGGATACCAATCATTTTCGTCTTACCGTGTATGTTTTTAGCTACTTCTTCAAAATCGACTGTACCATCTTCATTTAGATCAATATGTTTATAGGTAATGCCATAATCATGCAGTGAACCTGTGTCTTTCCCTTTTCCAGAAACGATAGAATCCAATGTGTCATAAGGTTTCCCCGTAATATAAAGGAGTTCATCACCCGGTCTTAGGATTCCGAAAAGGCTGATTGAAATTGCGTGTGTGCCCGAAATAATTTGGTTGCGTACGAGGCAATCTTCCGCCCCAAAAACGTCGGCGTATACTTGTTCCAATACATCCCGGCCCGCGTCATCGTAGCCGTAACCTGTTGAACCGGTCAGATGGAAATCGCTCACCATATTTTTACGGAATGCTCGTAGCACTTTCCGTTGATTGTAAAAAGCAGTTTTTTCTACGCCCTTAAAATAGGGTGCAAGTTTCTCTTCTATTATTTCAGCATCCTCAAATAACAAATCGTCTTGTTCAGTAAACATGATTGGTATTCCTCTTTTCATTAAATAGTCACTTCATTATCTTATCAGTCTGCTCGCAGAGGTCAACGTTTTACCGGGGCCTCATTGATAATTTATGAATACCTGTTAGAATTCTAAAGGGTGTATTGAATGGAGGAAATGAAGTGGCTTGGGATGTTTTTAGTTTTATCGGTACTGCGGCATTTGCCATTTCAGGCGCAATTGTTGCGATGGAAGAAGAATATGACATCTTTGGTGTTTATATATTGGGTATGGTCACTGCTTTTGGCGGCGGTGCCGTTCGTAACGTCTTAATAGGTGTGCCTGTCTCTGTTTTATGGGATCAGCAATTCTTATTTTTAGTGGCAAGTATTTTGATAACCATTATTTTCTTTTTTTCTAGGTATCTTCTTTCTCATTGGAATAGATGGGGTAATTATTTTGATGCAATCGGATTAGCTGCGTTCGCCATACAAGGCGCTATGTTGGCTATATCACTCAACATGTCGATTTATGCAATTATGGTCGCTGCGGTTTTAACAGGGGCTGGCGGCGGTGTTATCCGTGACCTGTTAGCAGGCAGGAGACCACTTGTCTTTAAACGAGACATCTATGCAGTATGGGCTGCAATCGCCGGCCTTATTGTCGGCCTCGGCCTATTTAAAAGTGATTTAGCACTATACGGACTGCTCGTTCTGACTGCCACACTTCGTATTCTATCGGTTGTCTTCCAATGGAAATTGCCGAACGGTAAAATCCAATAAATACAAAAGCGGAACGGGGATTATACTCCCTGTTCCGCTTTTTCTTACATCTAGACTCCGGGCACCTAGAGGCTCGGACATTAGTCGGTCCGGCTATGCGGCAAAGAACGCCACTTGGGCCTGCCGGATGCAGGTCATGCAGTCATCGCGACAGGACGTCGCGCACTTAGACTACCTTCCTTTTTCACGCATTATGCCTGCCGCCTCTGAACAGGCGCTTCCGCTTTTGGTTACATCTAGACTTCGGGCACCTAGAGGCTCGGACATAAGCCGGTCAGGCTATGTGGTAAAGAACGCCACTTCGCCAGCACGTCTTATGTCTGCCGCCTCTAAACAGGTACCCTCCGCTTTTGGTTATTCAGTCTCGTCTTTTAAAATAACCGGTTTCGTTGGGACATATGTGGAAATCGCATGTTTATAAATTAGTTGTTGCTTGCCGTCCGATTCAAGCAAGACGGTATAATTATCATACGATTTAATAAGTCCTTTCAATTGAAATCCATTCAGTAAAAATACCGTTACAAATGTATTATTCTTTCGTAACGAGTTTAAAAACGTTTCTTGCATGTTAACCTGTTTCATACGCCGAATCCTCCAGTTGTCATAGCTATATTTCTAGTGCTCCACTTACTTTATTCGACCCGGATTATCGAAATCCTTCAAAATTAACAAAATTCTCTTTACAATTTCGGTTGTACCCAATTCTGCATCGAACCAGCTGATGTCCAATTTGTTGCGGAAATAGGTCATTTGCCGTTTTGCGTAGTTACGCGTATTTTTTTTAATTAATTCAACAGCCTCGTCTAGTAACAACTTTTCTTCGATATAGAGATGAAGTTCCTTATAGCCAATCGCTTGTACAGATTGTACGCCACGAATGTTTTCATCCCATAATCGATTCGCTTCCTTTAGAAGACCTTGTTCCATCATTACGTCGACCCGGAGACCAATCCGTTCATAAAGCACTTCACGGTCCATCTCAAGACCAATAATGAGGTGATCATACAACGGCGCCTGTCCCGCGTCATCTTCGTGGTCGTCTTTCGTTTTACCTGTCACCTCAATGATTTCAAGCGCGCGAACCAACCGACGATGATTGTTCGGATGAATTTTTTCAGCACTCACTGGGTCAAGCTCGACGAGTTTTTCATGCAGATAGGCGGCCCCTTTTTCAGTCAGTTCCTGCTCTAAGCGTTGCCTTACTTCTAGATCCGCCGCTTCTTCTGTAAAACGAAAATCGAACAGCACGGATTGAATATATAATCCTGTGCCCCCTGCGATAATTGGTATTTTTCCACGACCTTGTATATCTGCAATCCATTTGCGCACATCCGTTTGGTACTCAGCAACAGAAAAAGGTTCATTCGGTTCTTTTATATCGAATAAATGATGCGGGATGCCATCCATTTCCTCTTCAGTGATTTTAGCCGTTCCAATATCAAGCCCTTTGTATACTTGCATTGCATCACCATTAATGACTTCCCCACCAATTATTTTGGCAAGTTCGACACTTAAGGCCGTCTTTCCAGATGCTGTTGGTCCGACGATTGCGATTACTTCAGGATAATTCCTCATTTTTTTCAATCCAGTCATAAACGGTTTCGAATACGTGTTGACGGTTCTTTTCATGGAGCATTTCATGCCTGCCACCTTCGAACAAAAATACCGTAACATCTTCTATGCCCGCGTTATTATATTGCTTTGCTACACTCCAAACCCCTTTTCCATTGTCACCTACCGGGTCTTCACTCCCTGAAAAGAGGAAGATAGGAAGTTTTTTCGGGATTTTATTTATTTCATCTATGTCATGGATGTCTCCAAGTCCTTTGAATAAATCCGCAAAAAATTGTGTTGTTGAGACTGCTCCACACTGGGGATCAATCAAGTATTTTTCAACCGCTTCCATATCCGTAGATAGCCAATCGAATGGTGTCTTTGGTTGATGAACCGATTTATTGAAACCACCAAAAACGAGTTTATTCAGGAAATTATCCGGCTGATCAAAACCGTTTTTCTTGCCGTTTAGATAAGCAACTACCTGTCCGGCCAAACGGCTTACACCAGGATTCCCACCTGTCCCTGACAAGATTGCCAGGTCTACTTCACTGCCATGGAGCTGGACATATCTCCGTGCAACAAACGATCCCATGCTATGACCGAACAGAACAAAACGCGGGGATGGGTACTGCTCCCGGAGATTCGAAATGACTTCGAAAGCATCTTGAACAACGTGGTCAAATCCACCTTCATCGGCAAAATGCCCTTTTATGCCATTCATTTTAGCCGTTTTACCATGTCCTCGGTGGTCGTGGCCGGATACGATATAGCCTTTCCCAACAAGGTATTGTGCAAATTCTTCATACCTGCCAATATGCTCGGCCATACCGTGTAGAAGATGGATATGTCCTAGCGGATTGCCTTCCGGTTTCATAACGATAGCGTGGATTAAAAAACCATCTGTCATTTCGATTGTCGCTTCTCTCATTGACGTCCACCATCCTTCACTTTAGATCTGGGAATTGCTTCCTACATCACTCGTTTGAACATTTTTTCAAGTTCATATGTCGTGAAATGAATAAGCACCGGTCTGCCATGCGGACAAGTAAATGGATTGTCGGCGGCGGATAGATCATTCAACAACCTTTCCATATCTGCGAGTGTCAAATGGTGATTAGCTTTGATGGACCGTTTGCAACTCATCATAATCGCTGCTTCTTCACGCAATTTACCGATATCAATTTTCCGTGTAGTCAACACTTGTTCAATAATATCTTCGATGATAACCGTCTCTTCTCCTGCTGGAAACCAAGATGGATATTCTTTTACCGCATAAGAAGAGGGCCCAAACTCCTCCAGGAAGATACCGACTTCCTGCAACAGACTCATGTTTTCCTCGATTTTCGTTTTCTCGTCTGCAGAGTAATGAAACATAAGGGGAATTAATAACATTTGACGTTCTTCATTATCTGTCTCACTCAATTTATCTCTAAAAAACTCATATTTTATTCGTTCTTGAGCTGCGTGTTGATCAATCATGAAGAAGCCGTCTTCATTTTGCGCAACAATATAGGTGCCATGAACCTGTCCAACTGGTGCTAAAGCCGGGAAGTTTTTGTCCAACTCCCGCTGTTCTGCTTCGTCTGGAACAGCGGATGATTCATTGACGCTCCATGAGTCCTGGTCTTGAACAATCGTTGGTTCATTGACTGTCCACGATGTTCGTTCAACAGTTTCATTTTCAGCAAGTTCATAAGGTTGGTACGCAGGCTTTTCGAGTGGTGCCATTGACGGTGCCGTCACGGGTGTTGGTCTTTCCGCTTGGAATTGATTCCACATATTTACTTGTTCAGATTGATTTTTCTTGGCAGGTTCTTTTTTAATAGCATCTGGAACGATGGTGTTTTTCCGGATCGCTTTTTGGACGGATTCTTTAATTAACGCCAGTAACTCGCCCTCTTTACTCATGCGGATATGTTGTTTGGAAGGATGCACGTTGACGTCTGTCAAATAAGGGTCCCCTTCAACATTGATAACCGAAATTGGAGATCGTCCAATCGGCAAATACGTATGGAATGCATCTAGTATCGCGTGATTGATCGCATTGCTCTTTACCCATCTACCATTGACGATTAACGTCATATAGTTTCTTGACGCTCGGGTCATTTCAGGTAGAGTCACATGGCCTGAAACACTGTAATCCGCATTCTCTCCCGCGAAGCTTACCATTTTACGGGCGACAGCTATGCCGTATATATCTGATAGCACACGACGCTGATCTCCGCTTCCAGCTGTCTGCAATAATACTTGACTGTAATGCGAGAGTTTAAACGCGATGGAGGGATGACTGAGCGCAAGTCGATTGACAAGATCGATTGTATGACCAAGCTCAGTCTGAATTGTTTTCATATATTTTAGGCGTGCAGGCGTATTGAAAAACAATTGGGAAACAGTAATGTCCGTCCCTTTGCGGAATGCAGCATTATCGTGTTTGACAAGTCGACCTCCGTCAATTTGTACTTCTGTGCCTTCTGTTTCACCGTCGGAAGTCCACATAATGATCTTGGACACGGATGCAATACTCGCAAGTGCTTCTCCGCGGAAACCAAGTGTACGAATTCGGAACAGATCATGGTCATTGGATATCTTACTCGTTGCATGCCGCTCAAACGCTTGAACAGCATCTTTTTTAGACATACCATTGCCGTTATCTGTTACACGAATTGTCAGTAGACCGGCTTCCTCAAGTCCAATTTCAATCACAGTACTTTCTGCATCAATCGCATTTTCAACAAGCTCTTTCACGATGGAAGCAGGACGTTCGACGACTTCGCCCGCAGCGATTTTATTGGACAGCGTATCGTCCATCACTTTGATGATGTCTATCGGTCTCACCCTTTCTTAGGTCTGAGCTTTTCTTTCAATTCATGGATGTATTGCAGTGCCTGAAACGGCGTCATATTAAGTAGATCAGCATCATTCAGATCAGTCAGTACTTCTTGTTCCTCTGTCGACAAGGTAATCTGCTCTTCCTGTTGGATATCAAAAAAGTTCAATTGCGTCGGTTCATCTTCACGAACCGTTCGTTTTTCCACATTTTCAAAAGTAGTGAGTAATGTTTTTGCTCGGTTGAGAAGCGATTCGGGTAGACCTGCAAGATCCGCAACGTAAATTCCGTAACTCTTATCAGCTGGCCCCGCCATCACTTTATGGAGAAAGACGACTTTTCCATCCTGTTCCATTGCAGCGACATGAACATTTTCAAGTCGTGAAAGTTCTTTATCCAAATTGGTCAGTTCATGATAATGGGTAGAAAACAGCGTATTCGCTCCGATTTCATTGTGAATATGCTCCATCATCGCCTGCGCCAAAGCCATGCCATCGTAAGTTGAAGTCCCGCGTCCGATTTCATCAAAAAGGAGAAGACTTTTTGCAGTTGCATTTGCGATGGCAAATTGTGATTCCATCATTTCCATCATAAATGTACTTTGTCCTGAAGCCAGGTCATCCGCTGCACCAATTCTAGTGAATATTTGATCGGTAACAGGAAGTAAAGCCTGGTCACAAGGAACGTAGCAACCAATCTGTGCCATCACGACAATGAGCGCAACTTGCCTCATGTATGTACTTTTACCGGACATGTTTGGTCCCGTGATAAGGAGCATATTCGCTTCGTCAGTCAATTTGCAGTTGTTCGGAACGTATAGAGAATGGTCAATCATCTTTTCAACAACCGGATGACGACCGTTCTTGATTTCCAATGCTTTCCCATCGTGAAATACTGGTTTTACGTAGTTACGCTTTTCCGAAACCGCCGCGAATGAAAGAAGGACATCCAGTTCGCTGAGTACACTTGCGAGATGCTGAATATGCCGAATATGCATTTTCATGGAATCCCGGATTGTACTGAATAATTGATACTCAAGATCTAGCCCTTCTGCTTCCGCATTTAGAATAAGGTCTTCCTTCTCTTTTAGTTCAGGCGTTATGTAACGTTCAGCATTCGCAAGCGTCTGCTTTCTTTCATATCGTTCCAAATCGGCAAGATGGATATTGGATTTTGTAATCTCTATATAATAGCCGAATATTCTGTTATACCCTATTTTTAAAGACTTAATGCCTGTCCGTTCGCGCTCCTCACGTTCGAGTTCTGCAAGCCATGCCTTGCCATTTTTTGAAGCATCGCGGTATTGGTCCAGTTTTGCATCGTAGCCGTCCTTGATGATGCCGCCTTCTTTAACGGATAGTGGTGGATTTTCTGCAATTGCCAGTTCAAGAATTTGTAGCGCTTCTTCGCAACCGTCAATTCGCTCAGAAAATTGATTCAGCAACGGGCGTTCAGATTCATGAAGTGCTTTTTTAATGTTCGGGACACGTCGAAGTGAGTTACGAAGTTGAGCAAGATCCCTCCCACTCGCACTTCCCATCGAAATTCGTCCAGCGAGTCGCTCTAAATCGTACACTTCTTTTAGGCTTGTCTTCAATTCATCCCGCAGGAAAAATTCTTCTATCAGCTCAGTCACTGCATCAAGTCGTGTTTCAATTGTTCTTTTCTCAGCTAATGGCTGATGAATCCACATTTTCAATTTACGTGCGCCCATCGCTGTAACGGTCTCGTCAAGCAACCAGTAAAGCGTGCCATCCTTGCTACCGTTGCGGATTGATTGAATGAGTTCCAAATTACGCATTGAATTGGCATCAATGGATAGTTTCGTTTGTTTCTGAATGAATTCGAATGGACGTATATGATCGAGTGCCGTTTTCTGCGTGCGCTTTACGTAGGATACAAGCATGCTACATGCTTCTGTGACTTCGTTTGGAATCGCGCCAAAAAGATCTTCCATTCCGGACTGTTCTTCGCCATACTCGATGGACAATACAATACTGCGTTTCGCCATGCTATCACTGAGAGCGAGATGCAGTCTTTCATCGACAACGACTTCTTTCATACCCAGTGCCTCAATCTCAGCAATCAGCGTCCGCTCATCGCCTTCCACACACTCTACTTTGCCCTCACCTGTTGCTAGGTCAAGATAAGCAAGTGCATACTTGTTGCCATCTATACTATCAGCGGAACCGATAAAATGATTCGTGTTCGCATCAATTGTTTTTCCTTCCGTCATCGTACCAGGGGTAATGATTTTAACGACTTCCCTTTTGACGATGCCCTTCGCTTCTTTTGGATCTTCAGTCTGTTCACAAATAGCCACTTTATGCCCTTTACGTACGAGCGTTTCTATATAACCCGCAGCCGCATGATAGGGTACACCACACATCGGAATCCGTTCACGATTTGCAGCATCCCGACTGGTTAATGTAATTTCAAGAATTTGAGATGCTTTTTCTGCATCCGTGAAAAACAATTCATAGAAATCGCCTAATCTAAAAAACAAAAATGCATCTTCATGCTCAGATTTCACTTTTAAATATTGCTGAATCATTGGTGTATGTGTTGTCATTTTTTAACCTCTTTACGTTTACTGTTTTTTATTATTATACCAAAGTTGGGCCACGAAGAGCCCAACTTCTGCGTGATTTTTGTGGGCTTTGAAAATCTAAGCAAAACTGGACAGCGAAGGGTCCAGTTTCTGCGTGATTTTTGTGATCTTCAAAAATCAAAGCAAATACCGGACAACGAAGAGTCCGGTATTTGTGTAATTTACACGGGCTGTGTGGAAATTACAACAAAGTTGGGCCACGAAGAGCCCAACTTCTGCGTGATTTTTGTGATTTGCAAAAATCTAAGCAAAGTGTATAATCGCAACTGCGAAATCCTAATCACAACTCCACCGCTCTAATCCCAACTGAACATTTATCATCACAAACTTCATCAAAACGAAAAAAAAGCCGGTAGTGTTTTCCGGCTCTTAAAATGACGATGATTCTCTACCTTGTTTATGATTTTGGCCTTGTTCATTGCCCCTCACTTGCGCTTGCCCCCGCTCATTTTCTTGACTGTGGCCAGGTTCATGAGATGATGATTCATCCGAGAACTTCCATTCCTCTTCGAAACTTTGCGGATGCACCGTAATACAGACTTTTGTTTCGCCAACAACTTCTGCCATCAATTCTCTCTCAATCGTAATGCGGAACTTCTCACCACATTCCGAAATGATCGCTTCTGTACAATTCGGATGCTGGATAACATCAACGATAACTTCTTCATGCCCAGATGTCGGTTCGTCTCGATAATGCAAACGAATCCGGTCCTTGTAAGGAACTGACTCCGTAAACACAGATGTCTTTGAATGTTCTTGATGGGAATACCAAACATTGACGTCGAACTTACCGGTAACTTCGATGAATTTACCGACCTTTTTCGCCTGATGTGTATGGTTGATGACCCAACATCCGAGAATACTCGTCGGATTATTTGGTGGCTTCAGTGTAACAGTCGTCTCAGTCCGCTTCTTCCCTTTGGCAATAACCGTCTTCGTCACGATCTGACGTAAATTTTTCAGTTCGATTCCTCCTCCATTCGCTTCAATCCATCTTATGCAACAGAAGCCCAGAGAGTGAGAAAAATCGGCAGGAAATATTTTCCCACCGATTGGTATACTTACTTATAGTTTTTCATATGTCGTATTTTTTATATAAGAACCTGTTTCGCCACGTCTGATATCGCCATCAGTTGCTTTGATGATTTCATCCGTAACAGTGTTTGCGATTGTGTTCGAAACAAGTTGGAGTAAATCATTCACTTCACCTTGTGATTGTTTAAATTCCTGAACAATCGGAACTTCGTCTATATCACTTTGGATTTTTTCAATTTTACCTTCAATGATACCCAACGCTCTTTCTTTTCCGTACTGTTGGAAATTGACTGCCTGCTTTTGCAATGATTTTAGACTTGCAATATTTTCACGGATTTTTTGATTTTCATTAATCTGCTCTTCTGCCCGCTTGAAAAACTCTACTTGCTCCGTGTTTGCAATCATTACTGCAATCTCGCGTGCCTTTGCGATAATTTCGTCTTTTGAATATGTTTTTTCCATTATGACATCACCTTTTCCTTTTCTACTACGCCGATAAATTCACCGTCGAGTGACCATGTTTTGGCCTCTATTATTTTTACATTGACAATTTTCCCAATAACAGATTGAGGTGCTTTGAAATTGACGAGTTTGCTCTTTTCAGTGTATCCAGCAAGAACCTCTGGATTACGCTTACTTTCCCCTTCAACAAGTACCTCAACGATTTTACCTTTGTAAGGTTTCATCGCTTCTGCGGATAAATCATTGACGACTTTATTTAATCGTTGTAGACGTTCCTTTTTAACTTCCATCGGAATATTGTCGACCATTTTTGCGGCCGGTGTGCCATCCCGTGGCGAATAAATATACGTATAAGCGATATCGAAACCGACTTCCTTATACAATGACAGCGTCTCTTCGAATTGCTCGTCCGTTTCATTCGGGAATCCGACGATAATATCTGTCGTTAACGTAACAGTGGGTATTGCTTTTTTAATTTTCTGTACGAGTTCAAGATAATGTTCACGAGTATATTTCCGCGCCATGATTTTCAAAATGTCACTAGAACCCGATTGAACTGGGAGATGAATATGATCGACGAGATTGCCGCCCTTCGCAAGCACTTCGATTAGATAGTCATCGAAATCACGAGGATGGCTCGTTGTGAAACGGATTCGCGGAATGTCGATTTTACTTAAATCATTCATTAAATCGCCAAAACGATAACTCGTCTCTTCAAAATCTTTTCCGTACGCATTGACGTTCTGACCAAGCAACGTAATTTCCTTATACCCTTCTGCCGCTAACTGTCGTACTTCTTGGATAATATCTTGCGGACGTCTGCTTCGTTCCTTGCCCCTCGTGTAGGGCACGATGCAATAGGTACAAAACTTATCGCAACCGAACATAATGTTCACCCAAGCCTTAATATTTCCATGACGGGCCTTTGGAAGGCTTTCGATAATATCGCCTTCTTTTGACCACACTTCAACGACCATTTCTTTTGAAAAATAAGCCTCATGTAAAATATGGGGCAATCTGTGGATGTTGTGTGTCCCAAAAATCATATCAACTTGATCATACTTTTTAAGGATTTTATTAACAACTGATTCTTCTTGCGACATACAACCGCATACGCCAATCAAGACATCAGGATTTCTTCTTTTCAACGATTGTAAATGGCCAAGCTCCCCAAACACTTTGTTTTCGGCGTTTTCACGAATGGCACATGTATTGAGCAACACGACATTCGCATCTTCAACAGTATCTGTCGGTTCATAACCAAGACCTATTAAAATACCAGCAATCACTTCTGTATCATGTTCATTCATTTGGCAACCATATGTCCGTATATAAAATTTACGATTCGCCCCCATTTCACGGAAGCGCTCGTCAATCTCAAAGTTATCGTAATAAGCGATTTCTTCCTTGCCGCGTTTTTTGGCGTCTTTTAAAGAAGGCGGTGCGTAGGCTGTCTGAAAATAGTGGCTATAGTCCTTGTCAGCAGTTTTTGCTAGATTCGGCTTCACTAGCCCTTCATCCAATCGCTGTTCCTCGTTCATTTAACTTGTCCCCTTTCATACAAAGCCTTGGGAATTTCAACGTATGATTTCATTATACTTAATTGTTGACCGCCTGTACAAGAAGTCAAAGCTTTGTCGGTTGTTTGTCACAGTTATGAAAAGCGTAAGGCGCCGTCAAGTGAACACAACCTAAGTTCGCCACGTCGTGTGGCAACGGCTGCGTGACCTACATCCTGTAGGCCCGCGGCAGGCATAAGACTGACCTGCGAAGCGGCGTTCTTTGCCGCACAGCTGGGCTGACTTTCAAGGACCCCAGCCTAAGTGCGCCGCGTCCTGCGGCAACAGCTGCGTGACTCACATCCTGTTAGCCTCCGAGCGTCTGGCGCCTGAAGCCTAGACACCATTCAAAGTTAAAAAAATTATTCTTATCTTTCAGATTGAACTTTCTCTTATGATACAACTAAAAGACCACAGGGAATTAACGCGTCCCGTGGTCCTGACTCTTTCTAATTTACATATGACGCTGTCGTTTTTCAACAAGTAATTTCAATGCCGTACGTCCTTCACCGTTAATCTCAATATCAGTGAAAGCCGGTGCACAAATGAGATCACCGCCACTTGGAGCGACGAATCCACGTGCAATTGCGATTGCCTTTATTGCCTGATTTAAGGCACCAGCACCTACTGCCTGCATTTCTGCGTACCCCTGGTCCCGAATAACTGCAACGAGTGCTCCTGCAACAGAATTCGGATTCGAGCGAGATGATACTTTCAATGGGTTCAACATGTTTCCTCCTTATTTTTCGGTGTCTATGGAACGGATATCTCCATAAACCATCCTATGATTCGGAGGCGATGTTTAGACGCGGATTAGCCTTTGAATGTACGGTCAGCATTGATGGCAACTCGTTCAACTCTGATAGCAGTTCCTGTTTCATCATCCAATACTGCGAAGAGTCCGTTCAACTGGGTACGCCCCGTCTTCGGAACTTCAAAACGAACTGGTAAATTCGTACGGAAACGATAGATGACGTCTTCTTTTTTCATACCTAAAATCTCATCGTATGGGCCCGTCATGCCTGCATCAGTTAAATAGGCAGTTCCCCCTGGAAGAATGCGATCATCCGCTGTCTGGACATGCGTGTGCGTTCCTACAACAACAGATGCTTTCCCATCAAGATGCCAACCCATCGCAATTTTTTCACTTGTCGCTTCGGCGTGGAAATCAACGAAGACAAGCGGAGAAATTTCTCTTGCTTCCGCTACCAATTCATCTGCCTTTTCAAATGGATCGCCGTGCGGTGGTAAAAATGTCCGGCCATGCAAATTGATGATAGATAATGTCACACCATTACGAGAAATCGTTGTCATCCCTTTACCTGGTGCATCATCTGAAAAATTGGCAGGACGGATTAGATAATCTGTGTCATCGATAAAATCGTAGATCTCTTTTTGGTCCCATGTGTGATTTCCCATTGTTACAACGTCTACTCCAGCACGGAGCAAATCATCAAATATCGCTTTTGTGATTCCTCTTCCGGCTGCTGCATTTTCCCCGTTCGCAATAATAACATCAGGGTTATACTTCCTTTTGAGTCGTGGTAAATAGTCAAATACCATATCTCGTCCTAGTGATCCTACTATATCGCCTATAAATAATACTCTCATAAAATAATCTCTCCCAATAGAAAAAGAGGCTCCCGGACCGAAATGCACGGAAACCCCCTTTTCTTTATTTTGCGTATTCGACCGCCCGTGTCTCACGGATGACCGTTACTTTAATGTGTCCTGGATAATCGAGCTCTTCTTCAATCCGTTTTCGGATATCTCGCGCTAGACGGTGGGCTGTAATATCATCAATTTGGTCTGGGCGGACAATAATTCGAACTTCGCGTCCTGCCTGGATGGCAAATGATTTCTCCACGCCGTCGTACGATTCAGAAATCTCTTCAAGCTTTTTCAGTCTGCGGATATAGTTTTCAAGCGTTTCACTGCGCGCTCCCGGCCTTGCAGCCGATAATGCATCTGCTGCGGCAACCAATACGGCAATAACTGATGTCGCTTCAGTATCCCCGTGATGGGATGCGATACTGTTTATAACAACAGGATGTTCTTTATACTTCGTTGCAAGTTCAACGCCAATTTCAACGTGACTGCCTTCTACTTCATGGTCAATCGCTTTTCCGATATCATGAAGCAGTCCAGCACGTCGTGCGAGCGTTACATCTTCTCCAAGTTCTGCCGCCAATAAACCTGCTAGATAAGCAACTTCTGTCGAATGCTTCAAGACATTTTGGCCATAACTTGTGCGGAATCGCAATCTTCCGATGATTTTAATAAGATCTGGGTGTAGATTATGAATGCCTATATCGAAAGTTGTCTGTTCTCCAGTTTCGCGAATAAGTTCATCCACTTCACGCCTCGATTTATCAACCATCTCTTCAATACGTGCTGGGTGTATTCGTCCATCTTGTACAAGTTTCTCTAGTGCAAGTCGTGCAGTTTCCCGGCGTACCGGATCAAAGCCTGACAAGATGACCGCTTCTGGTGTATCGTCGATGATTAGGTCAATTCCTGTCAACGTTTCGAGTGTGCGGATGTTACGTCCTTCACGACCGATGATACGGCCTTTCATCTCATCATTCGGGAGATTTACTACCGATACAGTTGTTTCAGCAACATGGTCTGCTGCAAAACGTTGCAGTGCGATAGAAAGGATTTCACGTGATTTTTTATCCGATTCCTCTTTTGCTCGTTGCTCTGCTTCTTTCGTCATAACGGCGATATCTGTAGCAAGTTCCTTCTCTACTTCACTAAGGATGAGCCTTTTCGCTTCATCGCGTGTCAGAGATGATATCTTTTCAAGTTCCGTTTTCTGAACCGAAACAAGTTCTTCCGCTTTGCGTTCCATCTGTTCGACATGCTGTTGTCTTCCTGTAAGCGCTTCTTCTTTGCGCTCCAGACCCGCGTCTCTTTTATTGAGAGCTTCATCTTTACGGTCATGATTTTCTTCCCGTTGCAAAAGACGGCTTTCTTGTTTTTGCAGTTCCGCCCTTCGTTCACGGATCTCTGATTCCGCTTCAATTCTCAGTTTGTGAGTTTCATCCTTCGCTTCTAGTAGTGCCTCTTTTTTAAGAGCATCCGCTTCACGCTTCGCCTCTTCGACGATTTGTTCTGCCGTAAATTTGGCACCAGTCACTTTTGAATCGTTCACTTTCTTATTAAAGAAATAGGTAACAGCGACACCAACGAGCAGACCAAGCAAAGCGAAGATGATCATTTGTAATACTAACATCCAGGTCACCTCCTCCTGCTATTCTTTTCATTTTTAGTCGGCTCATATATCAACGTACAACATACTGCCAAAATCATTTCAATGGTATGAAATTATACAATTCTAATTGTATCTATGTAAATTTGACATGTCAAGGTTACACAAGTCTTTACGACACATTATTCTCGGATTAATAGTAGTATTTTTCAGCGTTTATTTAAAAACCGATCGCGCCCTATAAAGAGGACGGATCGGCTTTCTGTATAGCTTATTATTCATCTAGTAGAAGTTCTAACTCTTCATCCTCATCTACTTCATGAGCACCAATCACATAGTTGGAGCTTGCAAGTCCATATGATTCACGAATTTTGTTGGCAATTTCCGCACGAATATCCGGATTTTCCTTCAGGAACTGTTTCGAATTTTCTCGCCCCTGTCCAAGTCGTTCACCTTCATAGGAATACCAAGATCCACTCTTTTGGACAACTTCGGAGTCAGCACCAAGGTCGATGATTTCTCCTTCTCTAGAAATTCCTTCTCCGTACATAATATCGACTTCCGCTGTTTTAAACGGAGGTGCGACTTTATTTTTGACAACACGGATTCGGGTTTTATTTCCCACTATATCATTGCCTTGTTTGATTGCTTCTCCACGTCGTACATCTAGGCGTACTGAAGAGTAGAATTTCAATGCGCGCCCCCCTGGAGTTACTTCTGGACTACCAAACATAACGCCGACTTTTTCACGAATTTGGTTAATGAATATCGCAATTGTGTTTGACTTGTTAATGGCACCGGAAAGTTTACGCAAAGCTTGAGACATAAGACGGGCTTGTAAACCGATATGTGAGTCTCCCATCTCGCCTTCAATTTCCGCTTTTGGTACAAGGGCAGCAACGGAGTCTACAACAAAGATATCCACTGCACCGCTTCGTACAAGCGCTTCAGCGATTTCAAGTGCTTGCTCTCCCGTATCAGGCTGGGAAAGTAATAATTCGTCGATGTTAACGCCTAATTTACGGGCATAAATCGGATCAAGGGCATGTTCAGCGTCGATAAATGCCGCTGTTCCTCCAGCTGCTTGTACTTCTGCGATGGCATGAAGGGCAACAGTCGTTTTACCCGAACTTTCAGGTCCGTATATTTCAATGACACGGCCACGTGGATATCCACCTATGCCGAGTGCAGAATCGAGTGCAAGGGAGCCTGTCGAAGAAGTTTCAACTTCCAGGTTTGTTTTTTCACCCAGTTTCATAATAGATCCTTTACCAAATTGCTTTTCTATCTGTTTTAACGCCATTTCTAAGGCGGCTTTACGATCGCTCAATTTATTTCCTCCCTCAAGGTAATGTTTCTGTTTTTCTTACTACCTTTAGTATACTCCTTTAATGAGAAATACTCAATCAAAAAGCGAACATTTATTCGATTACTTTTCTCAAATTAAATATATAAGTGAGAATACCGGGGTGTTTAACGTTTTTAATTGAGAAAGGAGGTTAAATCTTAACTTTGGTCTTCTTTTGCAGTTAGATGTTTTATGAGATAATAGAGCGCAAATCTTGCTGCCCTAAGACGGTTTGCGTTTCTTGAGCCCGATAGTAACAACTTAAATGTTTCTGTATCAGCATTTGTAGAAGCGATACCAATCCACACAGTGCCGACCGGCTTACCATCATGTGGATCTGGACCTGCCGCACCCGTTAAACCGATTCCGATATCCGTTTTGAACGTTCGTTTTACGTTTGTCGCAAGGGCGGCCGCACATTCTGCACTGACGACGCCATACTCCGTAAGTAAAGACTGTTCTATAACAAGTCGTTCCACTTTCGTTTTTTCATTGTAGACGACAACGCCACCTTCAAGTGACGAACTAATCCCTGGTTCACCGGCCAGTTCTGCCATGAATAGGCCAGCCGTTAAACTTTCCGCCGCGGCAATTGTCCAACCGTTTCGGATTAGGAGTTCGGCGGCTTTGGACGCTAATGTATCATCATCAGTTCCGTAGATGTAATCCCCAACTAGTGATCGTATCTGCTCTTCCATAGGCGCAATCAGCTTTAATGCCGCACCAGTTGTTTGTGCTTTTGCAGTGATGCGCAATGTTACCGCGTCAGCTGTTGCCAGTGGAGCAACTGTCGGATTCGTTTGTTTGTCCAAAATGGATTGAATTCGGTGTTCAAGCTCGGCCTCTCCAATTCCATAAAACTTTAGAACCCGCGATGTGATGACTTCGTGCTTGCCAGTAGCACCTAATAAATAAGGAATCGCTTCGTCCGTAAACATTGGCTCCATTTCATGCGGTGGACCTGGTAAAAGGATAAATCGTACGCCATCCTTCTCCACAGCCATTCCGGGTGCCATTCCTTTTCGATTCGCAAGGACTTTCGCGCCTTTAAACACCAGTGCCTGTTTCTTATTATTTTCCGTCATAACTCGACCGCTACGTTCAAAATACTGCTGAATATAAAGAAGAGCCTCGTCATCACTGACTAGTGTTGTACCGATATGTTTCACAATGGTTTCTTTTGTCATGTCATCTTTCGTCGGTCCAAGTCCGCCTGTAAAGATTAGAATATCTGCACGTTTCCTTGCAATTTCAATCACTTCATCCAAACGATCCGGGTTGTCGCCCACCACCGTCTGATAATGAACATCGATACCGATTTCTGCGAGTTTTAATGAAATGAATTTAGCGTTCGTATTCGTAATTTGTCCAAGCAATAACTCTGAACCAATTGCAATGATTTCAGCATTCATAGCTACTCATCCCCTTACATTGAATCAACCAGTACACGTCTGTTTTTATAGAAGTAATCGAAACCTGACCAAATTGTAAAGAAGAGCGCGATGTAAAGCATGATGACACCGAATGGTACACCAATCGACTCGAAAAATATATTATTCAACAACAGTGAGGTAATTGCTAAGATCTGTGCTACCGTTTTAATTTTCCCTAGTTGGTTGGCCGCCACGACTTCTCCGCCACCTGCCAGGATAAGCCTAAGACCCGTCACAGCGAATTCCCGGCTAATGATGATGATGACAATCCATGATGGTGCAGCTCCAAGTTCAACAAGTATTATGAAAGCTGCGGAAACAAGCAATTTATCCGCAAGTGGATCAAGAAATTTCCCCATATTTGTAACAAGATTATTCTTCCTAGCGATATAACCATCAAGCCAATCTGTTATAGAAGCAATAATAAAAATAAGTCCACCAATTAAATGCTCTTTCATCATTTCTGTACCAGCGACAGTTATAGTGCCCAATTTTAAATCGACCAGCATGAAAACCATAAAAACTGGAATGAGCAGAACGCGTGATACGGTAATTTTATTTGGCAAATTCATAAAATACACCTTTCCTTTCAAAGAAAATAGTCATCTGAAGTAGATGACTATCACTCTTTCCTGTATTCAATCATAATGTTTTGTGGGACAGTATCCTGCGGTGGTACACCGTATTCAAGTAACACACCGTTTACATATATTTCTGTAGACTTAGGACGCCCTACACGGATTCGCACCGAGTCCGTAGCCGTCACATCAAATTCAACCGATTCCCCCGCTGCCATAATGCGCGCAGGCGTCATCCACTCTTTCCCAGCGCCATCTTTAACACCAATCCAAGATCCGCCAGTTAAACGAATTTCAAGTTGGAATGATTCCGCTCCAGTCAATGCGTACATTGACGTTTCACCGGTTGCACTTTCAAAAGCTAAAGTCTGCTCCGGTTTGTCCGGTTCTGGCTCTTCTACCACAGGCTTTTCTTCTACTTTTTCTGGATCTTTCTTAGTAGAATCTGGCTCACTTTTTTCCATTATTACTGGTTGGTTCGTTTTGCCGCTATCTACATCGCCCTGCTTGTTGTTGGATGTCCCTTGATAGAGAGTCCAAATGACAACCACAATAACGATAATAAATAAAGCAACGATGATTTTTGGCATTATTTCATTTAGCTGGTCGTTATTTTTCAAACCTCTTTTACGTGTCAATGTCGACGAAGCACGTTGACCTGCCTTTTCCTCAGATGACACTTCAGGAGTCGTGTTTTTATACATAGATAGCATTTCATCAGAATCTAGATCTACTGCCTCTGCATATTGTTTTATGAATGCCCGTACATAAAACGATCCAGGCATCATGCTGTAATCTTCATTTTCGATACCAGAAAGGTACCGTTTCTGTATTTTCGTTATTGACTGTAAATCATCCAATGTAAATCCTTTAGCCGTTCTCGCCTGCTTGAGACGATCACCTAATCCGGTCACCAAAAACACCTGCCTATCAGAAGTTGAATAAACCCGATCCGTCCGTCATTCCATGATCGGACATCATATCGTTTTTTTCCATCATTTCATATGTAATTTCTTGATCTGGATCTGTTCTTAATTCAATAATATAATCAAAATCTTCAATACTGTATTCCGAATGCTGAACGAACATATCCGGATGTTCCACAACTTTTATAGAAGGCATTCGCATCATTTCTCGGACAAGTTGCATGTGACGCTCATCCTCCGCCTTACGCGTAACAATGCCATCCAAGATGAAAATATTATCTTTTGAAAACTCATCGCCTGCTAAGTTTTTCCGCAATGTTTGCTTAATCATTGTCGATGAAAGGAAAATCCATTTTTTATTGGCGCAGACGCTTGCTGCAACAACTGATTCCGTCTTCCCAACTCGCGGCATCCCACGAACACCAATCAATTTATGACCTTCCTGTTTGAATATTTCAGCCATGAAATCAACTAGAATTCCAAGGTCACTTCGAAGAAACCGGAACGTTTTTCTTTCATCCGCATCACGCTGTATATAACGTCCATGTCTAACCGCAAGAATATCTCGTAACTTCGGCTCACGGATTTTTATCACTTGAATCGTTTCCATCGTCTCGGCGATTTGTTCAAAACGTGCAATCTGGTCGTCGTTGTCAGTTCGTAGCAGCATTCCACGATGTCCGCCATCAACACCATTAATTGTAACAATGTTCACGCGCAACATTCCGAGCAGCGACGAAATATCGCCCAGAAGGCCAGGGCGGTTAACCTGAATTTCATATTCAAGATACCATTCACCCATCAGACACACACTCCTTTTGTCCATTTTTTGAACACGCACTACTATATGACGCACAAGAAGTAATATAGTTCTATGATAGCTGATTAAATGCATTATGAAAAGGAAAAAGGGGATTATCGTAATCCCCTTCCACAATTAAATATACCAGCCGCCATTCACTTTCATAATTTCGCCTGTCATATAATCCGCCTTGCCACTTAACAGGAAATTAACTGCTTCAGCGACATGTTCTGGTGTCCCGGTACGCATAAGCGGTATTTCATCAATTACCATCTGCCGTTCATCCAATGGTATGTCATTGTTCATACGAGTTTCAATCCACCCCGGTGCCACAGCGTTGATGCGCATTCCTGAAAAGGCGGCTTCTTTCGCATATGCTTTCACAAATGCGTGTTGCGCCCCCTTCACAGCGGAGTACATCACTTCTCCTGCCGCCCCGGTATTGCCCCATATCGAGCCAATCATGACGACGTACGATTGTTCAAACTTGCGTAATTGAGGAGATACAAGACTTATAAAGAGCGCTGGATTTTGCACATGGACTTTCCATAGTGCATCCATATCTTCAGCGCTCGTTTCCGTCAATAGTTTCATCATCGATTGACCATTCGCGACAACGACAGCACTAACATTTCGAACTTGTTTGACGAGTAATTCTGCTCCGTCTTGTGCACTAAAATCTGCTTGGACTGCCTGAAAATCCAATTGTGGATATGCTACACTAAGTTCTTTTTGTAAAGCATTAGCATGTGCAGCATTTTCATTGTAATGAAGGAATAGCGACCAGCCTGCAGCCGCTAGTGTTCGACTAATCGCATCGCCTATTCCACCCGATGCACCAAGTACAACGCAGTATTTCTGTCCCGTCATTCTGCCTTATCAGCTGGAACAATTGAATAGACCGTATGACCGCTTTCATCTGAAAACGTTTGGAATGCATCTTTCAAGTTTTCGAGCGTTAATTTCTCAAGTGTTGGAACAACATCGAACAAATTCATGTTATTGAATGTATAGCGCGTAAACTGGTTGGCGATAAACTCCGGAGAATTCAATGACCGCATGAATTGACCAATTTTCTTTTTCCTCATTCGATTAAGTTCAAGGTCCGTGATTGGCCATGTTTCCACTGTATTTTTCACAGTTGTCCGGATTGCTTTTTCGAGTTGTTCAGGCTGGTCTGTATCAGAACCAATCATTGCGAAACCAAAGCCATTCTCCATCGTGAAATCATAAGAAAACGACTCATCAATAAGCCCATCATTATACGTTTCCGTATAGAAATTGGAAGACCTGCCAAACAGAATATCCAGGACAAGACCCGCGGATAGTTCTTGGATTAGCATCTCTTCTCCATCGATATCCGTGTTAGTGCATTTCATACCCATATTGAATTTCGGCTTCGATACGTCCATTGCAAGCTTCCGTTCAGTGATTGCTGCAGTATTTGTTTCAGTAGGGAAACTACGTATAATTTCTGCAGGATCATTGAATGTTTTTGCATCTTGATTTTTCTTGATGAATGCCATCATCTCTTCTGGATCAACAGCACCTACAACGAAAAGGACCATATTGGATGGATGATAGAACGTTTCATAGCATTCATACAAATAGTCCGCTGTGATATCTTGAATCGACGCGACCGTACCAGCGATATCAATTTTCACTGGATGTTCATGGAACAGGTTTTCAATTGTTCCGAAATAGAGACGCCAATCCGGCTGATCATCATACATCGTTATTTCCTGGGCAATGATACCTTTCTCCTTATCAACGGTCTTTTCCGTGAAGTACGGCTCCTGTACGAAATCAAGAAGAATTTCCGTATTGTCATATAACCTATCCGTAGCGGAGAACAAATAAGCAGTTCGTGTGAATGATGTAAACGCATTGGCGGATGCACCGTGCACACTAAACTTTTGGAATACGTCCCCATCTTCTTTTTCAAACATCTTATGCTCTAGGAAATGAGCGATACCATCGGGAACCGTTACTTCTTCTGTTTTTCCACGCGGAATAAACGTTCGATCGATTGAACCATATTTAGTGGTAAACGTTACGAAAGTTTTTGAAAATCCACGTTTGGGTAAAATATAGACATCCAAACCATTGTCGAGTTTCTCATTATATAATGTTTCCTGTAAATTATCAAAGTGAATATTCTTCATCATTCATTAGCCTCCTTGCCCGATAACAGATAGACGATTTCTAGTTTAATTTCAGCTGCCATATTCTTAACATCGTCTTTTGTAACGGTTTCCCAGCCTGCAATGATTGTGTCTGCCGTGAAATTTTCATCCAGCTCTTTGTATTGATCAAATACTTCAATCTGTCCTCTTGCAGAATCAAACGCACTTTTAATGCCGTTCGCAAGTAATGCTTTCGTCTGTTCCATTTCAAGGTCAGTAATTTCACCTTGTTGAAGAGCCGTGAGTTGAGCATTAATCAGATTTACCGCTTTTTCTTCAAGTTCAGCATCGATTCCTGCCATTACATAAAGAAGCCCATAATGCGAAGAATAAGAACTGGATGCGTAATAGGCCATGCTTTCTTTTTCACGAACATTAACGAAAAGTTTGCTGTGCGCAAAACCGCCGAAAACACCGTTCGTAATTTGCATTTTCGCATAATCAGGATGACGGAATGTAACAGGCGTACTGAAGCCTAAATGTAATTTCCCTTGTTTCATGTCCTGCTTTTCGCGAACATGACGCACGTCGGTTACTTGAGTCCCCGTATGTTGTGTTGTCGATTTACGTGCCTGCACTTTACGGCTACTGAACGTCAATAGTGACCTGATCTTTTCAGTCATGTCATCTTCGTCAATGTCACCTACAATGTAGATATCAATTTCATCTTCATTTAACATGCTTTCGTATGCTGCAAATAGGTCTGCAGATGTAAGTGCATCTACATCCTCTTCCGTTCCATATGACGGTGCGGATGCAGCGCTATCAGGACGTATTAATTCGAGCATACGCATCTGTGCAAATCGCGTCTTATCATCGTAAAGCGAACGAATTCGCTCTTTCACAGACCTTTTTTCACGGTTGACAACCGTTTCATCGAACCGTCCGTCTACCACATTTGGGTCAAATATGACGGTCTTGATCAAACTCAGTACTTCTTCAAGTACTCCGCCTTCGGATAGATATTCGTCATTTACACATTCAGCGGATAGTGAAACGATATGCGTTTCCCCACGTTTTCCAGCGTCTGTGTACAATACGGTTCCGTATAATTCATCTAACGCATTACGGAATTCAGTTTGTGACCGGTATCGACCGTTAGATTCTTCTAAAACATTCGCGAGTACTGCACGAAGAGCCGATTTCTTTTCATCAAGAGCTGTTTTCCACTTGACGGAGAAATTGACAGTTTTGAACTGTTCTGACTTACGGATATATAATGTGACGCCCTCTTGTAGCTCAACTTTTTTGAACATATAAACACCTCTGTTTTAGTTAATATGCGGAATCCTCACTTCACTATACATTCCAGAAGTCAAAAGATGCAAATTAACTAGCGAATGCATCGTAACTTATATAAAAAACCGCATGCTGTAGGCCAAAAAATGCCCCTAAGTCCAACGTAACAGACTATCGGGGCATTTTCATTTTTTATCGATTTCCTTTGATGTACGGTTGTCCACTCGCTTTTGGCGCGTTTGCTCTTCCAATAAACCCTGCTAGCGCAAGAATGGTCAATGCATACGGCAAGATGTGGAAATACACAGCCGGAACATTTTCCAAGAACGAGATGCTTGACGAACTAATAGCAAGTGCTTGTGCGAATCCAAAGAACAATGCGGCTCCCATTGCACCAATCGGATGCCATTTACCAAAGATCATTGCAGCAAGTGCCATGAACCCTTGTCCATTAATCGTGGCATGACTAAAATCATTCGTCATTGTTTGGGAATAAATAGCCCCACCAATACCTGCAAGACCGCCCGAAATGATAACCGCAATATAGCGGATTTTAGTTACGTTGATGCCCATTGTATCAGCGGCCATCGGGTGTTCTCCTACTGATCTAAGACGAAGACCAAATGGCGTTTTATAGATGATGAACCAAGCCAAAAACGCAAGACCTATCGCCAATATTGATGAACCATAAATCCCTGTGAAAAACATGGGTCCAATAAACGGAATTTCATGTAATATCGGAACGTTGAAACGCGGAATACTATGTTGAATGAAATCCGTTTGCCCTTTTCCAAAAATCAATTTCACTGTGAACAACGCAATGGCGATCCCTAGCATATTAATGGCAACCCCTGATACCACTTGGTCAGCACGGAATGTAATCGATGCGACCGCATGCATAATGGAGAAGATTGCGGAAACAACCATTGCCACAAGTAAGGCAATCCACGGAGTCCACGAGCCAAATGTATCTGCATAAAACAGATTGAATATAATGCCGACAAAAGCACCCATTACCATGAGTCCTTCAAGTCCGATGTTAACTACACCTGAACGTTCCGAGAACACGCCTCCAATTGCAGTGAAAATAAGGGGGGCAGCGTATGAAATGGTTAACGGAATAATGAAATATACTATCTCAAGAAAACTCATATCATTTTGCCTCCTTTTTCTTCTTCATCTTGCTAAGAAGCACTCGGATGATATAGCCTGATGCAACGAAGAATATGATAAGTGCAATAACAATGGAAACAATTTCAATTGGTACTCCTGCCTCATTCGGCATATTGCCGGCACCGTATTTCAGTGATCCGAAAAGCGATGCACCAAAAATAACACCAAGTGGCGTATTAGCCCCTAATAAAGCAACGGCAATCCCGTCAAATCCAATACCAGTAAAGCCACCGCGTGTTACCATGTTACCAAATGTCCCAAGGGCTTCCATCGCTCCTCCAAGTCCTGCGAAAGCACCCGAAACAACCATTGAAAGGATGATGTTCTTTTTCACATTCATTCCTGCATATTGTGAAGCGTGGTCGTTAAATCCGACCGATTTAAGCTCATATCCAGTTTTCGTTTTTTCCAAAATAAACCACATGACTGCAACCATCGCTAGTGCGACGAAGATTCCATAGTGTAACGTAGAAAAATCAGTTAGATTGGATAAAAATTCTGAACGTAGCGATGCCGTCTGATGGATTTTTTCTGTCTTGTATCCACCTTCAGATACCGCTTTTATCAACGCATTTACTGTATGAAGTGCGATGTAGTTCATCATGATTGTAACAATAACTTCGTGTACATGAAGTGTTGCTTTTAAAATACCTGGAATCAATCCCCACAGCGCTCCTGCTAATGCCGCTGCAATAAGGGCAAGTGGCAAGTGGATGAATTTTGGTAATTCAAACGCCATACCGACGTATGCTGCTGCAAACCAGCCAACAATCAATTGTCCTTCTACCCCTATATTGAATAGTCCCGAGCGGAATGCAAATGCAACCGCAAGACCCGCTAGTATATAAGGGCTTATTTGCCGGATGGTTTCTCCGATTGAATACATATCCCCGAAGATTCCATTCCATAACGCGATATAGCCAGCAACCGGATCGTATCCGCTGAACCACATTACGGCCGCTCCCACTAGCAATCCCAAAATAATCGAGATGATGGGTACCAGTAAATTTATAAACCTATTCGACATGGTTATCATCACCTTCTGTTAATGTTACAGCAGCCTTGTCCCTGGATTGTCCTGCCATGAGAAGGCCAAGTTGCTGCTCTGTTGTTTCGGTCGGAATAACTGTATCAACAATAATTCCGTCGTAAATAACCGCAATACGGTCAGAGACGTTCATGACCTCATCTAGTTCAAATGATATAAGAAGAACCGCTTTGCCATTATCACGTTGTTCAATTAATCTTTTATGGATGAATTCAATTGCACCTACATCAAGTCCGCGCGTTGGAAGTGCTGCAATCAATAGTTCCGGGTTACGATCCACTTCTCGTCCAATAATGAGCTTTTGCTGGTTACCACCTGATAGCGAACGGGCTAACTCATGCTCCCCTTGTGTCCGCACGTCAAACATCTCGATAATTTCTTTTGCTTTCTTAGACACGAGCTTATAATTCATAATGCCCTTTTTGGATAAAGGCTCTTTATAATAGGTTTGTAATGCCACATTATAGCCGACAGAGAAATCAAGAACAAGCCCATGCTTATGACGGTCTTGCGGAATATGACCGAGACCAGATTCCGTTATTTCACGCGGTTTTTTCCCAGTGACATCCTTTGAATCTATGAACACTTTCCCACTTTTCACTTTACGAAGACCTGCTATTGCTTCAATCAATTCAGATTGTCCATTGCCGTCAATCCCCGCGATTCCTACGATTTCACCTTTACGGACGGAAAGATTTAAGCCTTTCACTTTTTGAATTCCACGGTAATCTTCTACAACTAGGTTTTCTATTCGAAGAACTTCTTCAGCGGGATAGGACGGTCCTTTTTCCGTTTTGAATGTCACTTGACGTCCGACCATCAATGTTGCAAGCTCTACCGGGTTCGACTCTGAAGTAATAACTGTTCCAATCCCTTTACCTTTACGGATAATCGTCACCCGATCAGACACATCCATTATTTCCTGTAGTTTGTGTGTGATGATGATAATCGATTTTCCTTCTTCAATTAGCTTTTTCATAATTGAAATCAATTCATGGATTTCTTGCGGCGTCAAAGATGCAGTCGGTTCATCGAAAATAAGAATTTCTGCTCCACGATAAAGCGTTTTCAAAATCTCTACACGCTGTTGCATACCAACTGAGATATCTTCAATCTTTGCATAAGGATCCACGTCAAGTCCATATAGTTTCGAAATTTCAGCCACTTTTTTCGCGGCATCTTTCACATTGATCATGCCCATTTTTTTCGGTTCATTACCAAGAATGATATTTTCTGTGACTGTCAGATTTTCAACAAGCATGAAATGTTGATGAACCATTCCGATACCCAAACCATTTGCGACGTTGGGGTCTGTAATAGCAGTCGCTTTTCCCCGCACCTTAATTTCTCCACCCTCAGGCTGATAAAGACCAAATAGCACGTTCATAAGTGTAGATTTCCCTGCACCATTCTCGCCTAATAAAGCATGAATTTCACCTTTTTTAAGCTGAAGGGTAATATCATCGTTCGCAACAAAATTACCGAACTCCTTTCGGATGTTCAACATTTCAATAACATATTCCACTAGGTTCACTCCCTCGCGTCTGCGTATGTAAGATTAAATTAACACAAGAAAAGAGACCTTGAACGGTATCTTTTCTTCTATTAACTTAAAGGACAATCATGGAGACCGAAGTAAATCGGCCTTCATGATTGCTTATTTCTGTTATTATTTTTTAGCTTTGAATTCTGGAACTTCAATTTCACCGTCTGCAATTTGCTTCGTGTATTTTGCTACTTCGTCTAATACATCTTGTGGAATTGCTCCGCGCGAATCAGCAAGTGCAATACCTTCGTCAGCAAGACCGAATGTTGTTACTTCACCGCCTGGGAATTCACCTTTAGCAGCTAATTCAGCTGTGTTTTTAACTGCAATATCAACGCGTTTAAGCATTGAAGTCAACGTTATGTTATCGTCGCCGATTTGTCCATCTTCATACTGGTCAGAGTCAACACCGATTACCCAAACATACGCGTTTGGATCTGCTTTTTTACGTTCTTTTGCCTCAGCGAAAACGCCTGTACCTGAACCACCAGCTGCGTGGAAAATAATATCTACGCCTGTAGAATACATACGGTTCGCAAGTGCTTTACCTAGTTCAGCTTTGGCAAAATCGCCTGTATACTGAACATCAACTTTAAGTTCTGGCTTCACTGCAGCAACACCTGCAAGGAATCCAGCTTCAAAACGCTCGATTACTGGGATTTCCATACCGCCAACAAAACCAATTTTACCTGATTTCGTCATATGAGCAGCTGCAACACCCGCAAGGAATGAACCTTCTTGCTCTTTGAACATAAGACTTGCTATGTTTGGCAAATCAGAAACTTCATCGACAAGTGCAAATTTATTGTCTGGACGTTGTGTAGCCACTTCTTCAATAGACTCTTTCAATAAGTAGCCAATTCCGTAAATTAGATCGAAGTCACGTTGAACTAGTTTATTAAAGTTTGGCAGGTAATCAGCGTCTTCTTTTGATTGTAAGTAATCAAAACCGCCATCGCCTTTTGTATAGTTATTTTCTTTGCCGTATTCTTTGATACCTGTCCAAGCAGATTGGTTGAACGATTTGTCGTCCACACCGCCTGTGTCAGTTACCATTGCGATTGAAAAAGTATCTTCCTTCGGAGTGCTTGTAGAACCTTCTTTTTCTTTCGCTTTATCCGTTCCGCATGCACCAAGTAGTGTACCTGCTGCAAGAATCATTGATAAAGCAAGACCAAATTTACGTTTGCTCATTTGTCGAACCCCCTGTTTTTATTATTATTATATAGTAGGACGCGTTAGCGTCTAATACCTGTTTCCAGAAAACATAAATGTTGAAAAGTACTAACTAACGCTCGGATGAAGTGGGGGACTCCTGCCAAATCAAGTTTAATCTTTTTCGAAGATTCAGCATCCCCATACCTCATTCCCAGTGATGCACTTCCTCGCGATTGCCTAATAACATAATAATGGTAGCCTAACTTCACACAAATCCATGAAGGCTGGATTACTCAAGCCTCCATGATTTTATTATTTAGTCGGATATTCAGGTACTTCGATTTCACCGGCAGAGATTTTTTTCGCAAACTCATCAACTTTTGCAAGGACATCATCTGGAATCGCACCATGTGAATCAGTAAGCGCCATTCCATCCTCAGCTAGACCGTAAGTTTTCACTTCGCCTCCTGGGAATTTACCGTCACGTGCAAGTTCCGAAATATTTTTCACGGCTACGTCTACGCGCTTGAGCATAGAAGTCAATGTGATGTTTTCATCGCCGACTTGTCCTTCTTCATATTGGTCGGAGTCAACACCAATGACCCAAACGGATGCGTTTTTATCAGCTGATTTACGTTCTTTTGCTTCAGAAAACACACCATTGCCTGTTGCGCCAGCAGCGTGGAATATAATATCTACACCTGAAGAATACATACGGTTCGCAACCGCTTTACCGAGTTCTGCTTTTCCAAAATCACCGGTATACTGAACGTCAACTGTAATGTCAGGGTTCACTGCTGCAACGCCTGCTACGAAGCCCGCTTGGAATCGTTCAATAACCGGAATTTGCATTCCACCAGCGAAACCAATTTTGTTAGTCTTTGTCATTAGCGCGGCTGCGGCACCCGCTAGGAAGGCACCCTCTTGCTCTTTGAACATAATGCTGACCACATTTGGACTGTCAGCAATTTCATCGACAAGACCGAACTTTGTTTCCGGATGCTGATCAGCAATTACTTCCATCGCATCTTTCAGAAGATAACCGATTCCGTATACAAGATCGAAGTCACGGCGGACAAGTCTGTTCAAGTTCGGCTCAAAATCAGCGTCGCCCTTAGATTCCAAGTAGTCGTAGCCGCCATCACCTCTCTCAAGGTTGTTTTCTTTGGCAAATTCTTGGATCCCTTTCCAAGCCGATTGGTTGAACGATTTATCATCAACACCGTTTGTATCCGTAATCATTGCAATTGAAAAAGTATCTTCTTTTGCTCCTTGTTTAGAACCTGTGCCTTCGTTGTTCTTTGCTTTTTCCGTTCCACATGCACCAAGTATTGTACCGGCAGCAAGAACCATCGATAAAGCAAGACCAAATTTACGTTTGCTCACTTTTGGAACCTCCTCATATTCTTCATATTAGTTAGGACGTACTAACGTCTTATACCCTTTTTCGCACAACATGAAAACTAAACTTATCGGCCCGGAAATAATTTTTCGAGTAAAGGACCATTTCGCCTTCCTCACTGTAATGATGTTGCCGAAGGACAAGGAGTGGAACGTCGACGCCACATCTTAGTATGGACGATGCTTCATCATCGTATCCAACTGGTTCAATGTGCGTCACAGCTTGAACGATATGAATTGTGCCCGACTTTTCGATTGCATCGAATATGGAGTTATTCAATAATTCATCCGTATCTGACGAAAGATTTTTTGAAAGAACCTGATCAACGCAATAAACGACCGGGTCGCCGTCCGCAGTCCTCACTCTTTTAATTGTAACTAGACGATCATCTTCACCGCATCCGAATTTCGCGATGCCATCATCGCATGGTGTCGTCTCTAAAACGTCCATAAAAATCGTTCCTGGCTCCATCCCCGCATCGCGAATCATAGAGGATACACTGGATAAGTTTTCGATGCCAGATGAAAATAGTGGTTTTGGTTTAACGAACGTGCCAACCCCGTGTTTACGGACAATAACTTTATCCTCCTCTAACACACGAAGTGCCTCACGGAGTGTTGCACGGCTGACACCCAACGTACGAGCGAGTTCAAATTCTGAAGGGAATCGCTCATTCTCTTTGAATATACCCGATTCAATATCCTTTTTCAGCCGTTCAATCACCTGAACATATAGATGCCTTTGGTCCGCCTTTACCATCATTACATCTCCCCCCCTCAACGAGGTCAGACCTCTGATGTTAAACGTCACTACTAATCATCCATACTATATCACTTTCATCGTGTAAAATAAAGAATACTTCAAAAAATATTATCAATGTGTTCTTTTGATGTGCTCAAATAGGCCTATTCTGCCATTCTTTTTAGGAATGAATATCCGATTCATCCTTACTCATTAGCACTTGACGCGGTTTACTGCCTTCAGGTGGCCCTACAACTCCCCGCATCTCCATCTGATCTACAATGCGTGCTGCTCTCGAATAGCCGACCCTGAAACGACGCTGCAACAAGGAGACGGAAGCTGTCTGCATATCCGTCACAAGTTGTACTGCTTCATCGTAATAGTCATCCGTTTCTTCATGTGGTGCCACTTCTTCTATTTCTGTTGGAATCATCTCTTCTTGGTACTGGGCTTTTTGCTGGTCAATAACAAAATCGACGACTGCCTCAACTTCTGCATCCGTGACAAACGCACCTTGGATCCGGACCGGTTTTGCGACACCCGCTGGAAGGAACAGCATGTCACCTCTACCAAGTAGTTTTTCTGCACCACCGCCATCCAAAATCGTCCTTGAATCAATTGATGATGACACTGCGAATGCAATCCTAGAAGGGATGTTCGCTTTAATGATTCCCGTAATAACGTCAACACTCGGCCGTTGTGTCGCAATGATTAAGTGAATCCCAGCAGCACGGGCCATTTGCGCAAGCCTTGTGATTGAATCTTCCACATCGCTGGACGCAACCATCATGAGATCCGCGAGCTCATCAACAATAACGACGATGTACGGCATACGTGGATGCTTTTCATCATTCTCTCCGTTCCAGACTTCGATATGGTCATTGTACCCTTCAATATTTCTCGTTCCCGTGTGAGAAAACAATTCGTACCGTCTTTCCATTTCAGAAACAACTTTCTTCAGCGCTTGAGATGCTTTCCGCGGATCAGTGACAACAGGGGCAAGCAAGTGTGGAACGCCGTTATAGACATTCAACTCAACCATTTTAGGATCAATCATCATCATTTTCACTTCATGCGGTTTTGCACGCATTAAAATACTGACAATAATGCCGTTGATACATACACTTTTACCGCTACCTGTTGAACCGGCTATCAGAACGTGCGGCATCTTATTCAATTCTGCCAGCATCGCCTGTCCAGTTACATCACGTCCAAGGGAGATCATTAATTTTGCATCCGGGCGATTATTCTCTTTTGCTTCAATGACTTCCCGCAGACTGACAACGGCAACCGAACTGTTCGGAACCTCGATTCCAATTGCAGACTTCCCTGGAATCGGTGCTTCAATACGAATTCCGCTTGCTGCAAGTGCAAGTGCGATGTCGTCAGCAAGGCTCACGATGCGGCTTACTTTAACCCCTGTATCCGGTAACACTTCATACTTCGTGACAGCTGGCCCAAGATGTACCTCAGTAACCTTCGCTTTCACGCCGAAACTAAGAAAAGTTCGTTCAAGCTTTTGCGCATTCGCCTGAATCGAATTGTATTCTTCTGATTGATCAATAATAGGCGTTTGTTTAAGTAATGACGGGGGAGGTAAGATGTACGATTCGTTCTCTTCTTCCCCTGTTACACCTGTATAAGCATTAATCTCTATGGCAATTTCCTGTTGGTGTTCGTGTTGCTCTTCCACCACTGCCGCCTGCTCGTCCTGAATAGGCTTATCTATCCGTTCACTAAAGGCAGAAATAATTGGTTGGGACACAACCTCTTCGATTTCGGGCTGGATTGGAAGCGGATTTTGCGCAGATTGTTCATCCGCTGATTCCGCTTTCTTCTTCGAGCGGGTCGTTCTTGGTTCGCTCGAAGACTTTTTAACTTGCGGTGCCTTTTTTGGAAATGAATCTTTCATCGACTTAAGTAGTTTCGGGAATTGTTCGGCTATAAATGGGACAAATGCTTTTCCTGATATGAGAACAACACCAATTAAAAATAATAAAATTCCTGCAACTGTTGCCCCGGCCGAATCGAGCAGTGAATAGAACATGGCGTAAAGAATCGCCCCCGCCATTCCGCCCCCGAGCGCTCCACTTCTCGACGTGATCCCATCATTTATGACAAGTACTTTCCACGTTTCTTTTAGTGCTGAATCCGTCATAAGAACACGACTTTCATACAGTTCCTTGAACAAATGGACGTGGCTAAATAGCACGAAACTTGCCAAGATGAATAAAAATCCGCCCACAATACGGTTTTTCCAACCGCCAACTTTCTGTTTAATCATAAACATGAGTGCCTGAACAATAAGCAGGAGTGGGATCGCAACATGCCAGTTGCCGAAAATAAATCGAGACAAAGAAGAGAGGCCCCTCCCAACAATCCCGTATTCAAAGATGATAATGATGGCAAGGCCAATCATTACCAAGCCCATCACTTCATAGATTAAAGGTTGCAACCCGGATGACTTCTTTTTTTGCGCGGTTGATTTTTTCTTCTTCTTTCCTGATTTCCGTGACATCTTCTTACGTTACCTCCTTTTTACAAAAAAGGGTTTCCCGCCGGTCAGACGGCAAGGAAACCCTTTGTAGCTTTATTATCGATTCTATACACCTTGAAAATGAAGATTACATTCTACCCGCTTCGGCTCCCCATATAAGGCGCCTTAGCTTAGTTTAAATAGGTAGTCATTATTCAACGTAATATAGTTGTAGTATTAGTATTCCATAATTATTGGAATAATCATTGGTCTTCTTTTCGTTTGCTGATACAGATACGAACTTAGTGTATCGCGTATCTCTTGTTTAATGTTTGTCCATTCGAACGTCTCTTTATTCACATACTTCTCAACAATTTTTCTGACTAGGTTTGCAGACTCTTCAAGAAGCTCTTCGGATTCGCGTACATAAACGAATCCACGAGAGACGATTTCCGGTCCTGCTGCGATGCGTTTCTGTTTACGGTTTAGAGTGACAACGACTGTAAAGATCCCATCCTGTGACAGTAGTTTACGATCACGTAGTACAATATTCCCAACGTCCCCTACGCCAATGCCGTCAATCAGAATATTACCTGCTTGAACACGACCACTCATGCGCATCTTACTATTTTTATATTCGACAATGTCGCCTTTGTCTGCAATGAATATTTGTGATTTTTGAAGTCCTGTCTCCTGTGCAAGCTTGGAATGCGCAATAAGCATCCGATACTCGCCTTGGATTGGGATGAAATAACTAGGTTGCATTAAGTTGAGCATTAGTTTCAAATCTTCAGAACTACCATGCCCCGATACGTGGACATTCTTACTTGAAGTAAGAACATTTGCGCCAGCTTTTGCAAGATCATTCATCGTCTGGAACATCGAAACTTCCATCCCTGGCGATGGTGTGAACGTAATAAGAACTGTATCTGTTTCTTTGATACGTAGGTCTCTATGCTGTTTACGGACAATTTTCTCAAGCGCATCAAGCGGCTCGCCTTGGTTACCTGTCACGATAATGACAACTTTGTCATCGTCATACTTCTCGATTTCTTTTACCGGAATGACAATGTCATCGTCAACAGTTAAATAACCGAGCTTCAAGCCGACTTCGAAGTAACTTTCTAGACTTTTCCCAACGACTGCCACTTTTTTACCTGTTTCCAATGCCGTATCGAATACTTGCTGAATACGGATAAAATTCGACGCATAAAGTGCGACTAGAATTCTACCTTCTGCTCCGTGGAACGTTTTAGATAGACTTTTTTCGATAACCGACTCAGATGTCGTGTAACCCGGACGTTCTGCTTCGGAAGAATCCGACATAAGGATGAAGACTCCTTCTTCACCAAGTGCCGCCATTTTCGCAATGTCAGGGCGATACTTACCTTTAGCAGACTGATCGAATTTAAATTCTCCTGTATGCACAATTGCCCCTTCACTCGTGTGGAATACGATTCCCAGTGAATCTGGTATGCTGTGTGTCGTATGGAAGAATGTTACGTACGTCCCTTTGAAATTCATGCGACTTTTGTTCGTCACTTCAAAAAACTTAACGTTCTGGGGTGCCGGCATTTCTTTCAAATGTTCTTTTGCCAGTGCGATTGTTAACTTAGAACCATAGACAGGTGCTTGTACTTTTTGCAGAAGATAGGAAATCGAGCCGATTGCATCTTCATGACCATGTGTCAGGAAGATTCCTTTTACGCGGTCTTTATTTTCTTCGATATAACTTATATCTGGAATGACGATGTCAATTCCTAGCATTTCTCCCTCAGGGAACATAAGCCCCGCGTCAACGATGAACAGTTCTTCATCAACTTCGACCACATACATTGCTTTCCCGATTTCTCCAACTCCACCGAGTGGAATAATTCTAATTAGTTCATTTTTAGTTTTTGTCACTTTGTTTCCTCCTATTAATAATTCCCGTCCATAACGACTATATTTCATTATACGGGACTGAAGCTATCTGCACAAACAAAAAAAGCCGGTAATTGATACCGGCCCCGATTAATTAAAAATATGAAGGTTTTTTCTATAGTTTTCCCAGACTTTATCAAAGGGTTCATCCTTGCCTTCAAGCCCGACCAGCGGCAGTCTGACTCCCCCAGTTTCGACGCCCAGTTTTTTTAGCGCGTATTTAACCATTACTGGATTGGGTGCGGTAAAAATCGCCCGGAATAAAGGTAGCAACGCCCTATGCATCGCACCAGCTTGTTCTGTCCGCCCATCTTTGAAGGCAGCAATCATCTGTTGCATTTCATTACCCGCAACGTGCGAGGTAACCGACACGATACCTTTTCCCCCTATTGCCAAGGTCGGTAACGCCAATGAGTCGTCCCCGCTATAGACAGAAAACCCGTCATCCGTCCCTGAAATAATATCAACCATCTGATCCAGGCTGCCACTCGCTTCTTTTACCGCTCGGATATTTGTTATCTTCGATAAAGCGATGAGCGTTTCAGGAAGCATGTTGACGGCTGATCGCCCCGGAATATTATACAACATCACCGGCAGGCTAGTTTCTCCTGCAACTAGCGAGAAGTGAGCGTACATTCCTTTTTGGTCAGGTTTATTGTAATAAGGTGCGACGAGCATAATACCATCAGCCCCTACTCGTTCCGCCATCCGTGTCAGCTTGATGGTTTCTTTTGTAGAAAATGTCCCCGTCCCCGCTATGACTGGAATGCGTTTATTTACTGCTTTTATTGTGAACGTAAAAAGTGCTTCCTTCTCTTCGACGGAAAGTGTAGGAGATTCACCTGTCGTACCACAGACAACCAACGAATCGCTGCCATTCGCGATCAGGTGTTCAATCAGTTTTGCGGTTTTGTCGTAATCAATGTCTCCCGTTGCTGAAAATGGTGTGACCATTGCCGTCGATACGCGTCCAAGTTCCATAATTATCAGCCCTTTACTTTTGTTTGTTAATTAAGCAGCGTTTCTGCGATTTGCACCGAATTGAGTGCTGCTCCTTTTAGGAGATTGTCCGATACAATCCACAGATGGAATCCCGCTGGGTGTTCTGGGTCTTTTCGAATACGGCCTACAAACACTTCGTCTTTACCTTCTGCAAATAATGGCATCGGATACAATTGTTTAGATGGATTGTCTTGGACGACGACACCTGGTGCATTTTCTAATAAGTTTTGAAGTACTTCTACAGTAACTCCTTCTGTACCTATTTCAATATAAACCGACTCAGAATGCCCCGTAACGACAGGAAGACGTACACATGTCGCCGACACAGACAATTTCTGATCACCAAATATTTTTTTTGTTTCATTCATCATTTTAAGTTCCTCAAGTGTATAGCCTGAAGGATCGAAGGCATCAATTTGAGGGATTGCATTGAACGCGATTGGATAATGCCGTTCTGCTGAAGCTGACGGTAATATTGTCGCTTCCGTTTTCGAACGGTTTTCAAACTGTAAACTTTGACTTTCTAATTCATCAATCGCTTCAGAACCGGCACCTGAAACGGCTTGATACGTTGACACAATGATTCGATCCAAGCCGAACTTCTCTCGAATCGGTTGCAGCGCAGTCACCATTTGAATCGTCGAACAGTTTGGGTTGGCGATGATTCCTGTATGTCCGCTTAAAGCTCCAGCGTTCACTTCAGGAACAACTAACGGAATGTTTTCCATCATCCGGAATGCGCTCGTATTATCAATAACGACCGCTCCTCTATTGACTGCTTCATGTGCAAACTTTTCTGAAATAGATCCACCCGCACTGAAAAATGCGATGTCAATGCCTTCGAATGATTCTGGAACCGTTTCTTCAACAATATAGTTATGGCCACCTGCCGTAATTTCTGTACCGGCAGATCGCTTAGAGGCTAGCAGCTTAATTGATTGGACTGGAAAATCACGTTCAAGTAATTTTTCAAGAATTTTTGTACCGACAGCTCCCGTAGCACCGACTATTGCAACATTAACCTTTTTCATCTTTATCTCCCTTTCAGCTTATACGGATGTATAAATAATCAGGACATGCATGTTTTATACTGTTTTCCAAATTGTTGCAAAAAACGGTATGATTAGCACAATTACTTCTGTCCCTTACATCGTTAGCAGTTCATTGGAGGAATTATATCATATATCCGATTATTCTGCCCTGTATTTTTATATTTTGTCGTGAATAATTAATAACGGTTGAAGTTGTCTTTTTTCGAGGGCAGCAGCTGCCGCAGGTACCATGAGTGTGAAATCGGAGATAAGTGAGTTTGGTTTTTTCAACGGATCGTCCTGTCCGAACGGGATAAAAAAGACGTTCTTCATATTGAGTAGTTTCATAAGATTCATTGCATTTAGACCAAGTGCATCATTTGTTGAAATACCGATGAGGACTGGGCTTTCATTTCGTAGCGTGGCTTTGGCAGCCATTAAGACAGGTGAATCTGTTGCCGCATTAGCAAATCTACTCATGGAATTCCCAGTCATCGGTGCAATAATCATACAATCGACAGGCGTTTTCGGACCGAATGGCTCAGCTCCAACAATTGTAGCTATTACTTTTTCACCAGTCGCAGCTTCTATTCGTGCAATCCATTCTTCCCCAGTTCCGAAACGCGTTGCGGCTGTCAAAACAGAGTGAGTGATAACGGGTACAACGGTTGCTCCCGCGTCTTTTAGTGCATCAATAGTCGGTATGATTGCCTCATACGTACAATGTGACGCCGTAATTCCAAGGCCTATCCTCTTTCCCTTTAGCATCGTGTTCCCCTTTCATCTTCTATACATTCTCTCGAGCGCATCCGCCAAAGCGACTGCTGCATCTACAGGAAAGTGCTTTCCCGGTAATCCGAGGAGTACTGTATAGTATTCAGATGAAAGCTGCGCCTTTAGGCAGCCCGGGGCTGATGCAAGGTCATAAATGTGCACACTAGGGTTCTGAGGTGCAGCAAGCCATTTTACGGGAATCGTGTTGATCAGCGTTCCCTTTTCCATTGCCCAATCTTCCGTTAGACGTTCAGTCTTATATCCGTGATAACAAGCTTCACCGAGCTGATCATCGGACCTGGCAACGACTGTCACAATGGCCCCTAAAGACGCCAATGCGTGCGCTGTCGCCTTGCCAACCCTGCCAAAACCTGCTACGGAGAAATGAACCCCTGAAATACACCGTTTAGTGCGTGCATAGTATTCATGAATGAATCCCTCGGCAGTCAGCTTCGCATTTTGCCAGATGAATTGCTCTTCTTGAGTATAGGAACGGAGTGACAATCCTGCATCTTTCAAGGGCTTCAGCCACTCTTCCGACGCAATTCCCGTGTAGAGCTCCATTCCCTCATCTAATATTGAGGGAGGGATTAAATCTTTCATTTGCACAATCGGGAAAACAATTTGCCGTGGCGAATAGTCCGCAATTCGTTTACCAAGCTCATCCGAATAATGATCGGTTCCAATGTGATGAGTGTCAAATCCTCTTTCAAACATGATCTCACTGCAAGCTCCCAATCTGCTATCCGTCCCTATGAAGAGCCACTTATTATCTCTCATCGTCAACCAACTCATTCATACTATGCGTTTTTCCGAATAGAATACGATGCTCCCCAATCAAGACAATTTCATGCCAAGGTATGAATTCATCCGAAGCTTCTTGACGGTTCTTGAATGAAAAACGACCGAATTTCTTCTTTATTTCAAATCCGATAATATCCCCTGTTCTTCCGTTAAAAATAAGGTCGGTATCCGCCAAAAAACCATAGCGGACCCCGTCCTCAACTTGAATAAGCTCTTTCTGAGCAAGTTCTGAAAGTAGCATCGTCATTCCCCTTTCCTATGTCTCCATCCATCATATGAGATGAACACGGAAAAACTGACTAACGCTATAAAGTTAATCTTAAACAGTGGGGGGCTTTATCCCCCACTGTTTATTAGTTTAACCATTCGGGCTTTTACGGGCAGTTGCCCCCCACTTATTCTACTTGTGTCCTCGAAGACTTGGGGTGGGGGCTTACTGCCCGTTAATGCGGGAGCAATCAACTCATAAATTCTTTTAGAACATCCTTTGGCGCAATGATCGATGTTGCCCGTTGCCCACTAAAGATGTCGTTTGCCATTCTATAAACCTGACTTAATTCGACATTGTCGATAAGAGCTACGACTTCATCAACTGATTTATGCTCCTCTAAAATGAGTTCATTTTTACCGTTGCGGTGCATCCTTGCTTCTGAACTTTCAAGACCTAGCAGGAACCCACCTTTTAACTGCTCTTTCGCATTATGCAATTCGTTTTCTGTAACGCCGTCTTCCAATATTGACTGAATCACTTCATCAATCGTATCGGATAATTCCCTCAAATTCTCAGGAGATGTTCCGCCGTATATCATGAATGCGCCCGTCGTCTTATACGCCGAGTAATAGGAATGAATTGAGTAGGCCAAGCCGCGCTCTTCACGTACTTCCTGAAATAGACGCGAAGACATCGAGCCGCCTATAATACTATCCAACACAATCAACTCAGGGATTCGTTTATCGTCCACAGTAAGCCCAGTAAAGCCAAGGCAGATATGGGCTTGTTCAATATCTTTTTCTTTCAGCGTACTGCCACCGTGAAATTCAGGTAACGCTACTAGTGACGCCTGTTCAATCTTTTCTTCCTGTTTGAATGAACCGAATTGAACTTCAATCAGCTGTATTAATCGGTCATCATAGTTGCCCGCCACGGAAATAACAATCCGTTCTGGTGTGTACTTTCGCCCCATGAAGTCATCGATCATTTTGCGGTCGAACGTATTGATTGTCGATTCATCACCCAGCACCGGTTTACCAATCGGTTGTTCGGGATACATAACGCTCCACAAACGTTCATCTACATCGTCATCCGGTGCATCTTCGACTGCCGCAATTTCATCAAGGACAATCGATTTTTCTTTCGCAATTTCCGCTTCATCAAATTTCGAGTTGAAAAACATATCTGCTAAGATTGATAGCGCACGAGGCGCCTGATGTCCAAGTACTGTCGTGTAATAACAAGTCATTTCTTTTGATGTGAAGGCGTTAACATCTCCCCCAATCCGGTCAAATTCCTCTGCTATCGTGCGCGCACTTCGCGACGGTGTTCCTTTAAAAAGCATATGTTCAATAAAATGGGCGATACCCGCTTCTGATTCCATCTCGTCTCCTGAACCTGCACCGACCCATATCCCAAGTGCTACCGAGCGTACATGCGGCATTTTTTCATGGACGATTCTGACGCCATTTCGGCATACATGTGTTTCTATCATTCATTGAATCCCCCTTTTAAACTCTATTCTATTTTATTTATTATATTTGATTAAAGAAGAAAAAGCCCTCATCTTCACTTGAAGAGGGGGCTTTCCATTCTAGTCCTGTATGTCGATTCAGCTATTCGCTTTTTCAGCTGCTTCTTTTTCTTCAAGAATGACAGCTTTTCTAGACAGGTTAACGCGTCCTTGGTTATCAACTTCAGTTACTTTTACGAACATTTCATCGCCCATTTTCAAGACATCTTCAACCACTTTCGTCCGCTCTTCTGAAATTTCAGAAACGTGGAGCAGTCCGTCTTTACCTGGGAATAGTTCAAGGAATGCACCGAATTTCTCAATGCGTTTCACTTTCGCCATATAGTATTCGCCAACTTTTGCTTCGCGAACGATATTTTCAATCATCGCTTTCGCTTTGGCATTCATTTCATTATTTGGAGAAGAGATATAAATCGTACCATCTTGTTCCGTATCGATTTTAACGCTTGTCTCTTCGATGATTTTATTAATCACTTTTCCGCCAGGCCCAATTACGTCACGAATCTTGTCTGGGTTGATTTTGATCATGATAATCTTCGGAGCGAATTCCGAAAGCTCAGTACGTGGGGCACCGATTGCTGTAATCATATGATCCAAGATTTTCAAGCGACCGACTTTTGCTTGTGCCAATGCTTCTTCCAAGATTTGACGAGAAAGACCATCGATTTTAATGTCCATTTGAAGGGCAGTAATTCCTTTTTCAGTACCTGCCACTTTGAAGTCCATATCGCCGAGATGGTCTTCCATCCCTTGAATATCAGAAAGGACTGAGTAGTTATCCCCTTTTTTGACAAGCCCCATTGCAATTCCTGCAACCGGCGCTTTCAGTGGAACACCTGCATCCATCATTGCCATTGTTGAGGCACAGATAGAAGCCTGTGAAGAAGAACCGTTCGATTCAAGTACTTCCGCTACCAAACGCAGTGTATACGGGAAATCCGTTTCATTCGGAAGGACAGCTAAAAGTGCACGTTCACCAAGTGCTCCGTGACCGATTTCGCGACGACCCGGTCCACGAATCGGACCAGTTTCACCGACACTGAAGTTCGGGAAATTATAATGATGCATGAAACGTTTTGATTCTTCTAGGCCAAGGCCATCGATGATTTGTACTTCACCAAGTGCCCCAAGTGTACAAACGCTAAGTGCTTGTGTTTGCCCACGTGTAAAGAGACCTGATCCGTGTGTACGTGGCAAAATGCCAACTTCAGAAGCAAGTGGACGAATTTCGTCAAGACCACGACCGTCTGGACGGATTTTTTCATCTGTAATCAAGCGACGGACTTCTTCTTTAACAAGTTGATCCAGCACGCCTTTAACTTGTTTCATCGTCGCGTCGTCCGCTTCATTTTCTTTGTAGCGTTCAATTACTTCTTCTTTTACTGCATTGATAGCATCCTCACGCGCATGCTTTTCCTGTGTTTGGATAGCATTGATAAGGTCTGTTTCACAGCTATTTTTAATGTCCGTTAAAATCACTTCATCCAATTGGAACAATTTCACTTCCGTTTTGGCTTTGCCGACTTCGGCAATAATTTTCTCTTGGAATTCAATCAATTTAATGATTTCACCATGTCCGAACATGATTGCTTCTAGAACGATGTCTTCAGCAACTTCCTTAGCGCCGGCTTCAACCATATTGATCGCATCTTTTGTTCCTGCAACAACAAGGTCAAGATCACTCTTCTCTAGTTGTGCTGGTGTTGGATTGACGATGAATTTGCCGTCAATAAGACCAATTTGAATACCTGCAATCGGTCCTTCAAACGGAATATCAGAAACAGACAATGCTAAAGAAGAACCAAGCATTGCAGCCATTTCAGATGAGCAGTCCTGGTCGACTGACATAACAAGTGAGATAACTTGTACATCATTACGGAATCCGTCTGCAAATAAAGGACGAATCGGACGGTCAATCAGACGGCTCGTTAACACAGCCTTATCAGATGGACGTCCTTCACGTTTAAGGAAGCCACCTGGAATTTTTCCAACTGCATACATACGCTCTTCATAGTTCACCGTAAGTGGGAAGAAATCTAACCCCCGTGAATTTTTTGAAGCGGTTGCTGTCGAAAGTACAGTTGTATCGCCGTAACGGACAAGTACTGCTCCGTTCGCCTGTTTAGCAAGTTGCCCCGTTTCAATTGTCAACGGTCGTCCTGCCCAATCAAGTGTATAAACTTTTTTCTCTGTCATAAATTGAACCCCTCTCCATATCCCAGCCTGAACTGTATACGTGTATGTATTAGTAGTAGTGTAAGTGATAGCGCTCAGTGAACACAAGTTTTTATCATCATTTAACCGTCATCATGGCACATTTGTATAGTATACCACTTTATTGTAGTTTCTAGTATAGAACGGGGGTAATTATTGAGGTTTTGATTTTTTCAGAAGAATAGATCACGTTGAAATGCATTGTGGTAGCTGCTGGCACCACACAATGAATAGAAAGACCACTCCAAACAACCTAAATAAACGCACAAAAAAAAAGCGGGCACAAGGCCCACTTTCTGTAGTCATCCTATTAACGGCGAAGGCCGAGTTTAGCAATAAGATCACGGTAACGCTGAACTTCATTGTCTCGTAAGTATCTCAAAAGTCTTTTACGAGTTCCGATCATTTTGTAAAGACCACGACGTGAGTGGTTGTCTTTCTTATGAAGACGGAAATGTTCTGTCAGGTTATTGATCTCTTCTGTAAGGACAGCGATTTGTACATCTGCTGATCCAGTATCAGTATCATGAATTTTGTATTCACTGATCAATTCATTTTTACGTTCTTGTGTGATAGCCATCTTCTTCACCTCCAATAGTAAGATATCCCCGGTTCCCGAGCAAGCGTTGGTGATTCGCGATGCCAAGGAATGGTTTGTGCACATTGGCACGTATTTATAGTACCATGCCTATTTTCGAAATGCAACAATCATCCACGTGCTTCTAGAATCTCTTGTGCGTTATTTTTGTCTTTAGCAATTTGTTCGATAAGTAGATCAATGGAACCGAATTTTTGCTCATCGCGGATATGTCCAATCCAGTCTACAGATGCTTCTTTGCCATAGAGATCTCCGGAAAAATCGAGGACATGTACCTCAACGACGGCCTGCCTTTCACTTGGATCATGGAACGTCGGTTTCACGCCGACATTGCAGACACCATCATATGTTTTTTCATCCACAGTGAAACGCACTGCATAGACACCATTTGCCGGCAATACTGCGCTACTCTCCGGCATAACGTTGGCAGTCGGGAATCCGAGTAGCCTTCCTCTTTTCTCACCGTCAACAACCACGCCAACCGTCCGAAAAGGTCTGCCAAGAAGCAATTCCGTCTCTTCAACATTGCCTTTAGACAAAAGCTTACGAATCCGTGTTGATGAAATCTTTTGCTCATTATTCGTCACTTTTTTGATAACAGTTGTACCGAATGTTCCGCCCGACAAAGCAGCCATCTGTTCCATCGTGCCCGCACCCTTTGAACCGAATGTAAAGTCAAACCCTGCAGTGACATGCAAAACATGTAGTTCTTTCAAGAATACATCGACAAATTGCTTAGGCGACAGCGAAGCAAGCGCCCAGTCGAACGTCACGATAAACAAAGCATCGATGCCCATCGAACGAAGCAGCCTAACTTTTTCTGGATACTGCGTAATATAGCCTACCTTATTTTCACCATCACCAAATAGATGTGAGGGATGCGGATCGAATGTCATAACAGCCGAACGGATACCAAGTTCTTCGGCCTTTCTTTTCGCTCCGTTAATCACCGACTGATGACCTTTATGCAAGCCGTCAAAGAAACCGATTGCAAGGGAATAATGCGCATCATTATCAATCGTAACTTTTCCTGGATAATGCAATTTGTAGATGTCCATTGTAATCTCCCCTTACCTGTTCAACGGGAACATCTTTTCAGGCTTCATGAGACCAAGCTTGGTAGGATGCTTCCTGTATACTGCAAGTGCCTTGCCTTCATTCATAAATACGATTGCCTCTTCACTTTCAAGCAGTGGATGCTCAGGCAGCACTTGTCCATTCTCTACTTTTTCAAGGAGCTCTTCAGTTATTTCAAGGGCCGCAAAATCATTAAGTGCATCTTCAAGCGGACGAAGTATCGTTGCGATTCGGCCTTCTTCCTGAAGCGCTCTCACCTCATCTAGCGTCCGGCAGTCTGCCTGCACGTAAGTTCCTGACGATGTACGGACTAATGCCGCCATATGCGCAGGGAAACCCAGTAGCTCCCCTATCTGGACAGCAAGCGTGCGGATATACGTTCCTTTGCCGCAAGCAACTCGAATGCGGAACGAAACTTTTTCACCTTCATACCATTGTACAGGGTCCAACAATTCGATTTCATGAATGAACACTTTTCGTTCAGGTCTTTCAACTTCAATCCCTTTTCGGGCGTATTCATATAACTTTCTACCATTCACTTTTACAGCAGAATACATCGGTGGAATTTGGATAATTTCGCCTGTCAATTTGGCGAGTACTGCTTCAATTTCCGTTCGCGTAATATGTTTTGGTGATAAATCCGAAGCTACAACTGCTCCATCTGCATCTTCCGTTTCAGTCGCAGTCCCAATAGACACAACTGCTATATATTCCTTGCCGGAATCTGTTACATATTCAGCGACCTTCGTTGCCTGTCCGATGCAAATCGGCAATACACCCTCTACACTTGGATCAAGTGTACCGGTATGACCCACTTTTTTCGTACCTAGAATCTTCCGCAATTTGAATACACAATCATGCGAAGTCATTCCTTTTTCCTTCCACAGGGGAAGTATTCCATTCATACACGCCACCGCCTTCAAAATTGTCGCTATATGTAAAAAGAAGAAGCCGGAAAGTCCTTGTGGACACCGACTTCCTCCTTTCTTCAATCATTTATTCTTTGACTTCTTCTTCATTTTTCACCTGTTTAAGAAGTGATTCAATCCGAGTTCCGTATGCAACGGAACTATCGAATTCGAACTTAATTTCGGGTGTTATTCGAAGCCTGATCCGCTTGCCGATTTCAGTACGAATATATCCTTTCGCCTGATTCAGCCCTCTCAGCGTATCTTTCTTTTCCGATTCTTTTCCAAGAACAGAAATGTAAATTGTGGAATGCTGAAGATCACCAGTCACCTCGACATCGGTTACTGTAACAAAACCGATACGTGGATCTTTAATTTTTTGACCGATGATTTCACCAAGCTCTTTTTTCATCTGCTCTGCAACACGATTAGCGCGCATTGTCATGGATGGTCACCCCAATCCCGTTTTAATAATAGTCGAGCGTCAGGTTGGACAATTCCCACTCTGGATTTGACTCCAAAAGTCGGATCGCCCGCCTAACTTCACGCTCAGCTGCATCTTTTGATGAGGCAACAGCAACAAGAGCGATTGTCGTTCGTTGCCATAGATCCTGATGATCTAGTTCTGAGATGGAGACATTATAATCATTTTTGACTCTGTCCGTCATCCGTTTTAAAACAGACCGCTTCTCTTTCAATGAAGCCGCCTCCGGAATGAAGAATGAACATTCCGCGTAGACAATCATACTCGTTTAATTTCTTCCATGATGAAGGCTTCGATAACGTCGCCTACATGGATATCATCAAAGTTTTTGATTGTAATTCCACATTCATAGCCTTTAGCTACTTCTTTTGCATCGTCTTTAAAGCGTTTCAATGTATCTATTTCGCCTTCGAAGATGACGATGTTGTCGCGAACGATACGAACGCTTGAATCACGCGTAATTTTACCGCTTGTTACATAGCTTCCCGCAATCGTTCCGATTTTAGACACTTTAATTGTTTCGCGTACTTCAACTTGTCCGATAACTTTTTCTTCGTATTCAGGATCAAGCATACCCTTCATTGCCAATTCGATTTCTTCAATCACTTTATAGATGACACGGTGTTGTCTGATTTCAACGCCTTCTTCTTCCGCCGCGCGTTTCGCGTTGACGTCTGGACGAACGTTGAATCCAATAACGATGGCATTTGATGCAGCAGCAAGTGAAATATCAGATTCATTAATCGCACCAGCACCTGTGTGGATGATTTTAACGTTGACGCCTTCAACTTCAATTTTCATGAGTGAAGATGCCATTGCTTCAACCGTACCCTGTACGTCTGCTTTGACGATTAAGTTCAATTCTTTGATTTCGCCTTGTTTCATATGATCAAACAAGTTATCAAGTGTTACACGTGTTTTCTCAACGCGTTGATCTTGCAGCGCTTCACCGGCTCTAGTTTCCCCGATTTGGCGTGCTGTTTTCTCATCTTCAAAGACAACAAAACGATCTCCAGCTTGAGGTACATCGCTTAACCCTGTAATTTCAATCGGTGTAGATGGGCCAGCTTCTTTCACGCGGCGTCCAATGTCACTTACCATCGCACGTACGCGACCATATGTGTTACCAACTACGATTGGATCTCCTACACGAAGCGTTCCGTCTTGAACAAGAAGCGTTGCAACAGCACCGCGACCTTTATCAAGAGAAGCTTCAATGACACTTCCGCGTGCGCGGATGTTCGGATCAGCTTTTAGTTCAGCGACTTCAGCAACAAGAAGAACCATTTCAATCAACTGGTCAATTCCTTCGCCTTTCAATGCCGAGATTGGTACGAAAATTGCATCTCCGCCCCATGCTTCAGCAACAAGTCCTTGGTCTGTTAATTCTTGCATAACACGGTCTGGATTTGCAGAAGGCTTATCCATCTTATTCACTGCAACGATAATCGGAACATCAGCCGCTTTTGCATGGTTGATGGCTTCGATAGTTTGTGGCATAACACCATCATCCGCTGCAACAACAAGAATCGTAATATCAGTCACTTTCGCACCGCGTGCCCGCATCGTTGTAAACGCAGCGTGACCTGGTGTATCAAGGAATGTTATTTTCTTGCCTTTTTCTTCGATTTGGTAAGCACCAATATGCTGAGTGATACCGCCCGCTTCGCCCTGTGTAACTTTCGTATTACGAATCGAGTCTAGAAGTGTCGTTTTACCGTGGTCAACATGCCCCATGATTGTAACGACTGGAGGACGTTCAATTGAAGCAATAGCTGTTTCCTCATGCTCCTCAAAGTACGTTTCAAGATCAGTTACGTCGATACGAATTTCTTCTTCTACTTCAACTTCATAATCTGCGCAGATGAGTTCAATCGCATCTTTGTCCAATTCTTGGTTGATTGTAGCCATGATACCAAGCATGAAGAGCTTTTTGATGATGCCAGACGGTTCACGACCTAGTTTGTTCGCTAGTTCAGCAACTGATAGTGATTCGTAAAAAGTGATTTTTTCCGGTAACGGTTTTTCCACTTTTGGAATCGGGTTCGCTGGACGATACCTTCTGCGACCTTGGTTTATACCGCGTGCTGGTGGACGTCCACCGCGACCGCCACCTGGACGACCTCCTGGACCTCCGCCACTTGGGCGACCGCCTTGTCCGCTTGGTGCACCTTGTGCTGGGCGATTGCCGCCCGTTGAACCTTGCGCTGGGCGATTGCCGCCTGTTGAGCCTTGTGCTGGACGGTTGCCGCCTGTTGAACCTTGCGCTGGACGATTGCCGCCTGTTGAGCCTTGAGCTGGACGATTGCCGCCTGTTGAGCCTTGTGCTGGGCGATTGCCGCCTGTTGAGCCTTGTGCTGGGCGATTGCCGCCTGTTGAACCTTGTGATGGGCGAGTACCGCCTGTTGAACCTTGTGCTGGGC